>NZ_JAELTX010000111.1 GCF_016429065.1 Pedobacter sp. ASV17
CAATATTGGTTGAAAAATAATGTTGATTGAAAAACAATATCATTTTCTATAATAATGTCAGTCCTTCGGACTTTAGGCATACCCCGAAGGGGTGAAATGATTATAACAAAATACACACCTCCAATAAAACCCTGAAAGGGTGAAATAGAGCATAAGCCTTTATAATCGTTATCATTCAAATACCATCATGACATCTGCCAATATGATGTCACTACGTCGTAGTTCTTAACTATTATCGTTCAATGCTAGTATAATGTCAGTCCTTCCGACTTCAGGCATAACCCCGAAGGGGCTAAATGATTATAACAAAATACACACCTCCAATAAAACCCTGAAAGGGTGAAATAGAGCCATATGCCTTTATAATCGTTATCATTCAAATACCATCAACAATTATAATGTCACTACTTCGTAGTTCATAAACATTATCGTTCAATGCTAGTATAATATCAGTCCTTCGGACTTAAAACATAACAAGGAAGCGAGGGCAATTTTGTTTATAACCACAATAGTGCAAACCTCATCAAAACATAAGCCTTTAGGATTTGGGATATAACCCCGAAGGGGTGGGCCAATTATAACAACACCATGCCTTCAGAAAACCCTGAAAGGGTGACATAACGCTAACTTTGCTCCATCTCTGACGTTTGCTAACTGATGCAAACCAACAACGTTTATTGCAGCAAACGAAGTAAAATAGCCCCGATTGAACGGAAAGCCCGCAAGCGGCTCGCCAATAGGCGGGAGTGCGGACTTGAAGCGAAAGCGGGACTGCCGACCATAGCAACAGCGACACTGCGCTTCAAAAACAAAAAAAGCGCCCAGTTAAACTGAACGCTTCCTATTTATTGACAAATTCTACAAGCCGTCGCCGTATTTAAACATGGCATTTACCGTAACAGGTAACTTGCCCGTTGGCATTAATTTTTTGTTGAATACTGCTGCTGCTGCTTTTTGCATAAAGTCTTCTTTTTGGTAAGCCACTACAATTGACCTCGCCATTTCGATGCCTGGCAAATTAGCCAAGTTATAAGGGTTGGCAAAGAAAGCCACCATTGCGTTTCTAGCAGATAGAGAAGTAATCAAATCCTTCACATCTTTATTTAAAGGAATGTTATTTCCTGGACGTAATCTTGTATCTACAATGGCCAATATGATTTGGTCGTCGCCTTTAATCTGTTTCAACACCTCAGCAATAGCGGTTGCACTGGCATTTTTATCTACATTAAAAGCGATAGAGTTTTTGTAAACGCCCGATATTTCTGTTTGGAACAAAGTAGCTTGTGGAGTGCCCACATTTACAATCACTGTTCTTTTGTTAGGGGTTAGACTAGCCAAACCGTCTCTGCTTTTCAACAAGGTCATGCTAGCGTCGGCTAATTGTTGTACCAATGCTATACTTTCTGGACGGTTAACTTCTGCTGCGATATTGTTTTCATCTACATGCGGTTTTACGGTTAAGCCTGCCCAATATTTAGCGGTCAGTACTTTTCTCACACTCTCATCAATACGTTCCATCGTGATGCGCTCATCTTTAATGGCCTGCTTTACTTTTTTCACCGCTTCTTTGGTGTCGTGTGCCAGCTCCAAAATATCGTTTCCTGCAATTAAGCCCATTACTTCGGCTTCACCATCTTTGTAGAATTTGGTTACACCTTTCATGTCCATCGCATCTGAAATGATTAAGCCTTTAAATCCTAGCTCATTTTTCAACAAGTCTGTCACGATAGGCTTTGAAAGGGTTGAAGGCATGTTTGGAGTAGGGTCTAACGAAGGAATGTTCATATGGGCAATCATTACGCCTGCAGCTCCTTGCTTAATCAGTTCTTTAAACGGATACAATTCCAACGAATCTAAACGTTCTTTACTGAATTTAAGCTGTGGCAAATCATAGTGAGAATCCACATCGGTATCGCCGTGGCCTGGAAAGTGTTTAATGCTCACCAATAAGCCACCCTCCTGCATTCCTTTTAAATAGGCAGCACTTTTTTCGGCTACGTTATATTTATTTTCTCCAAAGGAACGGAAGTTGATTACTGGGTTTCGTGGGTTGTTATTGACATCAACATCAGGTGCTAAGTTCATATGCATCCCAATGCGCTTAAAATCCTTCGCTACTTCTAAACCCATTTTATAAATGAGTTCTTTGTTTTGCACCGCACCTAAAGCCATTTGATAAGGATAAGAAATGGTACTGTCTAATCGCATCCCCAATCCCCATTCGCCATCAGAAGCAATGAGCAATGGAACTTTAGATTTTTGCTGATATTTATTGGTCAGGATTGCCTGTCTTTCTGGTCCTCCCTGAAAAAACACTACGCCACCCAACTTTTCTCTTTTGATTACTTTACCAACAGAATCTTGATAGGCTTGACTAAGATTGGTATGTGCCCTCACGAAAAACAACTGCGCTATTTTTTGTTTGGTGCTCAGTTTATTAAATACCGAATCAACCCAATGTGGCTGTTGCTTCAATAAATCGAGGTAAGATGGTTGTTGTGCACTGGCTTTCCCTATTGAAAGTAAGGAAACCACACCCAATGCATAGATAAGTTTCTTGTTCATTTTTGTGTTAAAAATTTTGGTTGTTGCTTTTCCGAGAATGCTGTTTCTTGCGGAAAATCCTTTAAAGATGCGGAATACATTTGTTGTTGCCAATAAATTGTCGCACATTTTTGTAAAGAGGTGTAAAAAATACACGGTGAACCTACCCGTCACAACCAATTGTATTAAATTTGATACACCTTCGTTGAGTTCTTTCCTCGGTTTCAAAAACCGTTTATTTTTTTTTAATCGTTTAAAAATCTGCCTTTTAAAGCACTTTTACAAAGATAGCAGGTACTCATTGGCGCATAAGTATTTCGGCTTTGGCACATTTATTTGAGAGAGGTTTTGGCGAAAGGCAACGTAGCCTCTTTGTGAATTGAACTAAAATTAAAAGAAATGAAAAAGATAGTTATCCTGGTACTTGGCCTGTTTGTTACTGGCCTTACTGCAAACGCTCAGTCAACAGATAGTTTTATTAGACTTGGTATTAAAGGTGGTGCCAGCTTTTCAAACATTATTAAAGACGACGGCAATAACAATTTTAAAACCGATTACTTGGTAGGTTACCATGTAGGTGCAACCTTAGACATCAAATTATTGGAAAACTTGGCCTTTACTCCAGAGTTATTGTACTCTACCAAGGGTTACAAACTAGAATCTACTTTTGGCAAGTTTACACAAACTACCCACTTTATTGATGTGCCTATTTTGGCGAGTATCAAATTGGCGGAAGGTTTCAATGTAGTTGCGGGTCCACAAGTATCTTTCTTGCTTTCAACCAACAATAAATTCGAAAACGGCTTTACCAGCGCTGAGCAAAAGGTAGTGGAAGACGAATCTGACCGCTTTAAAAAGAGTTTGTTAGGTGGTGTAATTGGTGCAAGGTTCGACTTGAACAACAAGGTGGGTATTTATGGTCGTTACGCTATAGACTTCCAAAAAAATAATGAAAATGGTTCTACAACCACTCCTGAATTTAAAAACCAAGGCTTCCAAGTAGGTTTAGGAATAAAATTCTAATCGCATTGCGATTTCTCTATAAATCGAAAGCCCATCCACTAGAAAAGGATGGGCTTTTTCTTTTTTCTAAAACTAAAGCTGGTGTTTACAGGTTACTTCTACAACCAATGTTTTTATCAACCCTAAAATTTAGAAATCATGAAAAGTACCAATCTTCCAAAAAATAATGGCCGTGTTCATGGTAGTACCATTGCCGACAGAGCAAATTACGATGTAAAGCTTGATAAAAAGAAAATAGGCATCACCAATGCGGGAGGTCAACGGTCAGACCAGACCTCTAACAAGGATAATGAACGCAAACGCGGACAATAATTAAAAATGAACTTAAGGGTTGGCTAATACTAGTTAACCCTTTCTTTTTAAAAAGACCTTCTTTTGTAAAGCTCTTTTTACATGCTTACAAGTCAATACTATTTTAATATCTTTAGGAAAAAATGTCCTTTATGAAGTCTCAATTTTCGATGATTAAGCAGTCTTTTAAATTTTTTCTTTTACCTGTAGCTTTATTGGCCTCTGGCTTATTAATGAGCCACTGCAACATTAGCTCAAATGATGGCGAGTTGAGCGAGAAAAACCTCAAATCTGAAACCATTGTAACGGGCTTAACCATGCCTTGGGCCATGGCTTTTTTACCTGATGGGCGAGTACTGGTTACAGAAAGAGGTGGAAAATTGAGAATAGTAAAAGGTGGCACACTAGACCCACAGGAGATTACTGGCATTCCGAAGGTATATTACCGTGGACAAGGTGGTTTGCTCGACGTGGTACTTCACCCCAACTATAAAGAAAACGGCTGGATTTACATCAGCTATTCTTCTCCTAAACAAGAAGGGGAAGCTGGCGATGATAACGGAGCTAACACCGCACTGATGCGTGCAAAACTAGACGGACACCAGTTGACCAATATCGAACATTTGTACAAAGCCAGTCCTAATGTAAAGGGCGGCGTACACTTTGGAGGTAAAATTTTATTCGATAATAAGGGCTATGTTTTCCTTTCATTAGGTGAGCGTGGACAAAAGGAAAATTCCCAAAACTTGAGCAAAGCACAAGGAAAAATGGTGCGTTTGCATGAAGATGGAAAAATCCCTAACGATAATCCCTTTGTAAAAACAAAAGATGCTTTACCAGAAATATGGAGCTACGGACACAGAAATCCGCAAGGTTTAGTGATGCACCCTACTACGGGCACCATTTGGGCACATGAGCACGGTCCCCAAGGTGGCGACGAACTGAACATTGTAGAGAAAGGAAAAAACTACGGCTGGCCATTAATCACTTACGGGATTGATTACGATAACTCGATCATCTCTGATAAAACCGAGGCTCCAGGAATGGAACAACCTGTGATTTATTGGAAACCTTCTATTGCTCCTTGCGGGATGACGTTTGTGAACAGTCCGAAATTTAAAGAATGGAATGGTGATTTGCTAGTAGGTTCTTTAAAGTTCATGAATTTGGAGCATTTAACCATTAAAGGCAACAAAGTAGTTAAAAAAGAAGTCATTTTTGATAAGATAGGCAGGGTGAGAGATGTGAAGCAAGGTCCTGATGGCAATATTTATGTGGTAGTGGAAAATACAGGTTCTATTGTTAAAATAAGTCCTAAAGCATAAGTATGAAGTTGCTAACTTTTATTGGCTGTGGACTGGCCTATGCCGCTATTTTCTCGTTGAATGCTCAAGACAATTTAACCCAAAGCATTGAACGGGGCAAAGAACTTTATATGGAAAGCTGCGTAACCTGTCACCTAGCTAATGGACAGGGGCTAAAAGGCACTTTCCCGCCGTTAGCTAAATCCGATTTCTTGCTAAAATATCCCGAAAAATCTATTCACTCTATTAAATTCGGTATGAATGGTAAAGTAGTGGTCAATGGGGTAACTTATAACAACGCGATGCCTCCGTCTGGTTTTGCTGATGATGAAATTGCTGATGTGATGAACTACATCCGCAATTCTTTTGGCAATAAAAACATGCAGCTAGTCACCGAAAAAATGGTTGCCGCTGTAAAGGAGAAATAGGCTAAAAGCAATAGCCCAAACCAATACTAAAGGCTCGGTAGCGTTGCTGGTAACTGCCCAAATTGCTACTGACCCGATAAGGGCTTGGCTGGTAGAAATACATGGCTTCGATATTAAATCGCTTAAGCTGAATATTGACTCCGCCCCCAATATTAAAATGCAGTTTGTTGACACTCGTTTCAGACAATGCTTGTTGAATTTGCTTGCTGTGGAAAACGGTATCTAAATAATTGGCAACATACCCCACTTTACTACCACCACTTTGCGAAAGGGTAAATGCCATGTTGGCTTCCACTTTTAAGCTAACCCGTTTATTGAGCCTATAACTGATATTTAACGGAAGTGCCAAATTGGTGTGTTTCCTTGAATCAATCACTTGAAAAGGACTACCTGTGGTTACTGTGTTATAACCTGGATGTTCATATGTCCCATTTATTTTAACCTGCGTGAGTCGAATCCCTGTACCAAGCAACCACCTATTTGTTAAAGCCCATTGGGCTTGGAGACCTAAATAAGGGTTGATATTTTGACTGGAAAAAATTAAACCTCCCTGTAGTTCGAAACTAAATTTGGGCGTGACCATTTCCTTTGGTTTTTCCTTTTTCGGCTTTTCCTTAATTGGCTTTAAGTTGGCCATCTGCAATTGGTTCGCCTCCTTTACTTTCCTTATTGAATCTCTAACAAAAGTCCTTCTCAAACGACGTTGCTCCCGTTTAGATAAAACAAAGGATGACTTTAGGGTCTTTTGACTGTTTTGTACCAGTTCGTTAGGTGCCCACTTCAATGATGCTGCCGTTACCTGATGTGCTCCTAAGCCAATCCTACTATCCAAATAAGGAAGCAAGCTTGCCTTAGCGTTTGTATGCCTATCAATTTCGGCTTGGTTTAAAAGGATAGCAGCATCCATTCCACTCTTTAAATTTTCTGTTTTTTGAGGATGATTTGGGGAAGTCGATGGAGTTTCCAGCCAGTTACTTTTTGGGGATGATTTTTCTTCTTTAACAAACCTCTCTTTGGCTGTCCTCTCAGAAGGCACTAATGTTGCTGTATCATCAACAACCAAGTTTTTCAACACCTGTTTTTCCCTCGGTACTTTAACCAGCTCTTGCTTTGTTATTTTTTTCTTCGCTGTAACTTTTGGCTTTTGATAAAAAGCAAAATAAACCCCACCCGCAATTAACACTACAGGAAAAATCAGTTTAATGATTTGAGCAAGCTGAGCGAATAAGCCATTTTTAGAAAGAGAGGCCTCTTGGGTACGGGTTGGCACAAATTGTTGATCCAACAAATGATTCATTTGCTGCCATGCCGCATCCAAGTCGTCATTTACAGGAAGCTCGGCCATTTTCTTTTGCCAAAGTTTATGATACCATACCGACTTTCTCATTTTTTCTCTCCTTTGTTTTCAGTATGATGATGAATGCTTCTTTCTGCATTGGAAAGCAGTAATTTTCGAAGCTGCTTTTTTCCTTCAGAGAGATGCCATCTAGAGGTGGCTTCGCCTATTTCCAGCTTGTCGGCAATTTCTTTATGCGAATAACCGTCAATCACAGAAAGGTTAAAAACCAATTGAGTGGCGTAGGGCAAATATCTAATTAGACTGATGAGATCTTGGGCATACAGTTTATCTAAAATTTCGGGAGCTACAAAAGCTTGTTCATGGGTAAAATCATCCGCTAAAGCAGAGGCTTCAAACTTGCATTCTTTTCTATTCAGGTCAATGCATGTTCTAATCATAATGGTGCGCATCCAAGCTTCTAGTGTACCTTTAAATGCATCATAAGTATGGATATGTTGAAAAATTTTTAAAAAAGCAGTATTCAAGGCCTCTCTCGCCAAATCGTCTGTTTTCACGTATCGGATACAGGTACGTAACATCTCTGCATAGAATAGCTTGTACAAGCGTTCCTGTGATAGGCGATGCCCTTCAGCACAAGCTTTAACTAATGCTGTTGTCTCCTTATCCAAATCGCTCATTCAAATATGTAAATCCTTGTTTATACATCAATCCCTATTAGCTATTACGTACCGTACCAACTAAACGTTGGGAAGATTTTTTTTATTTTTTTCTGCCCAACATCTTTGGGTTTTAGCCCGTAAATATCCAAAAAAGCCCATGTTTAATTTAGATAGTTACGAAAAGCACAGCCAATGGTACAACCAAAAATTCCCCACCGAGGAATCCAAATCAACTTACCTTAAAAACCATCTGAATACTAAGCAGCTTACTATTGGCAAATGGTTGCAAGAAATCTTCTTCAAAAGCCTAAACCCGCTGCTTGTTGATAAAAACGGAACATGGCTTACGCTTGGTGATGCCTACGGCTTTGATGCGCAGTACATTCTCCAAGCGGGCAACAAAGCTATTGCTAGCGACCTGAACACCGACTTTCTGGCCATCGCAAAAAACCAACAGGTGATTACAGATTTCTCTGTGCAAAATGCCGAAGCAATGAGCTATCCTAACCATGCCTTCGATTACATTTTGTGCAAGGAATCTTATCACCATTTTCCACGCCCCTACGCTGCTTTATATGAAATGGTACGTGTGGCCAAAAAAGGTTTTATTTTAATGGAACCGCAAGATCCTATACTCAAAATGCCCTTTTTATTAGGCTTGATGAATGTCATTAGTACTTTCAGCGACCAATTAAGCAAAAAGCTATGGAAAAACCGCTTTTCTTATGAACCAGTGGGCAACTTTGTTTACAAAATAGCAGAAAGAGAACTTGAGAAATTTGCCGCAGGGCTTAACTTGCCTATGGTTGCGTTTAAAAAACTAAACCCCAATTTTTATTTTGAAGGAGCTAATGAAACTTTGGCCAACAAAAGAAGCGTCAAGTTCCTATCCATCTATTTCAAAAAGCGAACAAGAGATTTTCTATCTAAAATGGGCATTATTCCTGCTCAAGTATTATGTGCCATTGTTTTTAAAACGATGCCTAATGACAGCACGCTAGAAGAGCTTAAGCGTACGGGTTACCGAATCATCAAAATCCCTAACAACCCTTACCAATAATGTAATTATCTTTGCTATGGTCAATTCCATTGCCATGCCAGAGATACTACTTTTTTGTTTTCTGATGATTCCACAAATAGTGGCTGGTGTTTATGCGCACAGTATTGGCAAAAGTTTTTGGTTTTGGTTTTTTATTTCTTTTCTCATTCCTATTATTTCGTTGGTTGTTTTATTGGTGATTGACAACAAAAAGCCTAAAGAAGCCAAAGAGGAGAAAAAGGGCTACCAACTGGCCGACCATGTTAGGGAAAGACAGGAAAAAGAAAAGCCCAAGGTTTAGTTTGGGCTTCTTTTACAGACTTACGAAGTTTTAAAAACTTCGTAAGTCTAATCAATAATTTATCTTGTTTTTGATTCCCCCGACCCTGAAATAAATTTATTTCAGGGTCGGGGTGATGTGTATTTTCGCTTCGTCATGCTGTCCCGAACATTCGGGATCAGCATCAGCTTTAAAGGTTCACCGTAGCATGTTTATTAATCGAACTTGGGTTAATAAATAACGAAGAGACCACGAAGCAGCGACACCTTAAAATCTAGCAAGAAGCCTATACAACTTGCTAGATTTCTCTTCGTTGCACTCATCGAAATGACGGCTATATGGGCTATCTCTGCAATTGATTGGTTCCTCTTAAATTATATTCCTTTGGAGGTTCTGCACCCAGCAGGTTTTTCACAAAGTAATCCCAACGGCGACGTGTCATGTAAGGATTGTTAGGGCCAAAACCATGCGCACTATGCGGGAACAACACTAAATCATAGTCTTTATTGGCTTTATTTAAAGCATCAACTACTAAATAAGTGTTATATGGAGGTACGTTATTATCCATCATCCCATGCGCTAACATTAATTTTCCTTTCAAGTTTTTTGCGTGGTTTTGGTTCGCCTGCGCCTCATAATCCGAGTTGGCCAACAAACCATTGTAACGCTCGCCCCAATCGTCCTCGTAGTTTCTGTTTTCGTGGTTACCCGCTTGAGATACGCCTACTTTAAAGAAATCAGGATAACGGAACATGGCTGCAGCAGTAGCAAAACCACCACCCGAGTGTCCCCAAATACCAACTTTATCCAAGTCCATTGGATATTTTTGAGCCAATTGCTTAATGGCTGTAATTTGGTCAGGCAATGTATTTTCGCCCATATTGCCATAGGCCATATCATGATAGCTTTTCGAACGGTATGGATTGCTAGTGCCTTCAATCACGACCACAATAAATCCTAGTTCGGCCAATGCTTGGTGGTCAGACCTCGAAGCAGAGAAAGACCAACTGCCTACACTTCCACCCTGAGGGCCTGGGTAAATATAATCGACCACAGGATATTTCTTACCTGCTTCCATTTTAGTTGGCGTAAATACCAAACCATAAATAGCTGTTTGTCCATCCGCAGCAACCATTTGCACTACATCAGGAGCTTTCCAACCCTTTGCCAACAATCTTGAAATATCAGTTCTGCCCAATTCTTCAATTTGCTTGCCTTTTGAGTCTCTTAAAACAGTTACCCCAGGCACATTAGGCTGCGAATAAGTATCAACTATATAATTGAATGCGGGAGAAAACGATACTTGGTGATTGCCCTCATCTGGCGTTAACAAGGTAAAGCCTTTACCATCAAACCCTACACGGTACAAATAAGCAAAGTATGGATTGCCTTTTTCGCGACCATGTCCTGTAAACCACAAGGTTCTGCTTTTTTCATCTACACGCAATAATCTTCCCACTAACCAATTGCCTTTGGTGATTTGGTTTTTTACTTTTCCTGTTTTGGCATCATATAAATATAAATGTCCCCAGTTATCGCGTTCCGAGTACCATAAAATTTCGTTGGTTTTTGGCAAATAACGCCAGTTAATTGAATTTACCCCCGACTCAAACTGTGTTTTAACCGTTTCGGTAAATACTTCTCTTACTGCGCCAGTGCTTGCATTGGCAATTTGCAGTTTAGAAATTTTGTGATCTCTAGAGGTGGATAGGAAAGCGAACTCCGTACCATCGGCATTCCAATCAATATCTGCCAGTTGTCCGCCATCAACAATATCATCACTTAGCGAACTTCTGTGGTCATCCAAAGGAATTTGTAAACTGATTACTTTAGCATTTTCTACATCAATTACCACTCTACGCAACTTGGCCACTTCCTTATCTCCTGGCAAGGGATATTTCCACGCTTTTAAGGTTGGCGAACCCACATTAGTGGTCACCAAATACATATCGCTCAAATGGCGTTGATCCTGCTGGAAAGTGGTTAGCTTTTTAGAATCTGGCGACCAGCGTACAATAGGTCTATCGCTCGATTTCCAACCTGCATTGTCGGTAGCGTAACCGTAATCTTTTACACCATCAAAGGTAAGCTGCGTTTCTTTTTTGGCAGCAATGTCTCTCAACCATAAGTTCCAATCTTTGATAAACACCGCTTTTTTGCCATCGGGCGAAACCGATTCAGCAGCCCCACCCATTCTTCCTACTGATGGTCGTGCACTTGCCCTACCTTCAGCAAGTGCATTTTTGTCGATCTGATAAGTCCATGATTTTTCATCCGCAAAAAACTGAAAGCTCTTTTCATCGCTAGAAAGCGAAATGGTTTGAAAAGGCAGCTTGTAGGCTTGGTAAGTTTTACCTGTTGCTTTGCTTAAGGCTTCTGCCAATTTCTGATGGTCAAAAACTGCTAATTTGGTTTTCTTTACTGGATCTACCCGTAAAAACTCACTGCCATTTTTGGTGGTCGCCAAATAAATCAGCTGCTCTCCGTTGGTCCAACTTGGACGAACCGTTGTACCATCTACAAAAGGTTCAACATTGTAGCTTAGGAACTGTTCTGCCCTTGCATAATCCTGCTCGGTTAATGGTTTATTTTGAGCCTTCAATGTAAAAACGGTTAAAATTGCACCAATGCTTAGTATGTGTTTTTTCATTTTTAAATAGGAATAAAAAACTAAAATAATAGGGTTTGGTCATTTACAAATTAAGGTATTAACAATGATACAGTTTTTTGTTGGGAGCGTACTCACAGGCAAGCGCTCAAAGCAACAATACCTTCTTCCAATTCTTTTTCAGTTAAAGCACCGTAGCCCAACCTCAATCCATTTGCACTGCTGTCGAAACCATAAGCGTTGGGGTTGGTAATTTTAATCCCTTTTTGAAGCATCTTTTGCGAGAATGCAGTCCAATCCATAGATGTTTTCATGGCAATCCAAAAAGCCAAGCCCCCATCTGGAACCGTGTAAATCACTTTGTTTTCGAGGTGTTTTTTCAAAAGTGCTGCTGTAAAATCTCTTTTGGCTTTGTAATAGCTGGTTGCTTTTTTGATATGTCGCTTAATGGCTCCATCCTTAATCAACTGCAAAACGGCTTGCTCCATAATGCTGTCCCCATTTACATCTATAATTTTCCTTAGCTGCCCCACTTTCTCAATTAACAAACCGTCACTACTGGTTAGATAACCCACACGCAATACGGGAGAAACCACTTTGCTCATGGTACCGATGTACACATAGTTTTTAAGTTCTGGAAAGCTCGACAAAGGTAATACTGGACGATAACCAAAATGGAATTCATTGTCGTAGTCGTCTTCAATAATGGTGAAACCATATTCGTTAGAAAGTCTGATCAGTTCCAAACGCCTTTTTAAACTTAGGGTTACCGTAGTAGGATATTGATGATGCGGTGTCACATAAATGGCTTTGATCTTTTTGTTGGACTTTAAATATTGCAACACCTCGGCAATCATTAAACCTTCTTCATCAACCCCAACAGGAAGGAGCTTGGCACCAGCATGTTCAAAAGCTTTCCAAGCGGGCTTGTAGCCTGGATTTTCGACCATTACCTCATCACCTTCTTTCAATAAACATTGTGCTGCCAAATACATCGCCATTTGGCTTCCTCTGGTAATACATAGGTTTTCTTCCTGCACTTGCATGCCCCGTTGGTGATTAAGCATTTGTACAATCTCCTGTCTGAACGCTACATCGCCAAGGGCATTGCCATCATAACTCATCAATTGCCATTTGGTTTTTAGGCTAAAAATTTGTCGGTACGCTCTTGCCAATTCGGTAACAGGGGCAATTTTGGCATTTGGATGCCCATCATCAAACTGAAGGTGAAATTTCTTTTCTAGCTGGTCTACCACCATTGAGGCGGGCTGCTTGCTTTTTCTGTAGGTGGTAAGCTTCGGAATATTATCGGCCACAAAAGTTCCTTGTCGTTCTTTGGGATTCAACCAACCTTCCATAATAAGCACATTAAGTGCCTCCACCACAGTATTTCGGTTTACCTTCAATAATTGCGCAAGGTTTCTACTCCCAGGCAAAGCATCACCTGCCTTTAACCTACCAGATTGAATATCCTTGATCATTGCATCAGCAATTTGCAGATAAACGGCTTTATCAGCCTCCTTATCTAATTGTACTTCAAACTTCCATGAACGCAGCATTGGACTAGCTATTTTTATAAAAACTGTACCAGTAAGACAGTCCAAAGATAACCTAATTTTGTGTTGCAAAACAAAACAGAAAAACATTATCACGAATGGAACAATCAAATTACCAAATCAAAAAAGCGAGCCTTGAGGAACTAGACCAAGCCGCTGAGTTATTTAACCTTTATCGCATCTTCTATCGTCAACCCTCCGATTTAGAAAGAGGAAAAGCCTTTTTAAAGGAGCGTTTGCTGAACGGTGAATCTGATATTTTCTTAGCCTTGGTAGACGGAAAAGCGGTAGGCTTTGTACAACTATACAAGTTGTTTCACTACACCAAACTAGAAAAACAATGGTTGCTCAGCGATTTATTTGTACACCCCGATTATAGGGGTCACGGACTTTCGGTAGCACTGATAGACCGCAGTAAACAATGGTGCAACGAAACAGGTGCTTGTGGCTTGATGCTTGAAACAGAGAAAACCAATGACATTGGCAACAAGCTTTATCCTCGTTCTGGATTTGAGTACGATGCCTTACACAACTATTACCATTGGTGGAAATAACCATTGGAGCAAGCCAAATAAGGTTTGCTCCAATTACACCTTTATCATTAACTACAGCCTATATGATTACTTATCAAATTGAAGAAAGCATTACCGCAGCAGAATTTATCGAGGTGCTTAAAGCCTCTACTTTGGCCGAAAGAAGACCTGTAAATGAACCTGAGCGTATTGCCCAAATGCTACAACACGCCAATCTTATTGCCACCGCCCGTGAAGAAGGTAAATTGATAGGCGTAGCAAGATCATTAACTGATTTTGTGTATTGCACTTATCTTTCAGATTTGGCGGTAGATGAACGTTACCAGAAAATGGGCATTGGAAAAGCGTTGATCCGTCTTACCAAAGACCACAGCCCGCAAGCAAAGCTAATTTTATTGGCCGCTCCTAAAGCAGTGGATTATTACCCAAAAATTGGCATGACCAAATGGGAACATTGTTATACATTGGATCAAGTGGACTATCTTAGATAAATGAATATAGTTGACCTTATCATAAACGACAGGGAGAAGGTATCCCTTGATGATATTTTTTTGGATGAAACCCGTAAAGATGCTTTAACCCAACTTTTGCAAGAGCACACCTATATTGAGGAACTGCACCAATATGGTTTGCCTGTAAATAACAAGGTGCTATTGTACGGCAGTTCGGGCTGTGGCAAAACCATGACCGCAAAAGCCATTGCCAGTGCCTTGGGCAAAAACATCCTGATCCTTAATTTGAGCAATGTGATTTGTTCAAAAATTGGCGAAACTTCACAGAATATCAAACTGGTATTTGATAAAGCTGCCCGAGAAAAAGCCGTACTGTTTTTGGATGAATTTGACCAAATAGGAAAGGCTAGGGGAAATGATGATAAAGATGTGGGCGAAATGAGAAGATTAGTGAACACTTTGATACAACTGATCGACTATTACCCAGAAGATGCGCTATTGATCTGTGCCACGAACCATCTCGAAATTATCGACAGTGCGCTCATCAGGCGTTTTCAATTACGAATAGGTTTTGACATGCCTGCCAAAGAGGTTTTGGACGATTATTACGACCAATTATTATCAAGGTTCCCAGAACACCTGCGAAACATAGAACGTCAGCACAACATCTCATTTGCCGAAGCGAAAGACCTTACATTTACCTTGGTGAAAACCAAACTTATTAAAGCGCTGGCAGAAAAGAACAAAATGGAAAACGCATGAGCGAGGATATACTCATAAATATCAATACCATTACCGAAAGAATAGCAAAGGCATGCGCCTTGAGTGGCAGAGACCAAAACGAAGTAAAGCTTTTATTGGCTACCAAGACCGTTCCCGCTGACCGCATAAAAATTGCCCTAGCCGCTGGACAAACCCTTATTGCCGAAAACAAGGTACAGGAGCTCAAGGAAAAATATGAGGCTTTAAGTGAAATTCCACATGCCAATCATTTTATTGGGCACCTACAAACCAACAAAATCAAAGACTTGCTGAAGTACAATGTTTCCTGCATCCAATCATTAGACCGTTTGGACTTGGCCGAAAAACTACATCAACGTTTAGCGTTTGAAGATAAAACCATGGAAGTTTTGATACAGGTAAATACTTCTTTTGAAGAAAGTAAGTTTGGGGTAAGTCCAGAAGAGGCCATTGTACTAACCCAACAGGTGGCGCAACTATCTACCCTAAAAATAAAAGGTCTAATGACCATAGGCTTGTTAAGTGCCGAGGTAGAAAAGGTACGCAAGTGCTTTCGCTTACTGAAAGAAATCCAACAGCAAATTATTGCCCTGCAAATACCCAACGTTGACATGCGGGAATTATCAATGGGTATGAGCGGCGATTTAGAGGCGGCTATTGCCGAAGGTGCCACCATCGTGAGGGTAGGCACCGCTATTTTTGGCACAAGACCCACACCAGACAGTTATTACTGGAATGAAAAACAATAAAAAGGAAACGATGCACATCCATATTGTACAACACGAAACATTTGAAGCCCCAGGTGCCTATCTGGAATGGGCAAAACAGCGAAATTACAGCGTCAGCTTTTCAAAAGTATATGAAGGCCAAGCCCTACCCAGTACCGTAGAACATATTGATTTGTTGCTGGTGATGGGAGGACCGCAAAGTCCAGATACTACCTTAGCGGAATGCCCTCATTTTGATTCGAAAGCAGAGCAAGCCCTCATTTTAAAATGTATACAGGCTGGTAAAGCAGTAGTAGGCGTTTGTTTGGGAGCACAGTTAATTGGCATGGCCTTAGGTACTGCCTTTGAGCATAGTCCCGAAAAAGAAATTGGCGTTTTCCCCATTAATCTTACCGAAGAGGGTTTAAGGGAGGAGAAGATTCACCATTTTGGTTCGCCCTTGGCGGTAGGACATTGGCACAGTGATATGCCTGGTCTTACCGAAAGCAGTAAAATATTAGTCACCAGCGAAGGTTGCCCACGACAAATTGTTGCTTATACCGATTTGGTTTACGGCTTTCAGTGCCACATGGAACTTAACCAAGAAGTGGTTGAACTACTGATTGCAACAGAGGAAGATTTCCTTCGCCGCAGTACCCATCAATTTGTCCAGAAACCTGAGGTCATCCGCCAGCATGATTTTACGGAGATGAACAACAAACTGTTCCTCTTCCTTGACCATTTAACCAATGCTTACCTTAAAAGCAGTCATTAAGCCTTAGCAGCCATCCACTTGGCCAAATTGCCAATTTGCTTTAAGGTCAATCGCAAATCATCTGTCCAAGGCAAGCCAATGCAAAGGCGCATACAGTTGTGAAACTGCTCCTGCAAGGTAAACATGCGACCAGGCGCAATGCTGATTTGTTTTTTCATGGCATAGTTATACAAGGTTGCCGTATCTATGCCTTCGGGAAATTCGACCCATAAGGCAAGTCCTCCCTGTGGTCTACTGATTTTTGTTCCCAAAGGAAAAAATTCTGCAATGGCCAATGCATAACGTTGATAGTTTTCCTGCAATGTTTTACGGAGATGGCGCAGGTGGTTTTCATAGCGGCCTGTCATCAGGAAATTGCCCACTGCTTCGTTAATCACAGAAGTGGAAGACAGCGCATGAATCATTTTCAACCTCATGATCTGTTCCTTATACTTACCTGGAGCAACCCAGCCCACTCGGTAACCAGGGGCTAAAGTTTTAGAAACAGAACCACAGTACAACACATTTCCCTTGGTATCAAAAGATTTGCAACACTTCGGCCGCTCCGCTCCAAAATGAAGGTCGCCATAAGTATCATCTTCAATTAAGGGAATATCATGTTTTTCCAAAAGCATCACTACCTCCTTCTTTTGTTCATCGGGCATACAATAGCCCAAAGGCGTGTTAAAATTTGGAACCAACAAACACACATTAATTTGGGGCAGCAAGGCGGTTAGCGCATCAATATCAACACCCTTCACAGGGTCTGTAGCTACTTCCAATACCTTTAACCGTAAACTTAAAGCCAGCTGTAAAATACCAGGATAACAAGGGCTTTCCATGGCCACAGTGTCGCCTGGCTTTGTCAACGCCATCAGGCATAAGGTTAAAGCATTCATACAACCTGCCGTGGTCACCACATCACTTTCCTTTAAGTGGCCTTCCCAAGCTAGAGAACGGGCGGCAATCATCCTTCTCAATTTCACATTGCCCTGTAAAGGTTCGTATTCTGTACCGCCTTCTTTTAATGCCCTTGTTGCCAATACCACTTCCTTTTTCAATTTGGCCAAAGGCAACAAATTGCCAGAAGGAACACCAATGGAAAGAAGGGTCAATTCCTTGTTGCCCATATTGGAATACACACTGTCAATCAATTCATTTGGTTCGGTAATATTCGCCGTAGGCAAAGGCTGACTGGCTTGAGGCAAAGGGAGTTTGAGGTAATGAAGTGG
Source organism: Pedobacter sp. ASV17 (assembly GCF_016429065.1). Classification (GTDB taxonomy): domain Bacteria; phylum Bacteroidota; class Bacteroidia; order Sphingobacteriales; family Sphingobacteriaceae; genus Pedobacter. The sequence continues at coordinate 17,452 of NZ_JAELTX010000111.1, forward strand.
GCTTACAAAATATCCCGACTGTGGCCTTGATTGTACCAAAGATTGGGCCTCCAGCTCAAGAAATACTCTTTTGGCGGTATTAATGCTAATGCCATGTTCCCTGCTTAACATTCTTACCGAGGCCAAACGTTCGCCCGCCTGCAAAACGCCCGTTTTAATCTTACTGGCAATGTTATCCGCTATTTCGTTATAGATGAATTCTTTCTTCACCTCACAAAACTAACTGTATCCATTATAAAATCAAAAACTGTGACTGTGTTTATTCGTGCCCTATGTGGAAATTTGTATCAAAATATTTCAGCAGATGACAGAAATCAGTATTCATAAAGTAAAAGAAGACAACACACAGGCTTGGGTAAATGGCTTTATTGGTGTAGTATTATTTAGCGGATCACTACCAGCCACGAGGATGGCGGTTTTAGAATTTAATCCAGTATTTGTGACCTTAGCCAGAGCTTCCATTGCGGGCATACTTGCCTTAATTGCCCTACTGGTTTTTAAAGAAAAAAGACCGAGCAAGGAACAGCTTTTGCCTTTGGTCATTGTGGCTTTAGGTGTGGTAGTTGGTTTCCCCTTACTCAGCGCTTTGGCCTTGCAATATGTAAGTTCGGCCCATTCCATTGTTTTTGTAGGCATTTTACCCTTGGCTACTGCTATTTTTGGGATTCTTCGTGGTGGCGAACGTCCAAGACCTATCTTTTGGCTATTTTCACTGATGGGCAGCCTATTGGTCGTCGGCTACGCCTTTGCACAGGGGCTTAGTGCTTCTCCCATGGGGGATATTTTGATGTTATTGGCGGTGATTCTTTGCGGATTGGGTTATGCCGAGGGTGCAAAACTCACTAAAAATTTGGGTGGTTGGCAGGTGATTTCTTGGGCCTTGGTACTTTCTTTACCCATCATGTTGCCGCTTAGTTTTTTCTACCTACCCGCTTCTTTTGAGGGCATTAGCGTTGGAGCGTGGACTAGCTTGGCTTATGTATCATTGTTCAGCATGTTTATTGGGTTTATTTTTTGGTACCGTGGCCTAGCCCAAGGGGGTACGGCTACCATAGGTCAACTGCAATTATTACAGCCTTTTTTCGGTTTGGCTTTGGCGGCTTCCTTATTGCACGAACAAGTAAGTTTGGGCATGTTGGCCGTTACCATTGGCGTCATTCTGTGTGTTGCAGGGACAAGGAAATTTGCAAAACCTCAGCGTTAAAT
>NZ_JAELTX010000927.1 GCF_016429065.1 Pedobacter sp. ASV17
GCAAGCTATTAAACAACCTCGACGATTGTCCTTGCGATAAGATATCCGATAGCAAATCGAAAACTTGGTAGTCGGCATCCGTTCTTCCCGACATTTTAAAGGCTTTGTAAATAGCATTCAAAGGCACCTGTCTCTTATACACATCTGACGCTGCCGACGACTGAGCCGGTGTGTAGATCTCGGTGGTGGGCGGATCATTAAAAAGGGGGGGGGGGGGGGGGGGGGGGGGGGGGGGGGGGGGGGGGGGGGGGGGGGGGGGGGGGGGGGGGGGGGGGGGGGGGGGGGGGGGGGGGGGGGGGGGGGGGGGGGGGGGGG
>NZ_JAELTX010000928.1 GCF_016429065.1 Pedobacter sp. ASV17
ATAAATATAGACTTGCTACCTAACGAAAATATTTTAGAGGTTTTAAGCACAGAACGTCAACATAATGGGCGTATCCAATTATCTACTTTGTTAAATAAATTTTATACCAAGAAGTTCACGGATGCACCTGTCTCTTATACACATCTGACGCTGCCGACGACTGAGCCGGTGTGTAGATCTCGGTGGTGGGCGTATCATTAAAAAAGGGGGGGGGGGGGGGGGGGGGGGGGGGGGGGGGGGGGGGGGGGGGGGGGGGGGGGGGGGGGGGGGGGGGGGGGGGGGGGGGGGGGGGGGGGGGGGGGGGGGGGGGGGGGG
>NZ_JAELTX010000929.1 GCF_016429065.1 Pedobacter sp. ASV17
CCCCCCCCCCCCCCCCCCCCCCCCCCCCCCCCCCCCCCCCCCCCCCCCCCCCCCCCCCCCCCCCCCCCCCCCCCCCCCCCCCCCCCCCCCCCCCCCCCCCCCCCCCCCCCTTTTTTAATGACCCGGCGACCACCGAGATCTACACACCGGCTCAGTCGTCGGCAGCGTCAGATGTGTATAAGAGACAGGTTTATGGGATCGTATGCAATTTTTGCTCATTTTGTAACCAAGTGGTCGTATAACGAAGATTTAACTGGAGGATTAACTTCTTACAACAAAAGTTTCAAATACTCTTGTATCTTCTTGGTAATCTAC
>NZ_JAELTX010000930.1 GCF_016429065.1 Pedobacter sp. ASV17
GATAATAAGGATGGCAAGAACAGTCTGCCCAACAAAAAGCTGGCGACATTTAAATTATCAAACGACACTGCTGTTAACAGTTACAACAGAAAAAGCTTTGCTTACGACAGGTTTGAAATAGTAGTACCTGTCTCTTATACACATCTGACGCTGCCGACGACTGAGCCGGTGTGTAGATCTCGGTGGTCGGCGGATGATTAAAAAGGGGGGGGGGGGGGGGGGGGGGGGGGGGGGGGGGGGGGGGGGGGGGGGGGGGGGGGGGGGGGGGGGGGGGGGGGGGGGGGGGGGGGGGGGGGGGGGGGGGGGGGGGGGGGG
>NZ_JAELTX010000931.1 GCF_016429065.1 Pedobacter sp. ASV17
CCCCCCCCCCCCCCCCCCCCCCCCCCCCCCCCCCCCCCCCCCCCCCCCCCCCCCCCCCCCCCCCCCCCCCCCCCCCCCCCCCCCCCCCCCCCCCCCCCCCCCCCCCCCCCCTTTTTAATGACACGGCCACCACCGAGATCTACACACCGGCTCAGTCGTCGGCAGCGTCAGATGTGTATAAGAGACAGGTTGTAGAGAGGGAAGCTTAAAGTAGAAAGTGAAAAAGTCTAAAGTAAAAAGTTTAGGGTGGAAAGTTGAGAGTTTAAAGTGAAGCCGCGTATTTCTTAATCTGCTTTGTAGCTCAATTCTACAAAA
>NZ_JAELTX010000932.1 GCF_016429065.1 Pedobacter sp. ASV17
GTTGATGTTGTGGGTCAAATCGCCCGTGTCGGGAGGGAAAGTAATTTCATTTATTTTGTAGCGCGTACCCGTTAAAGCAGTGTAAATGGCTTTTCCACGTCTTCTTTTAATCACGGTATCGCCGGTGCTGTCTCTTATACACATCTGACGCTGCCGACGACTGAGCCGGTGTGTAGATCTCGGTGGTCGGCGGGTCATTAAAAAGGGGGGGGGGGGGGGGGGGGGGGGGGGGGGGGGGGGGGGGGGGGGGGGGGGGGGGGGGGGGGGGGGGGGGGGGGGGGGGGGGGGGGGGGGGGGGGGGGGGGGGGGGGGGGG
>NZ_JAELTX010000933.1 GCF_016429065.1 Pedobacter sp. ASV17
TTTGCTTTTAGGCTACCGTTGTACTTAATGGTAAAGTGTGAAACTACCGGATTAGGGAAAACACCAACAATATCAAGCATTCCGTTAATTTCACCTGTATAGTTAATTACCTGCGGTTGTGTTGGATCTGTCTCTTATACACATCTGACGCTGCCGACGACTGAGCCGGTGTGTAGATCTCGGTGGTGGGCGGGTCATTAAAAAAGGGGGGGGGGGGGGGGGGGGGGGGGGGGGGGGGGGGGGGGGGGGGGGGGGGGGGGGGGGGGGGGGGGGGGGGGGGGGGGGGGGGGGGGGGGGGGGGGGGGGGGGGGGGGG
>NZ_JAELTX010000112.1 GCF_016429065.1 Pedobacter sp. ASV17
ACATTGATCCTACTTTAATTGCGCATTTAAAAAAGACATTTACGCTTAATAACTTAGAGTCTTCATTGGTCGATTTTTCGGTATTTATCGCCTACTTTTTAATGGCCATACCTGCGGGTATGATGATGAAAAAATGGGGCTACAAGGCTGGGATTGTATTTGGCCTACTTTTATTTGCAGGTGGTGCTTTCTTATTTATCCCCGCGGCCAATACACACCAATATTTTTATTTTTTGGGCGCTTTATTTATTGTGGCAAGTGGTTTAGCCTTTTTAGAAACTGCTGCCAATCCCTATGTTACGGTTTTGGGACCACCAGAAACCTCTTCATTCAGGTTAAATTTAGCGCAATCATTTAATGGCATCGCAGCGGCAATAGCCCCCATCATTGGTAAATACACCATTTTAACCAATACAGAGGTCAGCAAAGAAAGTATCCAAAATATGGATGTTGCTACCAAAGCAAAGTTTATTGAGGAAGCATCAAATAGCGTGAAAGCACCATTCATGGTATTAGGGCTTATTATTTTAGCTGTTGCGGTGATATTTATCTTTCTTAAACTGCCCGAAATCAAAGAACAACGCTCATCAGCAAAAGAGAAATCTATTTTAGAGATTTTTAAGATCAAGCATACCCGTTGGGCAGTTATTGCACAGTTTTTTTACGTAGGGGCACAAATTTGTTTCAGTAGTTTCTTCTTGGTATATGCCGAAAATGCCGCAGGTTTAGATCATCATTCGTCTAGCAATTACCTTGCTGCTTATGGCGCATTGTTTATGATAGGACGCATTGTAGGGACTGTTTTTATGAGATTTATTGACGCACCAAAGCTATTGGCCATCTACGCTCTGTTGGCCGTTGGGCTTACCATTGTCGCCATTTTTGGCAGCGGTACTTATACCATATATTGCTTGTTGGGTATTGGTTTCTTCATCTCTATTATGTTCCCAACCATTTTTGCGCTTGGCATCAAAGATTTGGGCGAAGACACCAAAACAGCATCAAGTTTAATTATCATGTCAATTGTAGGTGGTGCCGTAATTCCTTTGGCACTAGGCTACATTGCCGACATTACCCATAACATCCAATACGGTTATTCGGTACCTTTAGTTTGCTTACTAGTGGTATTGTATTTTGCATATAAAGGCTATAAGCCATCAGTTAATAAATAGATGAGTACGAAGGTTTTAAAAATTGATGATAAAGACAATGTACTCGTGGCATTGGTCGATTTAGCACAAGGCACAGAATTAAACTATCAGGGAATACATTATACGCTACTTGAAGATATTCCTGCCAAACATAAATTCTTTATCAACGACATGTACGAGGGCGAGGAAGTGTTTATGTATGGTGTGCTAGTAGGTAAGGTACAACACTCATTAAGGGCTGGTATCCGTATGACGGTAGAAAATACCAAACATGCAGCGGATCCATATCATTACAGAAAATCAGATTACAAATGGGAAGCACCAGATGTAAGTAAATATAAAAACAACAGTTTTTTGGGTTACCATCGAGAAGATGGAACTGTGGGGACAGCCAATTATTGGCTGTTCATCCCCACGGTGTTCTGTGAAAACCGTAATCTGGATATCATTAAAGAAACACTTTATAAGGAGTTGGGCTACGCGGTGGATGATAAGTATAAAAATTATGCCCACGCTTTGTTACAAGCTTATCAAAATGGCGGCGATTTGCATGAGATCGATTTGCAGCCCGCTTCGAAATTAGAAAGACCCTTCAAAAATGTAGATGGGATCAAGTTTCTAAACCATACGGGTGGCTGTGGAGGTACCCGTCAAGACGCCAATACGCTGAGCAAATTGTTGGCTTCCTATGCCAACCATCCCAATGTAGCGGGTGTTACCGTGCTGAGTTTAGGTTGCGAGCACCTGAGGGCGGTACAGCTTAAAACAGATTTACTTGCCTTAAACCCCAACTTTAATAAACCGCTGATATTTTTAGGCCAGCAACAGCTGATGAACGAAGAGGAACTTTTAAAAACAACCATTAGGGAAACTTTTAAAGGTTTGATAGAAATCAATAAAATTGAAAGAACACCAGCGCCTTTAAGCAAATTATGTGTAGGCGTAAAGTGCGGTGGAAGCGATGGTTTTAGCGGTATTTCGGCTAACCCAGCCGTAGGACATTGTGCCGATTTACTAGTGGCCTTGGGAGCAAAGGTACTCGCTGCTGAGTTTCCTGAACTGTGCGGAGTAGAGCAGGAGCTGATAGATAGGATGCCAGATGAAAATAATGCCAGAAAGTTCATCAGGTTAATGACCGAATATGATGATTTGGCGCACAAAGTTGGTTCTGGTTTTTACATGAACCCCTCGCCGGGCAATATCAAAGATGGATTGATTACCGATGCTATTAAATCTGCCGGTGCCGCTAAAAAAGCAGGAACCTCCCCAATTGTGGATGTATTGGACTATACCGAGCCTGCTACAAAACCAGGGCTTAGCTTGGTGTGTACCCCTGGCAACGATGTTGAAGCAACTACGGGAAAGGCAGCAGCAGGGGCAACCTTAATTTTATTTACCACGGGCTTGGGAACACCAACCGGAAATCCAGTTTGCCCTACCATAAAAGTAGCGACCAATACCAGTTTGGCTATCAGAATGGCCGATATCATTGATATAGATACTGGAGCCGTTATCGAAGGTCGAAAAACAATAGCCGAAATGGGCGAAGATATTTTGGAATATTGTATCGCCGTTGCCAGTGGTGAAGAAATTCCGAAAGCGGTACAATTAAACCAAGATGATTTTATCCCTTGGAAAAGAGGAGTGAGTCTTTAAAAAATAGTCAATAAACAATAACCAATGTCCAATGCCCAATAACCAAACAACTAAACAGCCAAACAACCAAATAACTAATAAAAGAAATGTTATCCTTAAAAAATAAAAAGGCCGTAATTACAGGTGGCGGTAGTGGCATTGGAAAAGCCATAGCCCAATTGTTTGCGAAGCAAGGGGCCGAAGTTCATATTATTGAATTGACCGTTGAAGTAGCCCAAAATGCCGTAAATGAAATCAAAGCATTTGGTGGCAGCGTTGAGGTACATGCCTGTAACGTAGCGGATCATGAGCAGGTGCTAAAAGTGTTCGATCAAATTGGAAACCTGAACATATTGGTAAATAATGCTGGAATTGCCCATGTGGGTAAGGCCGATACTACTTCCCAAGAAGATTTTGACAGGGTAATAAATGTAAATGTAAAGGGCGTTTATAATTGCTTATTTGCGGCTATTCCTAAAATGAAAGCTGCAGGCGGTGGGGCAATTTTAAACATGGCATCTATTGCCGCTTTGGTAGGTATTCCCGATAGGTTTGCCTACAGTACGGCCAAAGGAGCGGTAAAGGCAATGACCATGAGCGTAGCCAAAGATTATCTGGCCGACCATATTAGGTGCAATTCCATTTCACCCGCACGTGTACATACCCCATTTGTAGATGGATTTTTGGAAAAAAACTATCCGGGACAAATTGCCGAAATGTTTGATAAATTGTCTAAAACGCAACCCATAGGCCGCATGGGTTTACCCGAAGAAGTTGCTACATTAGCATTGTATCTATGCAGTAACGAAGCCGCATTTATTACCGGCTGCGATTACCCAATAGATGGCGGTTTTACCACTTTAAACAACTAGAATTACGATATGAAATTAGTTAGATACGGCGAAATAGGAAAAGAAAAGCCAGGTGTTATGATTGGAGAAGATATTTTTGATGTATCTGCTCATGTAAATGATTATAACGAAGATTTTTTTGTTGCCAATGCCATTGATGAATTAAAAAAGAAAGTAGAAGGTGGATGGCTAGAAAAGGTAGAAAGACCAGTAAGGTTAGGTGCACCATTGGCGCGTCCATCTAAAATTATTTGCGTAGGACTTAATTATAAAGACCATGCTGCCGAAACAAATGCCCCAATACCCGCAGAACCCATCTTGTTTTTTAAAGCTACCACCGCCATTGTTGGTCCCAATGATGATTTAATTATCCCCAAAAACAGCACAAAAACGGATTGGGAGGTGGAATTAGCGGTTGTGATTGGAAAAAAAGCCAGCTATGTAGAAGAGAAAGATGCGCTAGACCATGTGGCAGGCTATGTTTTGCACAATGACTATAGCGAGAGAGCATTTCAGCTGGAGCGTAACGGGCAATGGGTAAAAGGCAAAAGCTGCGATACCTTTGCACCTATAGGGCCATTTATTGCCACCAAGGATGAAATTGCCGATGTGCACAACCTTCGCCTTTGGCTAAAAGTAAATGGAAAGCTTTTGCAAGATGGAAATACATCAAACCTGATTTTTAGTATCCCTTTTGTGGTCAGCTATATCAGCCAATTTATGACGCTTTTACCAGGCGATGTGATTACCACAGGTACGCCAGCAGGGGTAGGTTTGGGACAAAAACCAGCACCATGGTATTTAAAACCCGGAGATGTGGTAGAATTGGGTATCGACGGATTGGGAAGCAGCCGACAAGAAGTTAAATCTTATTCATAATCAAATGAAACGCTACGCATTGGCATTGGATTTAAAGGATGATGAAAAGCTAATCGCTGAATATGAAGCCTATCATCAGGCCATATGGCCAGAAATTTCGGAGAGCATAACCGCTGCAGGTATTTTAAACATGGAGATCTACAGAATTGCTAACCGTTTATTTATGATCATGGAAGTGGATGATACTTTTTCTTTTGAAGCAAAAAGCAAGGTCGATTTGGCCAATCCCAAAGTGATGGAGTGGGAACAGTTGATGTGGAAGTACCAACAGGCTTTGCCAATGGCAAAACCTGGCGAAAAGTGGTTGTTGATGGATAAAATATTTGCCTTGTAAGATGATTGACAGCCATGTTCATTTCTGGAACTATCATCCTGTAAAAGATGCTTGGATTACTGATGATATGAAAATACTTCAGGCTGATTTTACGCCAGATGAACTCGAAATAGAATTGCTTAAAAATGGTATAGCTGGATGCGTTGCCGTACAGGCCGATCAAAGCGAACAAGAAACAGCTTTTCTGTTAGCACTAGCCCAAAAATATAGTTTTATTAGAGGGGTAGTAGGTTGGATTGATTTGCAGAATGAAAATTTACCAGAAAGACTGGCCGTATTTTCGGAAAATAAAAAAATAAAGGGCTGGAGACATATTGTTCAAGCCGAACCGAAGGGCTTTCTGAGTTCTGCCTCATTTTTACGAGGGATAGCCCAATTAGGCCATTTTAACCATACTTACGACATCTTGATCCATAGAAATCAATTGGAGGAAGCCATTGCTTTGGTTGAAAAGTTTCCTGAACAGCGGTTCATTGTAGATCATATGGCAAAGCCCGATATCAAAGGCAATGAAGGTAGGGTAGAGTGGCAAAAAGCGATGAAAACATTAGCTACGCATCAAAATGTGTATTGTAAAACTTCGGGCATGGTTACAGAAGCTCATTGGACTGACTGGAAATACAACGACCTGAAATATTATCTGGAGGTAGTGTTTGAGCATTTTTCGATCGATAGGATCATGTTTGGCTCAGATTGGCCAGTATGCAAGCTGGCCGCCACGTATACAGAAACAAAGCAGATTGTAGCGCAATACGTTAATCAGTTAACAGATTTACAGCGAAAAATGGTTTTTGAATTGACCGCTAAAGAATGCTATCAATTATAATTTTTTAAAATGGATTTACAATTAAAGGATAAGGTAGTTTTAGTGAGTGGTGGTGCCAAGGGAATTGGCGAAGCCATAGTACGATCATTGGCCTCGGAAGGCGCAATTCCTGTAATTATAGGTCGTAACCCAATCGACAATTACAAGCTTGAAAACGAAATTATTCAAATAGGAGGAAAGTGTAGTAGCATCGTTGCCGAACTTTCAAATCCTGCAGAATGTGAAAAAGTGATTTCAGAAGCCGTAAGTATTTACGGAAAAATAGATGGCTTGGTGAACAATGCAGGGCTAAACGACGGCGTGGGTTTAGAGAGTGGGAACTATGAAGGCTTTATGCAATCCATCCATAATAACTTGGTACATTACTATTTGCTGGCCCATTATGCCCTTCCATATCTTAAAGAAACGAAAGGAAGTATTGTAAACATCAGCTCAAAAACGGGTGTCACTGGCCAAGGAGAAACTTCGGGATATGCCGCATCCAATGGTGGTCGCAATGCCCTTACCAGAGAGTGGGCGGTAGAATTGCTTAAATACCAAATTAGGGTAAACGCAGTGGTGGTGGCCGAATGCTGGACACCACAATATGAACGTTGGATACAGACCTTGCCTAATGCCGAAGAAACACTTGCCGACATCAACTCGAGGATTCCTTTAGAAAATCGCATGACAAAAGCTAGCGAAATTGCAGCCACAGTAGCCTTTTTACTATCTGAAAAATCTAGCCATACAACAGGCCAACTGCTTTTTGTGGATGGCGGGTATGTGCATTTAGATAGGGCTTTGTTACGTCAATAATTTAAACCGAAACATGAACTTAACATATAACCAAGCTTATCCTGGTATCGACGATTTGCGCCTAAAAGCCAAAAGTAGGATACCTCGTTTTGCATTCGAATATTTGGATGGGGGCTGTAACGAAGATGTCAATTTGCACCGCAATACGGCCGAGCTAAGAGAGGTACAACTCAAACCGCTTTACCTGAACGATTATAAAGGTACCGATATGAGTGCCACTTTATTTGGCAAAACCTACTCAGCACCTTTTGGTGTAGCACCCGTAGGCTTACAGGGATTAATTTGGCCAAATTCTCCCAATATTTTGGCTAAAGCAGCCAAAGATCATAATGTGCCATTTATTTTAAGTACAGTAACCACCAGTGGTATCGAAGAAATCGCTAAAATTACAGAGGGTGATTTCTGGTATCAGCTATACCATCCGGCAGAAGAAGCTTTGCGTGACGATATCATTAGAAGATTAAAGGAAGTAAATTGTGAGGTGCTGGTCATTTTGGCGGATGTACCGACCTTTGGTTTCAGGCCACGCGATATTCGTAATGGATTGGCCATGCCACCACGCATGACCCTTAAAAATATCCTTCAAATTATGGGCAGGCCAAACTGGGCAATGCAAACCTTGGTTCATGGCGTTCCCAGCTTTGCAACATTAAAGCCTTATTTGCCAAAAGGATTGGACATGAAACAGCTTGGTGCATTTATGGACAAAACATTCTCCGGTAGGTTAAATAAAGAACGAGTAGCGGCCATAAGAGATCAATGGAAAGGCAAATTGGTTATTAAAGGAGTGGCCAGCGCCGAAGATGCTCAATTGGCAGTAGATTTAGGGTTGGATGGAATCATCGTTTCTAACCATGGTGGCAGGCAATTGGATGCTGGAGAATCAGCCGTGAAATCTCTTTCGGACTTATTGGCATTTAAAGAAAAACTCACGGTAATGATGGATAGCGGAATTAGATCAGGGGCAGATATTGCAAGGGCACTTGCCGTAGGCGCCGATTTTACTTTCTTGGGCCGTACCTTCATGTATAGCACCGCTGCCCTAGGTAACGAGGGCGGGCAACATGCCATGGCGATATTAAAACGCCAATTGCTACAAGTGATGGAGCAGGTTTGCTGTCCAAAGGTGGCCGATTTTCAACGGTATTTAATTAATGAAAAGTAATTGCTCCAATGGTTGGTATGATCATCGACCATTTCATTTTGGTTCATTTGTAAGTATGTAGTTGGTCATTGCATCAACGCAGGCAGTAAATTCAAAGATTTTACTTCGTAGAGCTTCGGTTCTCAACTTCAAGCGTTCCGTTCCAAATGACTATGCATAAAAAAAGGACGAGGCTTCATAACGAAGCCCCATCCTCATCTAAATTAACGCTCTCAAGACAAAGGTACGCAATGATGGAAACTGTGCAATGAAGTATCGGTATTTCTACTTTATCTATCGACGAATGGCCATGTACGACCAAAGCCCTCTGTTTTGATCAAGGGCTTTGGTACAAATTTCACTTATTTTAAATGAATAGGCCTAGTATTCCATCAAATAGGCCAAACCTGCATCAATCTTTGAATCTTTACCATTTTCATCGGTTTCAGTCCGATAGGCGCCAATACCGAGCCATTTGTTATAGAGTTTGACTGAGCTGCCAAAGTTCAAGCCTCTGCTTGGTGCGGGAATGGTTTGTATCAATTCCAATTTCCCCCGTTGATTTTTTTGGTAGAGATATATTGAGCCATTTTCCGATGCATCCTTGGCTTGGTCAGCTTGGCTTTTCAAGGGGCTGGAAATGGCGAGCCTGTCTGCGTTTAAGCTTACTGCAAACCCAAATAGATCTCCTTCAGTTCTGGAAGGTGCGGTGAGCTTTTGTTCCAATTCCCATTTTTTGGTGATTTTGCTCTTCCGATAAAAATAGGCAGCTCCGGCATTTTTGATCCTGTTGAGATTCTTGTCGTCCAATTGATCCTGACTGGCTCCTACCACAAGCTGATCCCCTGAAAGGGAAATGGAACTGCCAAAATTTTCCTGACCAATAGGATTGGGAACATGCAGTGCTTGTTTGAAGACCCAACTGCCTCCAATACTTTTTTCGTAGAGGTACACAGCGCCAGAACTATTGAAATTTTTAACGCCTTTGATATCAGATCGGTGGGCGGCAATAACCAAAGTCTGCTGGTCTGCAGCAATCGCGTTGCCAAATTGTTGGCCTGCCATCACTGTTGGACTTGTCAATAATTGTGTTTCCTTCGTTCCATTTTCGCCCAAGCTAAATACATAAACAGCTCCTGCGCCTTCCATAAGCTGGGTATGATTAACGGTCATCATTGGTGCGCTGATAAATGCATTGGAATCTGTTAGCGCCACAGCATAGCCAAACCAGGCGTTTCCAGACTGTTTCATAGGACTAAGTACGGGAGCATTGCGCCAATGACCAAACTGATCCCTTTGGTACAACCAAGCTCTACCGGCCTGTTTATGACTTGCAGAATCTGTGGTGTTATATAGCGGCTCACCTACTAAAAGTTTACCATTATTTAGAGAGATGCTCTGTCCAAAATGTCCAACTTCTTGCGGAGCTGGTGCATACAACTTTACTGGCGTTTTCCAGTCTCCTCTCGATAATCGTTCATAGATACACACATAGCCCGCATCAAATACTTGAGCCTTATTTGCAGGGAACAGATCGCCTTCGGGAGCGCCTACCACCACTAAATTATCTCCAATTTCATAATTGAAGCCAAAACGGTCGTAAAGTAACCTATCTGGAGCACTCAAATTTAAAAAGGCATGATAAACTTGGCATTGACCCTGTGTTTTTGATAACAGGACCAATGCCATGATCAGACAAAGATACTTGCGCATTAGTGCTTGATCATTTTAGTGGTAAATTCCTCTTTGGTGCCAATAACAGACACTTTTAACAGATAGGTGCCAGTAGCCAAATTTCTTACATCGAGGCTCATGTTTTGCCCCTGAACGGTGTGTTGACGATCAAGTATTTTCTGTCCTCTGATATCGGTTAGCACAACAAGTACTTTTGTACCATTGTTAAGCTGTGGAAGTGCCAATGTAGCCATTTCTTTTACTGGGTTCGGATACACCGTTAGGGTATTTGACGAGAGGTCGGAACGTACAGCAGCAATTTTACTATACTGGAATTTTCCATCTCTATCCACTTGTTTAAGGCGGTAATAGCTAATTTTTCCTGTTGGGTTTTTGTGCTGGAAACTGTAGTCCCTGCGGGTATTGCTATTGCCTTCTGGAGCTTTGATTTCACCAATCTTTTGGAATTCCGTTTCGTTGGTGTACTCAATTTCGAAACGGTCATTGTTTTGCTCCGAAGTAGTGCTCCAAGTCAATAAATTACCTTCATTTCCCTGTTTGGCGCTAAAGCCTAACAAGCTTACTGGAAGTGTACCTTCCGTAATCGTAAAGTTATATCTGTTAGACACCTCCGTATAAGAATCGTTAGTGAACATGGCAAGGAAATAGTCTCCTGCTTCGGTAGGCAACTGGTTGTCGGGGAAGGTGATTTTACCCTTCGTTTTGCCTTCGAAATAAACGTAACCAATTAACTCACCATTATTCGGGTCTGCATTTCTCTTAAAGATACCGATGTAATCTTTAGGAATACCAGGGCCATCTGCAAAAGTCACCTCAATTGGATCCTTTAATGCAAAAGTTGTAGCACTCGCTGTTACAGAAGTAATGGCGGTTCCAATTTGGAAATAAATCCTATCGGTTGGCTCAAAGTAGGCATCGTTTAGGTAGTAAGAAGCATAGTAATAACCTTTTGGCAAACTTGGAAAGCTCAGGCTACCGCCGGTACCAGTAACATATTTATAAGCTTTTGATGTTTGGTCTGGACCATTTTCTCCCACTTTGTAAATCCCGATCCAGTCTTTGGTATTCCCTGATCCATTAGCGTAGGTAACGCTTACTGCATCTCCAGTATTATATTCTGTTTTGTTTGAAGAGATGGTTGGTTTTGGACCGATATATAATTGAATTCTATCAGAGATTTCTACATAGCCATCTTTGGACAACAATACCAGATAGTATTCGCCTGTGGCGGCACCAGAGCCTAAGGTAACGCTGCCCGAATTACCGCTAGTGTACGACCATTTGGTTGAGGTTACGCCACCAACCCCTGGATTTTGACCTTTTTTGTACATACCAATCCAATCTTTTGGGTCGTTGGGCGCAGAGGTAAAGGTTACTTTGATGCTTTCTGAAGTAGAAAATACTTTTTTATCGATACTGATGGTAGGTTTTGCGACGGTAACGCTATTGATCACGTTGAATGTTTTTACGTCTGACCATTCAGACCACTCGATGTTGCGGTCGCGGTGTCTGATACGGGCATAGTAGGTACCATTTGGCAAGCTGTTGGCAATGATGGTATATTTGAAAATATCTAGCCCAGCATGAATGTCCTTCGTTTGATCGGGAGCTGTTGAGGCACCATAAAGATTTTCATAATCTCTTAATTTATCAACCTCTAATTTACTGAAATCGGCCAATTTAGATACCTGTATCTGTGTACTGTTATAAGGCTGATTAGTAGAACTAGAGTAAGTGTTGCTCTCTAGGGTTAGCGGTAGGGTAACATCTGTGGTCGGCATATTAATCAGCGACGGCTTATTTGGTGCGGGCTGACCCAATCTACGATAAAAGGTGTCAATCAGCTCATTATCCTTAGTGCGATAGATACTACCGATAGAGTAGGTTTCCACAGACATTTCCTTGGTAGCGGTATCAAAATCGATGATCTGATAGGCCCAGTTAGGAATGGTTTTTTGGACATCGTCGAAATCCTGTTCTACAGACATGCCCCAATATTGGTCCCAAGCAGATCCACCAGAAATGATATTGTAGAGTGGTTTGTCACGGTGTTGGCCTCTTGCATATAAGTGATGGTGGGCTCCAATGATCAAAGCTGCTTTTGGGGTCTCAATTAACTTCGGTACAATATTGTCCCTTACCCAAGTAGAAATATCGCCCACATATTGTTCAGCCTGTAGTGGTCGGTGGCATTCGGTGATGATAAAATCTACAGAGTTATCCGTTTTTGCTGCATCGATAACACTTTTGGCCCAAGCTAACTGAGCCGTGCCGATAGAACTGATATTTTCGGTGCAGAGCATTAAGAACAATACACGGCCCACTTGAAATGCATAATAGTCTTCCGTGCCCGAAGAAATTCCTTGGTATTTGTACTGGTCATAAAAGAAATGGTCTCGATAGGCGTTTAGTCCCAGTGTACCATAAGTTTCGTGATTACCCACCAATGTATTAAAAGCCAATACAGGTGAAAGGTATTTAGCTTTGTTGAAGTGTACATTTTCATAATGGTCCAAAGTACCTACGTCTACTTGGTCACCCACGTTCACCACCATGTTGATGTGATCGTTAAAGTTAGGTCCAAATTTTTCGATACTTTTTCTCTTGGCAGCAACCAATAGCGAATCCCATCTTGGTTTATCTTTTAGTTGGTTATCTCCTATAATAATAAAACGTAGATGTCCATCTGCTAGGGCGGCACCTTTTGCTGGAATGGTACGGAAAGAATGGGTGATGGATGTTTGCGTACCCGTTTTGATCCGATAGTAATATTTGGTGTTCGGAGTTAAGTTGGTCAGCTGTACACTGTGGTAAAAGTAGCTGTTGTTGTAGCCATTATCGTTGATTATTTTGTTGGCACCAGAAAGGGTTTGGTCGAGGTTGTTCTCTACCGTACCATATTCAATGGTCGTTTCTGTTCCCGAAGAGGTCTTCCAGGTAACCCAGATTGAAGTAGGTTCTGGCGCTTGGAGATATGGAAAAAGTTCCTGCGCTAATGCCGGTAAACTACCGGAAACTAGGAGAAAGCAGAAGAGATAGTAAGTAGCTTTTTTGATCATATTTTAATGGGATTTTAATGTGATACAAAGAGCGTCAACAGGGATTTCCTTTGTTCTTATTTCGTATTAAGAAATCATTAAATCGTTAGGGGATGCCTCTATAAGTCAGCTGCTGAGTAGGCAAAAGATCTACAGTTTCAAAATGAATTGAAATAGCACATCAATTTGAAGTCCCATATCAAGCTACACAGAATGCTGGGCGATTGGCAAGTGCCGGAAATACATTTTTATCCAAAACGTAAAAGATGAAATAGCGGCAGTGATGATTGAAACGAGGAACAGCAACTCCCTATGGTTAGTGTTGTTACCAACCATTTAAATGATTAGACAAGGGATGTCGTAGTTGGTGGTAACACCAAGCACAACAATCATGAAGTTTAAAATTTAATGGCTACAAATCTTTTGCAGGATACCTCTTAAAGTCAATATCGTTTGCAGAGAAATATCCTTGTGCATTTCCAGAAACATTACCCTGTACGTTAACGGGTACACTGGAGAAAATACCACTCCAATCGGTCTCCATAAATACCCCATATAGGTATTTAGCGTAGTTCTCGGAAAGGGAAATCTTATAAATTAAAACACCATCTTCCTTTGGAAGGGAGAATTTTCTTTTTAGGTTATTCAGCGGGTATAAAGAATTTGGCGATCCTAATAAATGCGTGTAACTGTAATATTTTGTTTGATCAAATTTAGAGGGATTCCAAACAGGGATTTCTTTATAGGCAATATACCATTTGTTTGAATTCAAATAGCCAAAAGTGTGCTTGGGAACGTTAACCTCTACGGTTTTACTATCTACCGTTCGTGTGGATAAGGGCAAGAAGTCATCTACAATATTAACCACTTGTCTCAAAGTATCTACCGCAGTATAAGTTTTACCGTTATACTTGATAGTCAGCGTATAGGCTTTATTGTAGTTTGCATCATCATTATTTGTGGCCATGTAAACCCCTGCAGTTTTTGTTTCTCTGTAAATCATGTCTACTCTGCCGTTGTTTACCACTACCGAAGCCTTGCTAATGGGCGTAGGAGCCGAATCGGGATAGAGGGCTGGTTTGGTAAGCCTAATGTACTGTGCCGTGGTGAAGGTATTGAAACCACCTTCCACTGCTAAGTCGTAAGCACGTCCTGGTTTGATAAAGCCATTGTTATCTAAAGTGCTTTTTTTGCAGCCAGTACTAGCTACGATCATGAAAAATACCAATAAATAATAATGAATATATTTCATAGCTATATTTTAAAACTATAGGACACCCAAGGATAAAAGCCAAAGCCATATTCTGTAGTACTGCTCCTAGGTTCAAATGACGATGAACTTAGATGGTAATATAGGGGGTTTTTTCGATTATATAAATTATAAATTCCTATAGAGATTACGTGCCCCATGCTACGTTTACTACTTATTCTGGATTGTAAGCGATACTGAGCAGAAACATCAAGTCGACTGTAGTCGGGAAATCTGGAAGTATTACGGTCTTCAAATATGGGTACATTCAAACCATCATGTTGATAATAGCCAACGGGCAGGGTGAGTGGTCGGCCAGTAGTATAAGTGAAAAACGATTGCAGGGAAATTTGCTTGGTCAATTCAAATCTCGCGGTGACTTTAAGCTCATTTGGAATGTCGTAATTGGCCACAAAACGGTTCCCAAAATTGATGTCGGCAATTTTACGAAATGCTCGAGAGTAGGTATAGGCTATCGTACCAGAAAATCTACCTTCTGTTTTATTCAACTCCAGTTCTAGGCCATAAGCATCAGAATTTCCAGCTCGGAGTTGGTTCCTAACACTAGGATTGCTAATGATCTGTGTGTGACCAACAAGATCAAGCTGGTTGCTTAATCTTTTGTAATAGGCATTTGCCGAAAACACGTACTTCAATGGCGCATAGCGGTATCCTACTGAAAAATGATTGGAATGTTGTGGTTTGATATTTACGGAGGCAGGAATATAGGGTTCAAGGGACGAAAAAGCCAGCGCACTATTTTGTATCAGTTGTAAATACTGATAATTACGGTTATAAGTGATAAATAAACGTTGGTTTGTCTGGAGTAGGTAACTGACGTTAATTCTTGGTTCAGGATTTAAAAAAGTCTTTACCAAATTTCTTTTAATTCGATTGCCCTGCTCATCAAAAAGATTTTGTTGTTCCTGTGCATCATTGAACATGGATATCCTGAGCCCATAATCTAATTCAAATGATTTATTTAAACTGATCTGTTGAGAATAATAGAGTGCAGATTCGAATGATTTTTCTCTTGAAATATTGAATTCAAACGACCGTTGTTTATACATTTCACCAGGCATAAACTGGTGGTATATATTGGATATTCCAAACTTGATCTGGTTTTTTGGACTTCTGTAATAGGTAAAATCCGCCTTTACGGTAACCTCTCTAACTCCAGTGCTCCATTGACTTTTTTCCGAAAGCGTATCGGCATTGAGATCAAGCAGGTTACTGTAATTGCTGTAAATGGCCGAGGCGTTGAGGAACACCTTCGAATTGAAAATGTGGTTCCAGCGTAGGGTAGAAGTTAGGTTGCCCCATTTGTTGGAATAAGAGTTTTCGGACAGCAGATTATCGTTGCCAACATAAACAGAATAAAAAATACTGTTATTTTTATTGAGCTTATAGTTTGCCTTTGCATTGATATCATTATATACCGAATTGGGGTTAAACAGCTTAAATTTTCGATGAAAAACGTCGAGCATGCTCCGTCTGTAAGCAACAATAAACGAGCCCTTATCTTTCACAATAGGCCCTTCAGCTGAAAATCGGAGAGACATCAAATTCACTCCACCACTAAGGTGAAACTCTTTGCTATTTCCCTCTGTCATTCTATTTACAATTACAGAAGAGAGCCTTCCCCCGAAATTGGCTGGCATATAATCTTTATAAACCTGAATATTGTTCACCACATCGGAATTAAAAACCGAAACCAGTCCGTACAAATGGGAGGGATTATAAATGATGGCTTCATCTAGTAGAATCAGATTCTGATCTGCATTACCGCCTCTTATAAACAGACCCGAACTCCCTTCGGTCATGGCTTTAATGCCATTTTCCATTTGAAGACGTTTCATGGCGTCAGTTTCTCCTAAATAATAGGAGGCATTGTTAAGCTGTTTAGCCGTAAAGTTCTGCTCGTTAAGCAATACTGGATTGGGCGCAGTGACCGCCTTTGTGATCACTACTTCTTCCAAAGGACGTTCTTTGAGCGACAATTCAACCTGTTCTTGTTTGTTTCGATCCAGATGAACCTGCATTAGCTGCGATTGATAGCCCGTATTGGAAATCAGCATTTCATAATCGCCTTGGGGAACACTGATGGAATAAAAACCATATTGATTGGTCGTTACACCTACTTGTAGTGCGGGGATCTGAACGATGGCGCCAATGAGTTCTTCTCCATTGTAATTATCCCTCACATAGCCATGGATAGTCCAGGTAATTGGTTTTCCTGGAGTAATGACAATGTCGTTGCCTATTAGCTTAAACTCCAATGCAGTACCAAAAAGCAGCCTTTCAAGGATAGTACTTAATGGTGTTTGTGTAAACTTAAACTCTTTATTCTTCAACTTTCTCAGTTGATCGGGATCAAAAGCAAAACTGCATTTGGCCTTTAGCTCCAGCCTTTTTAACGACGTGATTAAAGAGTCAGGGGGTAGGGTAATGGTAACGTGGTTTTTTAACGGGTCTTTTTGTTGTGCAAAAAGCTTTTCCTGAAATATCAGTAATAAAAAAAGAATAATTAAAAAATGAAACGGCTTAGTTGTTCGATAAAACATAGGTATCCTTTTCCCTTGTTACTTTGCACTGCAAAGATGCAGAAATAACATGAAGCGCGCTATCTAAAGTTTGATAATGTAGCCTCGCTGTCAACCTTCTATTTTTTAACGATTCACCACTAATATGAATAGGCATCTGATAAACTTTTCCAAGCTGTTGGATAGCTTCTCCAATAGGCACATCTTGAAAGATGAATTTCTTGTCTACCCATGATTTATAATTTTCATTGGTGTTGTCAGCCGAACTCAACTTTTTGGTGTCGAGGTTGTAAGTTCCAAATTTACCTTTGGTAAGTCGCACTTCCATATTTAAGGAAGTATGTTTCAAAGCTACTTCTCCATCCTCCACCACAACTGCTATTTTGTTGGGATTTCTAACCACATTAAAACTTGTGCCAATATCTTGTGCCTCTAATTCTCCAAGTCCCAAAATAAATTGCGGGCCATCGTGCTTAACCACATGGATAAATACCTCGCCCTCTAACAGTTCAAGTCTTCTGTTGTTGATGAAATCCTTGTCATATTTAACTACCGTGGAGGCGTTCAAGTTCAACTCAGTGCCGTCAGGTAATTTTAGGCGTGTGATAGTGGCATTTTTAGCGGTGTTTACCACAATGTATCTGCTTTGTAGCATAAAATAATAGCCTACAGATATCATCACTAATATCGCAGCAGCAACTTTATACCATAAACCTATTTTTCTGTTGGCTTTGTGTAAGGTTAAATTGTTGGTTTGATTGCTGATTTTGCGATCTAACACCTCCCAAGAAAGTTCTACATCTTGACCATTTCTTGTAGATAGCTTATCCATCCCCAATTGAATATTGACAAACTCCTGATAGGTTTTTTCATTCGCTTCATTACTGGTTCGCCATTGATCAAGCAACTCCTTGTTTTCAGAAGTAATGGTCTGGTCAATGTCGTCAATGATCAGCGTGTGTATAAATTCTTCATGTGCGTCAAAATCTTTCATCATGATAATATTAGAGCGTGAAAATTTTGGTGAGTATTAACAATAAGGTAATGCTCAGTTGTTTATGTTTTTGCAAATGTTCCCTTAACTTTTGAAAGCCATAGGTTAAGTGATTTTTTACGGTTTTAACGGAAATGTCCATTTGCAATGCAATTTCTTGTTGTTTTAGTTTTCCAAATCGACTGAGGTACATCACCTGTCTACATTTGTCTGGTAGCATTGCTAATGCATGCTCCAAATTATTAAGTAATATTTCATCAGCCTCCAACAGGCCATCATTTACGGTAGTTTCGTCCTGCACAGCTATATAGGCCTCCTTTTTGGCATGTTCGTTTTTTTCTTTTTTCAGAAAATTTAGCGAGGTATTCACTACTGACTTAAATAAATAGCTTTTCATTGAATACTGAATATTTAACTGTTCTGCTTTATTCCAAATGGTTATAAATACATCGTGAACGATCTCTTCTGCAATTTGTGTTTGATCAACATATCGGTAAGCTACGGCAAACAGTTGTTGATAATATTTTTTATAAAGCGTCTCAAATGCTCTTTTGTCATGTTGTGCAATTGCATTTGTCAATTGTAGGTCGTCATCCACTGCAAGCATATTTCCTCCACTCATGGCCATCCTATTGTTGCTTTAAGGTAAGTATCCCTGAAATTTCAGGGCTTAGTTTTACAGTGTTGATGGCAACAAAAAAACTCCCTTTCAAAAGGTTTCGCTCATTAAGTGAACTCAATACCAAGTTGCCTTTTATGGCAGCTGTAGTCACTTTTCCTGCTACTGGCTTATAAATTTCTGTAATCAAAGAACCTGTTGAACCTTTTGGCCCGCTTCTGAGCGTAATTAATGTGGGATCTATATCTTTAAATTCCACCGCATAGCTCAGTACTTTTGTACCTTCATCATAATTGCCTTTTAGTACTGCCGTGCCTTCTGAGTTACTGTTTGTCCCTTTTTTATCAACTCTGGCAGTAACTACGTAAGACCTTACCGGTGGCTTTACTTTGGCTTCTTCCGTTACGTCCTCTTTTTTCTTACAACTTGCCGTAAAAAACAAGGTTAAAAAAACACCAATTTCAATAAGTCGCCGCGTATGTAAAATATCCCTCATTTTAGTATTCTATTCGGCTGCTAAAATACTAAATTGTAACCTATTGCAGTTGTGGTTTAAAATTTATTCATCACATCAATTACTTTTTCAATTTCAGTTTCTGTATGGCAATAAGAAACGGGCAAACTCAAAGT
>NZ_JAELTX010000934.1 GCF_016429065.1 Pedobacter sp. ASV17
AAACTATCTGGCAAAGACTGCACATTCATCAATGTATCTTTTTGCACAGGAATTTGTGCTTGGCTGAAGACAGTCATGATGGCAACCAGAAAGAAAAACAAAAAGGTTTTTTTTGACATATTAAAATCTGTCTCTTATACACATCTGACGCTGCCGACGACTGAGCCGGTGTGTAGATCTCGGTGGTGGCCGGAGCATTAAAAAGGGGGGGGGGGGGGGGGGGGGGGGGGGGGGGGGGGGGGGGGGGGGGGGGGGGGGGGGGGGGGGGGGGGGGGGGGGGGGGGGGGGGGGGGGGGGGGGGGGGGGGGGGGGGGG
>NZ_JAELTX010000935.1 GCF_016429065.1 Pedobacter sp. ASV17
AATTTCCCTAATTACCTATACGGTGTTGCCCAACAATTGCTGGCACAACACCAACTTGATTTTGACATCATCAAGCCTTTAATTGCCGAAACCGCCAACAAGGTGCAAACGGCCCTACCTATTGAAGCTGTCTCTTATACACATCTGACGCTGCCGACGACTGAGCCGGTGTGTAGATCTCGGTGGTCGGCGGGTCATTAAAAAAGGGGGGGGGGGGGGGGGGGGGGGGGGGGGGGGGGGGGGGGGGGGGGGGGGGGGGGGGGGGGGGGGGGGGGGGGGGGGGGGGGGGGGGGGGGGGGGGGGGGGGGGGGGGGG
>NZ_JAELTX010000936.1 GCF_016429065.1 Pedobacter sp. ASV17
TGCTCGTTTCACAATTTACATCATTTTTTTCAAGGAGTATTTTGTCATGATATTTTTCACGAATAAAGCTGATCTGTTTTAGAACATCCTTATGGCTGTTTTTGTATGAAAAGAAAAACAGTAGTACCTGTCTCTTATACACATCTGACGCTGCCGACGACTGAGCCGGTGTGTAGATCTCGGTGGTGGCCGGATCATTAAAAAGGGGGGGGGGGGGGGGGGGGGGGGGGGGGGGGGGGGGGGGGGGGGGGGGGGGGGGGGGGGGGGGGGGGGGGGGGGGGGGGGGGGGGGGGGGGGGGGGGGGGGGGGGGGGG
>NZ_JAELTX010000937.1 GCF_016429065.1 Pedobacter sp. ASV17
CCCCCCCCCCCCCCCCCCCCCCCCCCCCCCCCCCCCCCCCCCCCCCCCCCCCCCCCCCCCCCCCCCCCCCCCCCCCCCCCCCCCCCCCCCCCCCCCCCCCCCCCCCCCCCTTTTTAATGATCCGGCGCCCACCGAGATCTACACACCGGCTCAGTCGTCGGCAGCGTCAGATGTGTATAAGAGACAGATTTAAGGCCATAGGCAAAGTTTTCGTCGCTAATTTCATCTGTTTGATAGTTAGCCAAACCTAAGCGATTCACAATAGCATCTACCGCTGCTTTTAAGTTATAAAAGGTAGACGGTGTTGATTGCTG
>NZ_JAELTX010000938.1 GCF_016429065.1 Pedobacter sp. ASV17
AGTTACGAAGACCATGAACTCTCGCCCTTAACAGATGGTCAGATTTTGGTGAAAAACAAATACACCACCATTTGCGGAAGTGATATCCATACCTATTGCGGACAGCGACAGGAAGCCTGTCCTACAGCTGTCTCTTATACACATCTGACGCTGCCGACGACTGAGCCGGTGTGTAGATCTCGGTGGGCGCCGGATCATTAAAAAAGGGGGGGGGGGGGGGGGGGGGGGGGGGGGGGGGGGGGGGGGGGGGGGGGGGGGGGGGGGGGGGGGGGGGGGGGGGGGGGGGGGGGGGGGGGGGGGGGGGGGGGGGGGGG
>NZ_JAELTX010000113.1 GCF_016429065.1 Pedobacter sp. ASV17
GGCATAGCTCTCCACCCAATTGCTACTATTTCCATTTAAATTAAAACCACTCAACACACCGTTTCGTGCATTAGCCCCTTGGTCTTCCAATATTGTTTTTGTAGTGTTATTTAGAGATGGGGCACCTTCATCAAAATTATAATGTGCTTCTAGATTAAGCGGCAAAGTAGTGGTAGCATTTATCATTTCTTTATTGATCTCTTCTGCGCTCAAGGCTTTGTTGTAAATCCTCACTTCATCCATATCACCTTTGAAATAGGTGTTTTCTGTTCCGCTATAACCCAACTGCAACAAATGATTAGCATCCATTAACAAAGGAGTGCCCGAAAAAGCACCACTTTGCTTAAGGCTACCATTCACATAAATTTGATAACCCGTACCCGATACTGCATAGGCAATATGCATCCATCTGCCAGCACTATAATCATAAGTCACATCAGCCGTATTACTCAACCAAGCATTGGCAGACCCTATATTGGCATGAATGGTGTTACCTTGTTTCAATTGCAGGTCAAAACCATAACCTCCGGCAAACTTGGTGCTCAACACATGCATGGTTTTGGTAAAATCTGTAGGACGTAC
Organism: Pedobacter sp. ASV17; assembly: GCF_016429065.1. GTDB lineage: Bacteria > Bacteroidota > Bacteroidia > Sphingobacteriales > Sphingobacteriaceae > Pedobacter. The sequence continues at coordinate 583 of NZ_JAELTX010000113.1, forward strand.
CCAAGCCTGTACCGTAAATGCTCCCGACACTGTATTGTTGCTATTAAAGCTAATCTTGTCATCTATACCATCGAAATTTAACGCAGCTACCAGTTCTTGGATTTCATAAGCGCCCATATCAATGACCGCACCAAGTACTCTTTGATTGCCGCCCAAGTCTTTAGTAACGGTAGAGATATTAGGCGTTTCGGCATTACCATAGTAGCTTATGCTGCCCGCGTCAATGGCTGGACTTCCGCTCCTCAATTGATAGTTTCTATTTGTGTCCCTAAATTGAGGGTCGACAGCAATATTACCAGCCCCCGCAAAACCTCCCTGCACCAAACTATGCTGCACAGTAGTATAAGGACCAGGATAGCCAATCCCACTATTATTACCCCATATAATGGAGTTACGAATCTTGCTCGAAGAGTTGTCGAAATGAAAAATGCCACCCCCAGCATCAGCGGTATTTTTAGTAATCGTCACGTTGGTTAAAATAGGCACACTGACAAAACCATTGTAAATCGCTCCGCCTTCTAAACCCGTGTTGTTGGCCAGCAATACATTGGTTAAAATGGGCGATGATTCTTCATTACAAATACCTCCACCAGAGTTAAATACTTTTACGGCATGGTTATCCGTAATACTAACATTGGTAAAAATAGCATTAGAACCACCCTTATTATAAACCCCACCACCGGAGTATCCTGTATTTCCATCTATGATCACATTTTTTATCACAGGAAACGAACTAAAATTTACAATTCCACCACCAAAGCTAGTTGCATTATGTCCAGTGGCTATATTTCGGGCAATGGTTACATTTTCAATTAATGGTGAAGAAGATCGGTTACTTATACCTCCCCCGCCTGCATAAGCAGCGTTACCTATTATCTGCAGGTTACTTAATCGTGGCGAAGATTCAGTACAACTTATTCCACCACCATTCCCCGTGTAAACCAATACTCCGTTTACCACAATATACTCTGTAGGGCCAAACCTAAGGGCATTCCCCCCAGAAATAGTAAAACCATCAAGCAATGCTGTTCCTACAGCCGCTGCACTAATTACTACGTGATAAGCATTATCGGCCATATTTTGCATGCTTAAACCTAAACCTTTGCCTGTTAATATATCATCTCCTTGAAAATCGCCACTAAGAGTGGTCTTATTTGCCTTAACATTTAAATCTCTTTGCGACAAAAACTGTTCGACGCCAGCAAAACCACCATACACCTCCACATCTGCTTTCAACAAAAAGGCATTGTTGCGATCGTTGGCCGTAATGTTATTAACATCATTTGCTTTCCGTTTAGGGATATAAGTCCCCTTTGCCACCCATACCATATCATTCATGGTTGAATTGTTAATCATTAACTGCAAATCGTCTGAAGCGTTTGCCCACGATGAACCATCTTTATTACCAGCACCATTTTGCGTAACATAACGAGTGGTTGGATTAACCCTATTAATGGATAAAGTATAGGTTCTAATTGCTGAACCATCGGTTACTTTTACCTCGAGGGTATTGATCCCAAAGTTCAGGGGAATTGCAGCCGACAAAACGTTACTAGCGAGCGTAATGAAACTCCCACCATTCACTTTCATTTCTATGATTGAACTCGCGTTAGGCTGCGCCGCCAGTAGCCGAAAATCTGCGTTTGCCGTAATGGCAGCATAAGTTAATTGCGTAGCGCTAAAAACTGGAGAAAAATTAATATTGCTGATGGAAAGCGCATTCAAATAATCAAATGCCAAAGAAGTGGTTGCTTTTGCTACGGCACTATAAGCTCCTTTTTGAGCAATCCCTGTATTTTTTTGGGCCGATACCCGATAATAATAATCTGATCCTGATAAAAGCCCCGCAATATTTTGAGAAGTTCCTGTAATAGTAAACGGCGAGCCTGCAATAGGATTATTAAAACTTGAATTAGTGGCTACTTCCAACGTATATTGTTCGGCAACACCACTGGTTGGCGCTTGCCAGTTGAGTGTAAAACCCGAGCTGGAAACATTAGTTGGCAATGAAAGGTTAGGAACCACCATCGCATAGCTTTCTACCCAATTACTGGTTGTTCCTGTAAGGGCAAAATTAGTAACCGTACCGTCATAGCCATTTCCACTTAAATCGGTTAAAGTAGTTCCCGATTGGTTAAAATCATAATGTGCCACCAAGCTTGCAGGTACAGCAACCGAACTACTCATCATTTCCGTGGCCACCTCCAAATCGCTTAAAGCGCTACTAAATAACTTTACTTCATCAATATTCCCTTGGAAATAAGTAGCCTCACTTGCATTTTTCCCGATGACGATTCGATGGGTGTTATTCAATAGCAATGGCGTGCCGCTTAGTGGGCTAGTCATCATCAAACTACCATTCACATAGATTTTATATGCGGTTGGTGTGATCACATACGCCACATGCAGCCATTTTCCTACGGCATAATTATAATTGGCATCAGCCGAGGTGGTAAGAAAAGAAGTACCATTCCCAATGTCGCCATGTACCTTATTGCCGCCTGTGAGCTGCATGTCAAAACCAAATTCCGAAGGTTCCCTAGAACTAAAAATATGCATGGCTTTAGTGGCGTTCTCGGGCTTTACCCAAGCCATTACCGTAAAGCTTCCTTTAATTTCTACATTTTTGGTAGGCACCGTAACATAGTCGTTGGCACCATCAAAATGTAGGGATGTTCCTTGCGCTTGAAGCTCCATATTGAAAAATAAAATCCATAGGAGCAAACATGCTGTTTTGCAATAGTGATTAAAGCGATACATGATTAAGTTTTTAGTTTGCAGACTGTTATCAGTCCATCGTGGTTTACAGGCACAAAAGTAAACTTCACACACCTTGTCCTGTAATTTTAAGCCCTAAACTTTGTCCAGTTTTATAAAACTGGACAAAGTTTTCAAAAATTAAGTTTGATGTATCTCGGGAATACTCCAGAATTGATTATCTATATCTTTGATTAAACTATATAGAGGATGATGATAATGCGCTTCTATACTCGGCAGGGCTTACCCCTACAATCTTTTTAAAGGCATTGTAAAACGCACTGCGTGAAGCAAAGCCTGTTTGTTTGGCCAGCGCTTCAATGGTGAAGTTGCGCATCGCTTCAGTATCTGCCATTTGTAGTTGGATACTTTTAATTCGCTGTCCATTTACAAAATCGGCAAAAGTCATTTTGTAGACATTGTTAAATATAGCAGAAAGCTTGTGGGTACTGCTCGACAAGGTAAAGGCGACTTTCTCCAAACTCAAATCAGTGGTCTTAAAAGCTTCCTGCACAATAATATAATCTTCGATTTTTGCACACCAATCTTCTGTTTCCCTATCTTTTTGCAAGGAAAGCTGATGTTGTTTTTGCACCCGCAGCAAAGTCTGTAATTTCATATCCAACATGGATGCTACTAAATGCAATGGCAAACGTTCGATGTATCCAGGTTTGGTGTTTACAAAATAAAGATACCGCTCCTTGGCATTTCCTACCCTAATGATATGTGTACGTTCTTGCGCATCTCTGTAATACTGTTCTACCATTACCCTAAACAGATAATTCATGTCAAAGTATTTAGAAAACAGCTCTTGCAAATCGTCATTATGCATGGCAATGAGTTCCGAATCTTCTACCGCAATAATGGCTTCTTGCGATGGCACCACTCCGTGCAAACCAGAAATAGAGCTTACAAATTCATTGTCGATTGAAATATAGGTGACAATTTCCTTTTGCTGATGAATGGTTTGCCCCATCATTGCTCCACGCTTGATAAAATACATGTACTGGCATCGCTCCCCCTCTTTTAGTAAAATAGTCTCTTTTTTTACTTTCAGACTTACTGATTTCTCATAAAAAGCATCGGATAATTCTTTACTTATGGGATATATGGTTCCTAAAATGCTTAAAATGTAAGCAACATCTTCCTTGGGAGCTTTTTTGTAACGCATTATGCTAGAGATATCAGCAAATATATTCTTTTATTTATGCTTCTTAAAGAAGAAGCTCGGAGAGAGGCAGTTAGAGAAGCTACAACCGCACCTTCTCTTTTGAAATTCACCCTCCCGATGTATCCTAAGCACATATCGCATGAGATTCTTCGCTACGCTCTGAATGACAGAACGCATACGAGCAGTGCTACACAAATAACAAAAGACATACTTTTAAAAACAGCACCAACACCCCTAAGCACAACTCTCTCCCTCAAAGGGAGAGAATCCGCACAGTGGAGAGAGGGATATTGATTTCTGTTACTCCGAGTTTCAGCCTGATCAATGATGCTCCGTCATTCCCGCGTAGCCGGAAACCGTAATGCCATATAAACTTAACTATCGCTTTACGATTGCCAATCGAGTTGGCAATGACGTACTAGGAACGGATTGCGCTATCACTGCGAGTTCAAGCCTACCCCGATATTTCGGGATAGACGTTCCAAGAACGGGATATTTCTTCACTGCAAAAAAAATCATCCGACGAAAAACCTACAACCCGCTACCCGCTACTGTTTAATTACTTTCTTCGTCACACTTTCACTTCCCCCCATCAACCGCACAAAATATACCCCTACTGGAAATTGCGCCAAGTCTATCTGGGTTTTATCATCTTGTGGTTTCAACGCTATAATGCTTAACACTTTTCCCTCTACGCTGCTTACCGTTAGCTTCGTGTATTTTCCAGCAGTAAAGCTCAACACGGCTTCTCCTTTGGTTGGGTTAGGATAAAGCTGAATACCTTGCGCAGAAAACTCGAAGTTGAGCACACGTTCTCCCAGTTCGGTAGGTTTGCCATTTAAATCTACCTGTACCAAGCGGTAATAGTTGTTACCTTTTAAAGGCTGCCTATCGTAAAAAACATAGCTATTAGCTACCGAACTTGTGCCATGACCATTTATCTCACCCAATTTTGCAAAAGCTTTATCGTCACCACTGCGGTAAACGACAAAGTTCTTGTTGTTCTGCTCACTGGCTGTTTTCCACTCTAATTTAGCAGCGTTTCCTTCGGCACTGGCCTTATAGCTAATCAAGTTTACAGGAAGCGGCGGCTCTGTTACCACCAACGGCTGTATCTGTGAAGTCGCTGCGAAGTAATTCCCATTACCCGACTGCGAAGCCGTAATATCTGTGGTACCTGCTCCTTTGATCTTAACCATCCAAACACCAGCACTTTGATATACTTCTGCCACATTGGTATCGCTACTGCTAAAACTCAATGACAGGCCACTGCTACTATTCGCAAAAAGTGTAAAATCAGGACTTGTAGTCAGTTTTGCCATTAAAGCAGCAAAAGAGATGGACTGACTTGCCTTACCCACGGTTAAGGTCTGCTGAACACTAGTTGCATCATTATAATTGGCATTGCCCAACTGTGAAGCGGTAATGGTGGTGCTGCCTGCTCCAACAATCGTAACCGTACTACCCAAAATAGTAGCCACTGATGGATTGGAACTCGTATAAGTTACCGCACTGCCCGATGCGCCACCTGTAGCACTTAGGTTAAAATCCGCATCGCCATAGGTTTTATTAGCCAAAGCTGCAAAGCTGATGGTTTGACTAGCTTTATCCACCGTTAAAGTTTGTTGAACATTAGTCGCAGCATCGTAATTGGCATCGCCTAACTGTGAAGCGGTAATGGTGGTGCTGCCTACTCCAACAATCGTAACCGTATTACCCAAAATAGTAGCCACTGATGGATTGGAACTCGTATAAGTTACCGCACTGCCCGATGCTCCACCTGTAGCACTTAGGTTAAAATCCGCATCACCGTAGGTTTTATTAGCCAAAGCCGCAAAACTGATGGTTTGACTAGCTTTATCCACCGTTAAAGTTTGCTGAACATTAGCCGCATCATCGTAATTGGCATTACCTAACTGTGAAGCGGTAATAGTGGTGCTGCCTGCTCCAACAATCGTAACCGTATTACCCAAAATAGTCGCCACTGATAGATTGGAACTCGTATAAGTTACCACACTTCCCGATGCGCCACCTGTAGCAATTAAGTTAAAATCCGCATCACCGTAGGTTTTATTAGCCAAAGCCGCAAAGCTGATGCTTTGACTAGCTTTACCCACGGTTAAAATCTGCTGAACACTAGTTGCGTCATTATAATTGGCATTGCCTAACTGTGAAGCGGTAATGGTGGCGCTGCCTGCTCCAACAATCGTAACCGTACTACCCAAAATAGTAGCCACTGATGGATTGGAACTCGTATAAGTTACCGCACTGCCCGATACGCCGCCTGTAGCACTTAAGTTAAAATCGGCATCACCGTAGGTTTTATTAGCCAAAGCCGCAAAGCTGATGGTTTGACTAGCTTTATCCACCGTTAAAGTTTGCTGAACACTAGCTGCATCATTATAATTGGCATTGCCTAACTGTGAAGCGGTAATGGTGGTGCTGCCTACTCCAACAATCGTAACCGTATTACCCAAAATAGTAGCCACTGATGAATTGGAACTCGTATAAGTTACCGCACTGCCCGATGCACCACCTGTAGCATTCAGGTTAAAATCGGCATCACCATAGGTTTTATTAGCTAAAGCCGCAAAGCTGATGGTTTGATCTGCCTTGTTAACGGTCAGTGTTAACGAAATACTACCTGCCGCATAGTTTCCCGTTGCAGCTTGCGCGGCGGTAATGGTGGTAGTTCCAGCGCTAACAATGGTGATGGTACTTCCGCTAATTGTAGCAACATTTTCATCACTACTGGTATAAGTAAGTGCGCCATCACTATTAGTAGTTGGTGCAGCAAGCACAAAATCGGCATCACCAAAGATTTTGCTAATGTCTGCAAAATCAGCTAATGCGGTTACCAAAACACCCTGGTACTCATAAGCACCTATATCAACGGTACCGTTAGTTGCGTAATTGAAAACCCTTGCATTTGCAGCAAGGTCTTTTGTGCTGGCACTTAAACCTGTATATAAATTGTTATTTCCTTTATTAATGGCAGGACTTGTACTTTTTAAGCTATAATCTGCGTTAGTTTCGTCATTAAAAATATCTGATGCGGCTAAACTACTTGCATTGATATTACCGTTAGCATTATCTGAAGAACCTTTCAACAAAGAATAACTAGCTACATAGCCAGTACCAGAAATACCGTCCCAAATGATACTGTTTTGCAAAACGGGCGCTCCGCTGGCAACCACCGCAAAGGCCATATTACCATTATTTACAAAGGTTGTATTGGCAAAGGTTCCATCAGAATCGTGGATGATGATACCACCACCGCCAGAAGATGCTTTATTTTCATGAATTAGACTTCCTTTTACATTTACATTGGCCCCCAAGTAATTGTACATACCTCCGCCAATACCGCCAAAATTCGCATAAATCTTACTGTTAATAATGGTTGGTGAAGCTTGCTCGTTCATTACACCCGCACCTTGAGTTCCTGCATTTGCGGTAAAGCTGCAATTTTCTACCATCGGTGAAGCGGTATGATTATACATTCCCCCTCCATTGGCCCTACTTGCTAAAACACCATTTACGGTAATGGTAGTGCTTCCATTGGCGTTTCCGCCTTTTATGGTAAAGCCATCCAGTTTCGCATTGCCTACATCACCTGCGGCCAATACTACGTGATGGTTGTTATCTGTATTGTTAGCAATGCTGAGTGAAGCTCCCGAACCTGTCACTACATCATCTCCATTCACATCACCGCTCAAAATACTCCCAGCTGCTCCATCAATCCTTACCTTGGTTAAATCATCAATACCATTGTTAGGGTCAAAGCCTCCGTAAAGCTGTACATTTTTCACCAGTACAAAAGCATTATCACGTCCACCATCTAATACATAGTTTGTATTAGCAGCGTTATAAGCTGGCTTATAAGTTCCTTTGGCTACATATATTTTCAAAGGCGTAGCATCAAAAACAGTTGGATTTAAATGATACGTTTTCCTAGCCCATTTCAGCGCATCAGCAAGTGAGGGACTGGCATTTGCCCATGATGAGCCTTCGCCTGTTCCCGTAGCAGTAACATCTACATACAAAATATTGTTAAGATCAGGAATCAGTTCCTGATATTCGTAAGCCCCCATATCAATGGTGGCACCAGACAATCGTTTATTCCCCAGCAAGTCTTTGTCTGTAGTTAAATTACCACCATTGCTGGTGTACAGCAAATTATCCCCTACGCCAATGGCTGGACTTTCATCGTGTAAAATATAATTTCCTACGCTAACAGGAGCTATGGAAAAAGCAGTTGGGTTAGCATACTTAGGGTCTATATCCAAATTGCCTGTTCCAGTAAATCCTCCTTGTATGACACTATAACTGATACTAGTCACCGCATCTACTCGATAAGAAACTCTTACCCTTACTTGGTCTACATATGAAATTACGGTGGGCAACAACAACCCCGAAGCCCTAGACTCGATAGAAATGGCCACCCCAAAATCACTAGCATTCACATCCGATGGCGCCAAGGCAAGCCCCCAAAGATCTGTATTGGTACCATAGGTAAATGCTGTTTCCGATGTAGGCCAATTGACACCGGTATTGGCGTGGTTTGTCCCTGCCACTTGGTTGTTTTTGAGCAGTCTGAAATCCAAATCCCTAGTAAAGTTGCTACCTGTATTGTCACTAGAAAATTTTCGGATTTCTACTTCAACCCCCAATATTTCTGCATTGGGCGGTATATTAAACCCTAATCCTTTTACTGTTAAAAAATTACTATTTCTTATGGTGCCCGAAATCAACAGCGCTGCATTTGACATGGTTGCATAGTTGTTATTATCGGTAAGCGCATTACCAGGGTTATTCCAAGGTTCCGTTCCTGTACTACTAACATTAATGCCTTCTGTAGGGTTTTGATAAGCAGGTGCTTGCATGGTGGTATTTTCTAGAATACCGTTACTATTGCCATAAATCACTGTATTGCCTATAACAGGCGAAGAAAGATTGTGATAAATCGCTGCATTGGCGGTTCCCGCACCGTTGTTGCCCGCAACAGTAGCATTTAATAATTTAGGTGCTGAATAGGCACTGTACATGGCTGCCCCACTGGCATCTCCAGAGGTTTTATTTCCAGTGATTAAAGTATTGGCGATTGATGGCGCAGCTAAATAATTGTAAATACCTGCACCCGTATGATCGGCAGTAGCCATATGTCCCGAAATGATACAGTTGTTAATTTTCGGCGAAGCACCTTGGTTATAAATACCCGCTCCCCTATCTTGATAAATGATTTGGCCATTCACCACAATGGTGCTTGCGGTACTGGCATTCCCGCCAACAATCGTAAATCCATCGATTATGGTCGAACCTACATTCCCAACGCCAAGGACCACGTGATTGGTATTATCGGCATTAGCTGTAATGGTCGATGTAGTTTCGTCGTTACCATTTAAATCTCCGCTCAGAATTGTTTTATTGGCCACGAGTTTAAGGTCACGTTCGTTCAAGCTATTTTCTGTTCCTGCAAAACCACCATACAACTGTACGTTTTTCACCAGTACAAAGGCATTATTACGTCCGCCATCCGTAGTAAAACTCCCGTCAGCAGCGTGGTATGCTGGCTTGTAAACACCCTTAGCTACGTATATTTTTAGTGGTGTAGTATCAAAAACAGTCGCATCCGCATTGTATTTAGTCCTCGCCCACTGTAGTACATCAGCCAATGAATTCACGGCGTTTGCCCAAGAGTTTCCTGCGCCTGTTCCTGTAGCAGTGGCATTCACATATACCACATGGTTTGCATCAGGCAATACATCAAAACTTTGGTATTCATAGGCCCCACGATCAATTACTCCTCCGCTTGCATATCGATATACCCTTGCATTACCTACTAAATCTAAAGTACTGCCATCTAATCCTGTATAAAGGGCATTGCTTCCTGTATTAGTAGCTGGACTATAACTCTTTAAGGTATAATCGCCCACAACAAATGGAGCCGTGCTAAAAGCTGGTGCATTGGTAAATAAAGGGTCTACATCTGTATTTCCTGTTCCAACGTAACCTCCCTGTACAATACTATAAGCCACTGTTGGCGTACTATTGCTATTTATAATTCCATCACTGTTTCCGTAAATGATTGCATTGCTAATGACAGGCGAAGACGAAGAGCTATTATAGATACCACCACCCCAATTCGTAAAGCCAGCTTTATTTCCCGAGATGGTACAATTAATCAGTTTAGGGGATGAAGCACCATTATATATCGCTCCTGCGTATCGAACAGAGCTATTGCCATAAAAAACGCAATTTTTAACCGTAGTTGCAGCCGCTATTACATTATACATCCCTGCGCCTGAGCTATTGCCTGTGCTGGTATTGCCCTTAAACACACAATTGGTCACCGTAGGTGAAGCACCACTGTTCATCATGCCGCCACCTCCAGAAGCACTTACCGTATTGCTCACAAATGTGCAGTTGCTAATGATGGCGGATGAAGATGAATAGTTAAACACGCCACCACCACCGCTTACACTTGCGGAGTTGGACGTAAAAGTACAGCCAACAATGCTTGGCGAAGACCCTGTATTAAAGATACCTCCGCCACCGCCTGAAGCGTTGGAAGTAAACGTGCTGTTGCTAATGTTAGCGGCTGATGATTGTTCGTTAAAAATACCTCCTCCGTAAGTACTGGAAGTATTGCTTGAAAAACTACAATCAGTAATTACAGGAGACGAAGCGGTATTAAATATCGCACCACCACTAGCTGAAGTTGCTTTATTCCCAGAGAAATTACAATTCGTGATCGTAGACGAAGAAGAGGTTGAATTAGTGATAGCTCCGCCGAAATCATTTGCTGTATTTTCTGTAAAAGTACAACCGGTGATATTAGGTTTAGAAGATGAATAATTATTGATTGCACCCCCGCTATTCGCCCTGTTTCTAAAAAAAGTACAATTGCTAATGGTGGGCGAAGAATTATTGTAATTACTAATGCCCCCTCCTCCGTCGGCGGTATTTCCAGAAAATGTACAATTGCTAATGGTAGGTGCCGAGTTGTAATAGTTACATATACCGCCTCCTATAGTTGCTGAATTTGCTGCAAACAAACAGTTGTTAATGGTAACTGCTGACCCATAATTATACATTCCGCCACCCCAAGTTTGGCCACTCCCGCCCTTGATAGAAAAACCATCGATGAGCGAAGCTGCACTTAAGTTTACGCTAGAAACCACATAACTGCCATTACCTTGCAAAAGCGTACTATCCGCAGCATTGGTACCAAATACCCTTTGATTTATTTGGGTTTCTGCACCTGCAAATCCTCCATACATCTTCACCCCTTCTTTCATCACAAAACTTTGCCCACTTGCTGGCTTATAAGTGCCTTTGGCTACCCATATTTGTTGGATGTTTGTATTGGTTATAGCAGCGGTAAGCGCATTAGACAGTTCTGGAGCCGCATTCGCCCAGCTATTTCCACTAAGATTACCTGCCCCATTTTGTTTAACATAAACGATACCATTTGCATCTGGTACTGGAACGGGGTTGTAAGGACTTTCAAAAGCTCCCATATCTATAGTTAAACCCAGCAATCGTAAACTACCCGCCAAATCTAAGGTGGTACTATTCAAACCCGCATAAAGGCTATTATCGCCTTTATTAACCGCGGGACTCGCCTCTTGCAATTTAAAATTACCCGCACCAGCATCCACAAACTTAGGATCTTGATTATAAATCACACCAGCATTACAGGTTCCACCAACAGGGCAAGATGCTCCCTGTATCAACGAATAATTCACTTGGATTTCGCCCCCGCTAGCAGTCCTGTCAAAAAAGGAAGTATTGCCATAGACGATAGAATTATTGAGAATAATTGGCCTAAAACCAGCATTCCAAAAACGAGCATAGATTGCCGCACTACCTGTGTTATTATAAAAAGTGCAATTGGTAATAATCATATTATTGGCAACTTGGTCGCCATAACCAACAGCACTACCCGCATTGGAGGTATTTCCAGTAAATAGGCAATTACTGATATAAGCATTACTTGAAATACCACTACCATTGTAATAAATTGCCCCACCTGCAGCAGTACTGGCTGTATTATTTTTAAATATACAATTACTGATGTTCGGCACCGACTGATTACCGCTATAAATACCGCCACCCGTTACTGCTGTGTTATTGTTAAAAGTACAGCCTGTAATGATAGGTGATGAGACCACATTGTATATTGCCCCACCATAAGTAGCACCGTTGTTATTGGAAAAAACACAATTAGTAATCATAGGTGGTGCAGAACATTGATAATTATATATTGCCCCTGCACCATAAGTTGCCGTATTCCCCGAAAAAGTACAATTAACTACCGAAGGCCAACTGCTGGCGTTGTACATTCCTGCACCTGCAACAACAGCACTACCGCCTGTTACCGTAAAACCATCTAAAACGGCAGCATTAGTCAGCCCGTTCAATTCATTTTTGATGACATAACTACCATTACCTTGCAAAATGGTCACATTGGCGGTCCAGTTACGTGCACTTAGCGTTCCCTCGGTACCAGCAAAGCCCCCGTATATTTTCACCCCTTCTTTCATGGCAAAAAATTGACCACTTGCTGGTTGATAGGTACCGCCAGCCACCCAAACCTCGTCGCCCGAGGAGGCCGCACTAACAGCAGTTTGAAAATTGGTATAGGCATTTGCCCAACTGGTGCCATTATTGGTACCAGTAGCGTCAGCTTTTACATAACGTACGGTTTGGGCATAACTTTGTATCACTACAAAGCACAAGAACAGGAGAGTGTACTTCTTCATATTTTTAAAATCAATTCCTCAATAGTGGTTTGTTATTTCACAAACCACAAAATAATTCCCCTGTCTATTTTTATTGTTATAGAGAGGGGGGATAATTTGGGGTACAATTTCACAACAAACTCATTTACAAAAACTTAAAAAAACACTCACTAATCCTATTTGTCTTTTTAGACATAATGATTAGGCAGCATAATCAGCCAGCGAGCTTTTATTGTTTTTGGAGAGATTTTCAATGGCGTTAATATTATGTGGTTAGGAGTTAGATATGCTCCGCAGTAAAGGTAGATAGTGCGCATGAACATCTAGCAGGGAACTTTGTCCTGTTTTATAAAACGGGACAAAGTTTTTTTAGCATATAGGAACATCCCTACGAAAATCAATAGTAGATGTACGCGTCTCTCCCTTTGGAGAGCCTGTTCCAATTCCCTATAAAAGAAATAAAGAAGAGTGTTAATACTAGGAGATGTTATTCCTCCCCCTACCCCCTCAAAGAGGGGGATATTTCGTAAGTGCAAATATTTAACAGTAGCAGTAACCAACAGTTTTACACGAAAATTAATAGTAGCTGTACCCGTCTCTCCCTTTGGAGAGCCTGCTCCAATTCCCTAAAAAGAAATAAAGAAGAGTATTAATACTAGGAGATGTTATTCCTCCCCCTACCCCCTCGGAGAGGGGGGATATTTTGTAAGTGCAAATATTTAACAGTAGCAGTAACCAACAGTTTTACACGAAAATCAATAGTAGCAGTACCTGTCTCTCCCTTTGGAGAGCCTGCTCCAATTCCCTATAAAAGAAATAAAGAAGAGTGTTAATACTAGGAGATGTTATTCCTCCCCCTACCCCCTCGGAGAGGGGGATATTTCGTAAGTGCAAATATTTAACAGTAGCAGCAACCAACAGTTTTACACGAAAATCAATAGTAGTAGTACCTGTCTCTCCCTTTGGAGGGAGATTAAGAGGGAGGTTCTAAAGCGACTATGTAGAAGGCATCTCCTCCCCCTTGCCTTCCCGAAGCATCAGGATAGACACTCGAAGAGGGGGATATTGATTAAGAGATAGGTTTATTTATTATTAAACTTTTCAATATAATCAATAATTGCTCTTTCGACATTCACCATATCATTCAACACTTCATCATCATGAAATCTTAATACAGTAAAGCCAATCTGTTCCAGCTCCTCCTGTCTTATCACGTCTTTTTTTGCCACTTCCTCCCATTGATGGGTCAATCCATCTACTTCGATAATGAGCATTAGTTCCTTACATAAAAAATCGGCAATATAATTTAACACAGGCCGTTGACGCCTAAATGGATAGCCCATCATTTGTTTGTTACCGAGCAAGTATTTCCAAATACAGGCTTCAGCTTTTGTCATATCTTTCCGATTTTCACGAGCAAAATGCTTCAAATTAGCATTGTAATGCCAAAGATTTTGTTTTCCAGCGGTTTTCATCCTTGAATTTAAGGATATTATTGGAGGATTCTATTTTCTTAGTTTCCTCCCCCTGCCCCCCTCAAAGAGGGGGATATAGAGCAAGTGCAAATATTTACCAGTGGAAATAATGAGCAGTTTTACATGAAAATTGATAGTAACAGTACCCGCCTCTCCCTTTGGAGAGCCTGTTCCGACTATTCGGAGGAGATTAAGAGGCAGGTAACTCTACCCATATCCTTGAACTTAACGAGTTATTGAACGGCTCTATTAATTCCCTCCCCCTACCCCCTCAAAGAGGGGGATATAGAGCAAGTGCAAATATTTACCAGCGGAAATAATGAGCAGTTTTACACGAAAATTGATAGTAACAGTACCCGCTTCTCCCTTTGGAGAGCCTGCTCCGACTACTCGGAGGAGATTAAGAGGGAGGTAACTCTATCCATATCCTTGAACTTAACGAGTTATTGAACGGCTCTATTAATTTCCTCCCCCTACCCCCTCAAAGAGGGGGATATTGATTAAGAGGGAGGTTTTTATTATCTCCTTGCTAGATCTCTCCAAAGTCGAGATGACGTAAATAGTAAAGCAACAGCTAGTCCTTGCAAAAGCATACCCACACTGTTATCTCGAACGGCCTGCTCCGACCATTCGGAGAAGTATAAGGAGAGGTCTAACGACCAATAAACAACCTAAATTATTTCCACTATCCCTTGTTAGATCTCTCCAAAATCGAGATGACGCCATAGCAAAGGAATAGCGATACCAAGTACAATACTCTCCTTTGAGGGAGAGAAACCGTACAGCAGAGAAAGGGTGTAAACCTCCATTAAATAAAAGAGGTATTAAAGGGCATTAATAACCGTTTCCAAGCCGATATCTTCGGTAATACCTATTTTCTTGCGCAGTCGCTGCCTAGTTTTTTTGATGGTATCTGCATTTACGCCCAAAATTGCGGCAATTTCTTTGGTGCCCAATTGCAATTTGGTTAGGGCGCACAATCTTGTTTCGCCAGGGGTTAAATTGGGGTAGGTTGTTTTCAATTTGATAAAAAAGCCAGCATGTACCTTTTCAAACAGTTCCCTAAATTCATGCCATTGCTCTTCAGTTAAAATGGTAGAATCGTTAAGCCTTTGTAAAAACAAAAGTTCTTCATCTGGGTCAACCACACTTTGTTGCAGCACATGCATTTCTACCTGTACTTGATCTAGCAAGGCCGTCTTTAGCTGTAGGTTTTCTACGTAACTATCTAGCATACGTGTAGCGTGCTTTAGGTCGGCCTCTATTTTTTCCTTTTCCGCTTGCAGGATGACCTCTTTCTTTTCAAGAAAGGCTTTGTCCCTTTTTCTTTTCAGCGACTGCCTATTATAAATCAATAAAAAGATAATGATCAGTAAGATGGTGGCGGCTACCAAAAAGTATTGCTTCAGCAAGGCTGTGTGCTTTTCCTTTTCCAACAGCTTTATTTCACTGTTGTGCTGCTCTGCTTCCAATAATTGTTGAATAGCGACATTGTTGGAGAGTTGCACCCTACGGTCAATGCTATCGCGTACCCCATCGGCCAACTTGCGGTAGTACAAAGATTGCTGGGCATTCCCTTTGCCCTCCCACGCTCGGGAAAAAATATTATATAAATAGCCCAGTTTGATGTAATCTTCTACTTGTACATCTCCAGGTTTTGTATGATAGGTCGCATCAGCATCCTTCAAGCGTTTCAATGCTTCATCATAACGGCCATAAAAAACAGCAATATCTGCCAGTCCCATCAATGCTTCGGCAATACAGGCTTTATCTTCGGCAATTAAACTGTATTTGTAATAATGTTCGAAAAAAGGAAGAGCACCTGCATAATCATGCGCTTTAAGGTGAAGGTTACCGATATTTCCAGAAATAATTCCCATCCAAGCCGTGTCTCTCGAGGCAACTGCTTTGGCTTTGGCCAGTAAAAAGTAATGTTTGGCACTATCGGGCTGATATAACTCTCGATAGCTCAACCCAAGGGTATTGAGGATATATATATCCACCACAGCTCTGTTTTTAGGATATTTTAAAGCGGTTTGCAAATGCTTTAAGGCCTCATGATAATTACGCAAATGATAGTATACAAAGGCCAAACGGTACAACAAGTAACCAGGTTCTTCTATTTGTCCATAACCGATATGTTGAAACACGTAATTAGCCTTGAGCATATAGGACAGTGCTGCGCTATATTTCCCTTTGATAAAATAATAATAGCCTAAGTGATGGGAAAATTCGGCCGCCTGCAAAGTTTGCTTGTTCAACTCAGCCATTTTAATCCCCTGCTTCATGCTGTTAACACCTAAACTATCTTGATTAATTTTAATGGCCAGGTATTGCCCTCTATAAAAAGTTACTGCCGCCAAACAAACTTTATCATTTGCCTTAACGGCCTGTTTTTGCAAACTGTTAAATGCTTGAAAAGCCTTTAAGCTATCGTATTGTCTAACATTACGGTAGTACCAGTTATTAAGTGCGGCTAATTTTTCAAGACCTTGATGGTTTAAAAGCGTATCGTTTTCACTTCGCCCGAAAGCTGAAAAAAATCCCAATAGAAAGAACATGCATAGAATTAGCTGTTTCTTAATAAGAGATATTAGCGTCATGATGAAATGATTATGACCAAAAGTAACAAGAACAATACACAGTAGCAAATACAATCACGATACAAAAAAAGGGAGTTAATATTAACTCCCTTCGTATGCATAAACCATTTGCTGCTTTGCTTTTAACTTGCCCGACACTCTTTTGAGATGTCCTTGCAGCAATTCGTGCTCATTATCTACTACGGTAATTAAGGCCGCTTTTTGGTAATGCTGTTTTGCCAATGCAAAGTTTTGGCGTTGTTCCTCGTAAACGCCAATCATTTCGTAAACTCTGGCAAGGTCAACCCCTGGTACTTCAAGCGCTTTGACAGTTACCTGTTCTATTTTTTTATGCAACTGAAGCGTCACCAACAATTTAAGATAATCTTCATATAAATCTGGAATAGTTTCATCTAAATCCATTCCTGTTTGATAGTAATATCCCGCCGCTTTATAATCCTTAATGTAATAGTGGTAAATGGTTCCTAGGCCATAGTGCGCCCTGGCGTAAGTATCATCGGTGGCAATTAATTCCTTTAGCAAGTGCATTGCCTTTGGAGTTTCGCCATAATTGAGTTCGTCCATTGCCTGTAGATACTTCTCTTCTACAGTATATAAAATGTCCATATATAATATTGTGTTCCTGATGTTTCCACCAGATAATTTTTAATTGTGATAATAGTTGAAATGCGTTTTTTTTTAGAAAAGATGCTAGTAGCCCGAGATAAAACTAAAGTCAATATCCAAGCTACCTGACCAAATAGACTGGCTAGCGCATT
This sequence comes from Pedobacter sp. ASV17, assembly GCF_016429065.1. GTDB lineage: Bacteria > Bacteroidota > Bacteroidia > Sphingobacteriales > Sphingobacteriaceae > Pedobacter. The sequence continues at coordinate 18,091 of NZ_JAELTX010000113.1, forward strand.
GATTTTGGATATGTATTAGAC
>NZ_JAELTX010000939.1 GCF_016429065.1 Pedobacter sp. ASV17
GCTTTGTGATGGTTGTCCTTTACCATCGTTGAAAGAACCGCCTAAACGATAGTCGCTTTGATCGCAAATATCGGTACACGAATTCCAGAACTCTTGTGTATTGGCTTGGTAAGCCACATCGTTAAGCCTGTCTCTTATACACATCTGACGCTGCCGACGACTGAGCCGGTGTGTAGATCTCGGTGGTCGGCGGATCATTAAAAAAGGGGGGGGGGGGGGGGGGGGGGGGGGGGGGGGGGGGGGGGGGGGGGGGGGGGGGGGGGGGGGGGGGGGGGGGGGGGGGGGGGGGGGGGGGGGGGGGGGGGGGGGGGGGG
>NZ_JAELTX010000940.1 GCF_016429065.1 Pedobacter sp. ASV17
CTTCATCTTCTGGATCATTAATGTTGATTAGTCTTTAATAATTGTAATGAAACCTTTGTACTTTCCTACATTTTTGAAGTTGATGATATAGTAGTAGGTTCCTTCGGCCAATGGCACTCCATTAAGCCTGTCTCTTATACACATCTGACGCTGCCGACGACTGAGCCGGTGTGTAGATCTCGGTGGTGGGCGGATGATTAAAAAGGGGGGGGGGGGGGGGGGGGGGGGGGGGGGGGGGGGGGGGGGGGGGGGGGGGGGGGGGGGGGGGGGGGGGGGGGGGGGGGGGGGGGGGGGGGGGGGGGGGGGGGGGGGGG
>NZ_JAELTX010000941.1 GCF_016429065.1 Pedobacter sp. ASV17
GAGAAACTAGCACACACATGGCGTTACGACAATTATCCTGGCAACTCTGAAGTGACTTGGCAACTGATGGATAAAGGCGACCAAACGCTTGTTAGGCTTACCCATGCCAACGTACACACGCTAGAAGCTGTCTCTTATACACATCTGACGCTGCCGACGACTGAGCCGGTGTGTAGATCTCGGTGGTGGCCGGGTCATTAAAAAGGGGGGGGGGGGGGGGGGGGGGGGGGGGGGGGGGGGGGGGGGGGGGGGGGGGGGGGGGGGGGGGGGGGGGGGGGGGGGGGGGGGGGGGGGGGGGGGGGGGGGGGGGGGGG
>NZ_JAELTX010000942.1 GCF_016429065.1 Pedobacter sp. ASV17
TTTGACCATTCTCCAATACTTGGACAACATAGATACCGCATTAAAAACAATCCCTTTTCACCAACGATTTAAGCAATCTTATTTAAACTCAAAAGAATCATGAAAGCACTTTTATTGACCCTCACACCTGTCTCTTATACACATCTGACGCTGCCGACGACTGAGCCGGTGTGTAGATCTCGGTGGTCGCCGGGTCATTAAAAAGGGGGGGGGGGGGGGGGGGGGGGGGGGGGGGGGGGGGGGGGGGGGGGGGGGGGGGGGGGGGGGGGGGGGGGGGGGGGGGGGGGGGGGGGGGGGGGGGGGGGGGGGGGGGG
>NZ_JAELTX010000943.1 GCF_016429065.1 Pedobacter sp. ASV17
TGTTAATGATGGTGCAGGTACACCAGAGGAAGCATTACCAAAAGCAAATGAAAAATAATAAGTAGCTCCTGGTTGAATATTTCCTGTACTACGTATTACAAACTCATATTCTGCTTTACCCTCAGGACTGTCTCTTATACACATCTGACGCTGCCGACGACTGAGCCGGTGTGTAGATCTCGGTGGGCGGCGGATCATTAAAAAGGGGGGGGGGGGGGGGGGGGGGGGGGGGGGGGGGGGGGGGGGGGGGGGGGGGGGGGGGGGGGGGGGGGGGGGGGGGGGGGGGGGGGGGGGGGGGGGGGGGGGGGGGGGGG
>NZ_JAELTX010000944.1 GCF_016429065.1 Pedobacter sp. ASV17
GCTTCGGGACCAGAAATTGGCTCCGTATTCTCTACACAATCTTGGGGAGCTATTATTGCACCGTTTATTATCGGGTTAATTGCCGATAGATACTTTAATGCAGAAAAAATATTAGGCATTCTACATACTGTCTCTTATACACATCTGACGCTGCCGACGACTGAGCCGGTGTGTAGATCTCGGTGGGGGGCGGGTCATTAAAAAGGGGGGGGGGGGGGGGGGGGGGGGGGGGGGGGGGGGGGGGGGGGGGGGGGGGGGGGGGGGGGGGGGGGGGGGGGGGGGGGGGGGGGGGGGGGGGGGGGGGGGGGGGGGGG
>NZ_JAELTX010000945.1 GCF_016429065.1 Pedobacter sp. ASV17
GTGGTGGACAGGCGGTGAATACTGGAAGTACCAATTCTAACAGAGGTATAGATTTGAACCAAGATGACATTGAATCTGTAACCATATTAAAAGGACCAGCGGCAGCGGTGTTATATGGTTCTAGGGCTGTCTCTTATACACATCTGACGCTGCCGACGACTGAGCCGGTGTGTAGATCTCGGTGGTGGCCGGGTCATTAAAAAAGGGGGGGGGGGGGGGGGGGGGGGGGGGGGGGGGGGGGGGGGGGGGGGGGGGGGGGGGGGGGGGGGGGGGGGGGGGGGGGGGGGGGGGGGGGGGGGGGGGGGGGGGGGGGG
>NZ_JAELTX010000946.1 GCF_016429065.1 Pedobacter sp. ASV17
ACTACGGTTAAACCACCACCAACAGACTTATTGAATTGATAATTCACGCCTGCAAAAGTTTCCCACCAGCCTTTAAAGAACAAGGCGTTGGTTAGGTTGGCATATTGCTTACTGAAGTAACGTAAACCTGTCTCTTATACACATCTGACGCTGCCGACGACTGAGCCGGTGTGTAGATCTCGGTGGGGGCCGGGTCATTAAAAAGGGGGGGGGGGGGGGGGGGGGGGGGGGGGGGGGGGGGGGGGGGGGGGGGGGGGGGGGGGGGGGGGGGGGGGGGGGGGGGGGGGGGGGGGGGGGGGGGGGGGGGGGGGGGG
>NZ_JAELTX010000947.1 GCF_016429065.1 Pedobacter sp. ASV17
CCTGCAATCTGGGCTTTATTGACAACCAATTGTGCCGTTAGCGTCTGGTCTTGGTAGTTACCCCCGCCATTTATATTGGCCGTTATCGTATAGGTACCTGCATTTACCTGTCCGTTACCTGTATAGCCTGTCTCTTATACACATCTGACGCTGCCGACGACTGAGCCGGTGTGTAGATCTCGGTGGTGGCCGGATGATTAAAAAGGGGGGGGGGGGGGGGGGGGGGGGGGGGGGGGGGGGGGGGGGGGGGGGGGGGGGGGGGGGGGGGGGGGGGGGGGGGGGGGGGGGGGGGGGGGGGGGGGGGGGGGGGGGGG
>NZ_JAELTX010000114.1 GCF_016429065.1 Pedobacter sp. ASV17
CAGCAATCAACACCGTCTACCTTTTATAACTTAAAAGCAGCGGTAGATGCTATTGTGAATCGCTTAGGTTTGGCTAACTATCAAACAGATGAAATTAGCGACGAAAACTTTGCCTATGGCCTTAAATACTTCAGAGGTGATAAAACCTTGGTAAGTTTTGGTGCGGTAACCAATGCCGATAAAAAGAAAGCTGATTTGAGCAAAGATATTTTCTATGCTGATTTTGACTGGGCTTTTGTAATGGATGCATTGAAGAAAAACAAGATCATCAACAAAGAAGTGCCAAAATATCCAGCCGTTAGAAGAGATTTATCCCTTTTGGTAGATCAGGCTACTACTTTTGATCAATTGAGGACCATCGCCTTCAAGGCAGAACGTAAATTGGTTAAAAATGTGCAGGTGTTTGACGTTTATCAAGGAGATAAGCTGCCTGAAGGAAAGAAATCATACGCCTTGAATTTCACCTTGCAGGATGAAGAGCAAACTTTGACCGATAAGCAGATCGATGCAATTATGCAAAAGATTATTGCTAACTTAGCCCAAACTGCCAACGCAGAGATAAGATAAAATAAGTTAAAAGTAGAAAGTTTAAGGTTAAAGGTGTCGGATTTTTAGTGGTACTCATGTTCCATTCCCGTAACTCGTAACTGATAACCCGTAACCCATCAAGTAAAAAAATGGCTGCTGTAGTAGATCAACTTAATAATGTACTGCAAAAAACGGATAGATTGATTGCTCTTTGTCAAGCGTTGCAAGAGGAAAACGAACTTTTAAAAGCCGAAAATAAGCAGCAAAAACAAGCATTGGATGTGGCTAAAAACACCCATCTGGAGCTCGATGAAAAGATAAGAGTGCTCAAATTAGCGAAGAGTATTGAAGGAACAAGTGAAAAGACACTTGATATAAAGCAAAAAATTAACGAATTTGTGCGTGAAATTGATAAGTGTGTAGTATTGCTTAAAAAATAAGCGATACAGATTAATTGAAACAAAGCTAAAAATGGGAGAAATCTCGATTAAAATAACTATCGCCGACCGCATTTACCCCCTAAAGGTAAGTATGGAAGAAGAGGAGATTGTGAGACGAGCGGCAAAAATTATCAATGAGCGTATAAAAGACTATCAGGAAAATTATGCGGTTAGGGATAAACAAGACTTGTTATCAATGGCAGTTTTGCACTATGCCACGGCAGTTTTAAAAGCCGAGCATAAGGTTCAAAGTCAGGATACGAGCGTAGCCGACAAGGTGGAGGAGTTAGATAGTTTATTGAACGGATTTTTCGCTAAATAAAAAAAGTTCTTTATTAACCTCAGGGCACTGTCCTTAGGTTCACTATAGCTATAGATTTGGCCGTGGCTAAATTTTTATGTTTCATTTAATTTACACCTAGCAATGGGTGAATGAACATAATAATTTAGCTGCGGCTTTTTTTTTACGAAGAATATCGATGGCATCAAAGCCATCACCAACAAACAACAAACGATGGAACTGTCTTGATGATAGCTCCTTAAAAAACAACAAGGAACGATGGAAATATTAGGAATAGTAGGATGCATACTGGCCAGCTTAATTGTAGGGGTGGTCATTGGCAGATACCTGCTGCGTAACCTCTTAAAGCAGCAGGAAGTAGCGGCTCAATCAAAGGCAAAGAAAATATTGAAAGATGCCGAAAACAATGCCGAGATTTTAAAGAAAAACAAGTTATTAGAAGCGAAAGAGAAATTTCTACAACTAAAAAGTGAGCACGAGCAACAAGTACAAAGCCGCAATAGCGAAGTTGCACAACGTGAAAATTCCATTAAGCAAAAAGAGCAATCGCTTAATCAGCGCATGGAAAATTTAGGCAAAAAGGAACAAGATCTAGATAAACAAAAAGATAATTTCGAAAAGCAAACTGCTCTAGCCGTTAAAAAGCAAGAGGAGGTAGATGTGCTTAAAAACCAACATGTACAACAATTGGAAACCATTGCAGGTTTAAGTGCTGAAGAAGCTAAAAACCAATTGGTAGAGAACATGAAGTCGGAAGCTCGTTCACAAGCCCTGATGCAAGTGAAGGATATTGTTGACGAAGCTAAACTGACGGCAAGTAAAGAAGCTAAAAAAGTAGTGATACAAACCATTCAACGTACCGCTGCTGAAGCTGCTATCGAAAACTCGGTATCTATTTTCCATATTGATAACGATGAAATCAAAGGTCGTGTAATTGGTAGAGAAGGACGTAACATCCGTGCACTGGAAGCTGCAACAGGTATCGAGATCATTGTTGATGATACTCCAGAGGCCATCATCCTTTCGGGTTTTGATCCAGTAAGAAGAGAAATTGCCCGTTTAGCCCTACACCGTTTGGTAACGGATGGTCGTATCCACCCAGCTCGTATTGAAGAGATTGTGGCTAAAACCAAAAAGCAAATTGAAGACGAAATCATCGAAATTGGTGAGCGTACCGTAATTGATTTGGGAATCCATGGTTTGCACCCAGAGTTGATCAGAATGGTAGGTCGTATGCGTTACCGTTCATCATACGGACAAAACTTATTGCAGCACTCGCGTGAGGTAGCTAATTTCTGTGCTACTATGGCCGCTGAATTGGGCTTAAATGCTAAGTTGGCTAAGCGTGCTGGACTTTTACACGATATAGGTAAAGTGCCTGATGATAACCCAGAATTGCCACACGCAATCTTGGGGATGCAGTTGGCCGAGAAATATAAAGAGCATCCAGAGGTGTGTAATGCTATTGGTGCCCACCACGACGAAATCGAGATGACGTCAATGATTTCTCCAATTATCCAAGCTTGTGACTCTATTTCAGGAGCCCGTCCAGGAGCCCGCCGTGAAGTAGTAGAAAGCTACATCAAGCGTTTGAAAGAATTGGAAGAATTGGCGATGTCATATCCAGGTGTAGAAAAAACTTTTGCTATCCAAGCGGGTAGAGAACTACGTGTAGTGGTAGAAAGTGAAAGGGTAAGCGACCAGCAAGCTGAATTGTTAGCGGCAGATATTTCTAACCGTATCCAAACGGAGATGACCTACCCTGGCCAAATCAAGGTAACGGTAATTAGAGAAACCCGTTCGGTAGCTTTTGCGAAGTAATTAGTTTTGCGTTATGAGTTGTGGGTTGTGAGTATAGCCTACAACTCGTAACTTGTAACTCATAACCTAATTATCCGATATGAACAAAACTGCACAAGCCCCAGCAAAAAAGCCAGTAGACATTTTATTTGATAAATATGCCGAAAGCCACCAAGATGGCACGAACAAACTCATTCATTGGATTTGCGTGCCCTTAATTGTGTTTAGCTTATTGGGCTTGGTTTGGTTAATTCCATTTCCGCAGTTATCTTTTTTGGGGCAATACCAAACTTTCTTTAACTGGGCATCATTTCTGATTGCCTTTGCCATGTACTATTATTTTACGCTGTCGCCTACCTTGTTCTTTATGATGATCTGGATCATAGCAGGAATGAGCTATGGAATTGTACAAATAGAATTGTGGGAGAGAGACCATGGTGGCCCAGCGGCTTGGATCATCTTTTTGGCCATTTTTGTGATTGCTTGGATAGGGCAATTCATCGGTCATAAAATAGAAGGCAAAAAACCTTCATTTTTAGAAGATGTTAAGTTTTTGTTAATTGGCCCAATTTGGTTATTGCACTTTATATGCAAAAAAATCGGCTTAAAATATTAATACAAAAGCCTTACTGGTGAGCTTTAACAATTTGTTAACCTAGTGGTAAACAAATGGTAATTTGAAGCTAACATGAAACTAACATTGTGGTAATAGTTTTGCCCTAATTAAAAATAAGGCAAATTGAAATCACAATTAACTCTAAAGAAAGCACTACTAACCATCATGTTTGCGTTAGCCAGTGTGCTTGTTTTCGCTCAGGGAACAGGGAAAATCTCAGGAACTGTAACGGATAAAAAAACCGGAGAAACGCTGATCGGTGTTTCTGTTAAGCTTGCAGGCACAACAAGAGGAGTGGGGACCGATGTAGATGGTAAATATCTATTGGGTGGTTTAGCAGAAGGAAAATACACCATCGAAATTTCTTACGTAAGCTACGCTACTAAAAAAATTACTGACGTAGAAGTAAAAGCGGGATCAGTTACTACATTAAATGTAGTAATGGAAGAAGGTTCTTCGCAAACATTAAAGCAGGTTGTAATTACTGGAAATTACAAGCAGGAGTCAGTAAATGCATTATATGCACAACAAAAAAATAGTGCTTTAATTTCTGATGGTGTTTCTAGTGATCAAATCAAAAAGTCACCAGATAGAAATACCTCTGATGTTTTGAAAAGAGTAAGTGGTGCTACTATACAAGACAATAAGTTTGTTGTAGTTAGGGGTTTGAGTGACAGATATAATACTGCCTTGCTTGATGGCGCTACATTACCAAGTACAGAGCCAAATCGTAAAGCTTTTTCTTTTGATATTGTTCCTTCAAATTTAGTTGATGCTATTACGGTAAGTAAAACTGCAACGCCAGATTTGCCAGCAGATTTTACAGGTGGAGCAGTTCAAATCAAGACTAAAGATGTGCCAGACCAAAATTTCACATCGTTTGGAGTAGGTACTGGATACAATACAGTTTCTACATTTAATACATTTAAAAGTGGTACGAGAAATACGAGTGATTACTTTGGGTTTGATAATGGACAAAAATCTTTACCATCTAATTTTCCTTCTACCAATAGAATTATAAACAGACAACTAACTTCGGATCAAAGTACTGCGGCAAAATTAGGATTACCTAGAGACTGGAAGATTTACGACAATACAGCACTTCCTAGTCAAAATTATCAATTCACATTAGGTAGAGTTAAGGAACTGTCAAAAGGTAAATTGGGAGCTTTGTTTTCTGTAACTTATCGTAACTCTCAAAATATTTATAGTGATGTTATACGTGATTATTATGATTACGACTATCATGATGATATTTACAAATTTTCTACCAACGTAGGTGCTTTGGCCAATTTTGCTTACACTTTTGGTAAAAACAAGATCACTTTCAAGAATATATATAATCGTTCTTACGATGATCAATTCCTTACACGTAGTGGATTTAATGCTGCAACATCAAGTGATGTGAAATTTTTTGCGTTTGATTTAATGCAAAAATCTTTATTCAAATCAACAGTGGAAGGTACGCATCACATTGGAGCTAAGAGTGCAAAGTTAGATTGGACCTTAAGTTATAGCAATACATTAAATGATCAACCAGACCAAAGAAAGGTTAACTATGCCAGAAATCCATCGGATATTGGTACTGATAACTATGCTTATTTTGCAAATACAACAACACTAGGAAGAGAAAATACTCGCCTATTTTCAAAATTAAATGAAGATGGTTACAGTGCATCGGCAAATTATTCATTACCTATAAAAATGTTCAACAATTCAGGAACTTTCAAAACAGGTTTGTCTTCACAATATAGAGATAGAAAGTTTAATGCAAGATTTTTAGGGTTGGTGCTAAACACAGCAGCTGAAAATGCTGATGAAATTAGAAAAAGACCACTAAGTACACTTTTTGGCAGAGATGCACTTTCGAGTTATACTCTTGATGAGATTCCTAACGACAATGATAGCTACACAGCAAATTCGATAGTTAATGCCGGATATGTAATGCTAGATAATAAAATAGGGAAGAAGTCTAGGATTGTTTGGGGAGCTAGGGTAGAGCAATTTCAAGTAAATTTACTAGCTAAGGTGCCATCTGCGGCTACTACTGTTGACCAAGATTATTTGGATATCTTACCTTCTGTAAATTATACATATAGTGTAACGCCTAAAGCGAATTTTAGAGCTTCTTATTACAGAACTCTAGCGAGACCCGAATTTAGAGAATTGTCAGAAGGTGTCTTTTTCGACTATGAGTTAATAGCCAACCTGCAAGGTCGTAAAGATTTAAAAAGAGCATTAATTGATAATTTCGATATTAGATATGAATTTTATCCTAGTGCGGGACAGATTATTTCTATTTCTGGTTTCTATAAGAAATTTAATAATGCTATTGAAGCTTTTAATGGCGATGGTACCTCTATCCGTACCATTACCTATATCAATTCGCCAGAAGCTAGTGTTTATGGATTAGAGTTTGAATTTAGAAGAACATTAAACTTTATTTCAGACGATAGATTCTTTAAAAATACCACATTTTACACCAATTTATCATTGGTTAAATCGAAGGTAGATATGGGTGAAACTGGTTTGAATCTTATAGACAAAGTAAGGCCAATGGTTGGGCAAGCACCTTATGTGATCAACGCGGGCTTAACACATAGTCTTTTAAATGATAAGCTAAACTTTAATGCACTTTACAATAGGGTTGGTAGAAGAATTATCGTAGCTAGCGGAGCCATTTATCCATCGGTTTGGGATGTGCCTAGGGATGTTGTTGACTTACAATTAAGCCTAAAAGTGTTAAAATCAAAAGGTGAGCTAAAGTTTAATGCTGGTGATATTTTAAATCAAGCTAACACTCAATATTATGATAAGAATAAAGATAAAAAATATGTAAGAGCCGAAGACCAACCGTTGATGAGCTTCAAGCAGGGTTCTACTTACTCACTATCATTTTCTTATACTTTCTAATCTCTATCAAGTTAACAATTACTTAAAACGCTATTAATCTTATCGTTATAAGAGGATGATATTTTTGAACAAATAAAATAAGAAAATAAAAAATGAAAAAACACTTATTACTTTATACGCTAAGCGTGTTATTTTTTATGGCAAGTTGCTCTAAAAATGAAAGTGGAGATGGAGATGTAAATGTAACGCCATCGAATACTGTCGAAGTTAGCGGCGACATCACTGCTTCAACAAAATGGACAGCAGATAAAATCTATTTACTAAAAGGAAATGTGTTTGTTACTAATAACGCTACCTTAACTATTGAGCCAGGTACAATTATCAAAGGTGATAAGCCAACTAAAGCGGCTTTGATTATCACTCGTGGTGCTAAAATTATGGCAGAAGGTACTGCTGAAAAACCAATTGTATTTACTTCTAATATTGCAGCTGGTGGCCGTGCACATGGCGATTGGGGTGGGGTTATTATTTTAGGTAAAGCTAGAAATAACATAGGAACTGCTGTAGCCATTGAAGGTATTCCTGATGGAGGTTCAGATAAAAACAAACATGGCGGTACTGATGATGCTGATAATTCAGGTGTGTTAAAATATGTACGTATCGAGTTTGCAGGTATTGCTATTGGCCCAGATAACGAGATTAATGGTTTAACATTTGGATCAGTGGGTTCTGGTACTGTAGTTGATTATATTGAAGTTTATCGTTCTGGAGATGACGCCTTCGAATGGTTTGGTGGTTCTGTAAACTGTTCACACTTATTAGCTATTGATACTTGGGATGATGATTTTGATACAGATAATGGTTTCTCTGGAAAAGTTCAATTTGGTTTGGCACAACGTTTAGCGGTAACTGCAGACGTATCGGGTTCAAATGGTTTCGAATCTGATAACAATAGTGCTGGTACAAACGCAACCCCTCAAACTTCTGCAGTGTTCTCAAACATGACCATTTTAGGTCCAGTTGGTTCTGGTGGTTCAAGTGTTAATGCTAACTTCCAACACGGAGCACAAATTCGCCGTAACTCAGCTATGAGCCTTTTCAACTCAGTAATCATTGGTTATACAGAAGGTATATTCTTAGACGATGCAGCTGGCACAGCTCCAGATAATTCTTCTACTAATTTGACATCTGGTAAATCTGTAATTGCAAATAACTTAATTTACAACAGCAACAGTAAATCGAATCAAATTAAAGCTTCTAATACTACAGCTTTAACATCAATTACTACAACATTAGGTGCTAATAATAATACTTTTGACGCGGCTAAAACAGCAGCGGCTATTTATCCAGGTTTTGTTGCAGCTACTTCACCTAATCCATATTTATATAGTAATGATTTAGTAGCTGGTGTTAGAGTTGGTGTTCCTTCATTTGTGTTATCTACAGGTTCTGATGCTTTAACTGGCGCTGTATTTACAAATACTAAAGTTTCTACTGGTTTTACAGCGGTTGCTTACAGAGGAGCTTTTGGTACTACTGATTGGGCTGCTGGTTGGGCTCATTTTAACCCGCAAATGTTAGCATACACTACCCCAGGTGCTGTTAAATAATATTTTTTAATAAAAAAATAATTGAGAGCCGTTCTATTTTGGACGGCTCTTTTTTTTTGAGACTTAATTTTTCCAAACTCTTTTCTTTTGAAACTTAACATAAACTTAATATAGTTCTTGTAGCGAAGCACTTCCTATAGCCGTATTGGCTTAAACTAAAACGATAAATATGAAATTTCAAAAAACTATCCTAAAAGTACTAAGTTTAATAGCCTGTGTATTATTGCTGGCTTCATCTTGTAAAAAGAAAGAGGAGGCTAATCCAATAATAGATTCTTTTCTGCCAATGCAGGTAGGTAACTACTGGGGAACCGCTAATCGCCAAGATAGCTATACAGAAATCCAAGAGACGGTGCAAATCAATGGTAAAACCTATTATAAATTCTTTTCTTTGATAGGTGGAGATGGTGTCTCTGTATCCTATTTAAGGATAGATGAGCAAAATAGATTAATACAGGCCTTCCCAACAGAACCTTCGAAAATTTATGTGCGAGCTGATTTTAATGCAAAAGTTGGAGATGAGTTCTATACGCTAAATGACCAAACTGTTAATGATTATAAAGTAACCGTATCGGGTAAAACCGATAAGGAAATGTCTTTTGATTTCCGAATGATTTATCATCCAAATTTTCAAAATCAAGTACGTACGGATACCTATATAAAAGGTAGAGGTTGGGCTGGGAATTTCGAGAAAGTGATTATTAATGGTAAGGTTGTTAAAGAAAAGTAATGAAGAATGGTTGGTTGAAGTATAGCGACTAGAATAATAATTTAAGCAAAAACGCTGAGGCATTGTCTCGGCGTTTTTTTGTTTACAAATAAATTATGTTAAATCTATGTTAATGCACAAAACTACAGGTTTTGAAGCTTTTCTGTTTTAATGAAATATGTTAATGTGGTTTTAACTTCTGGTTGATGATCGGCTGCTAACTTGTCATCATGAAAAATAAAAATTTAACGTTCCTCAAAATCGTAATAGTTGCGGTTTTGGGATTTGTCAGTTGTAAAAAATCTGATATAACTCCTTCTCAAAAAACTGAACTGGTTAAACTTGATAAGTCTGTGATTAAAGCAGCAATTGTACCGTATGTTTTTGATTGGGAAACTGCGGACTATATGCCTACTCCTTTAGGCACAACACCAATTTTAGTTCCATGGGCAAGTGGTTCTAACAAGCAGTTTCCTACAGAATTCAATACTGATTACAAAAAAATAGATGGCTGGGAATTAGTTTATAATACGTTTTCTACTTCAACATTTGCTCAACCAGCACATTTTATTTTATATAATAAATATAGAGGCATATTGAGAGGATTCTTCTATTTGCAGCCCACAACTCCAGTATCTAGTAATTACATTACTCATACATTGAAACTAAATGGACATCCTTTAAAAATGTTAAATTTTTCTACCAGATCTAGAATTGATTTATCAAACGCCCAAATGGAAGCAACGATTGTTCAGCCATATAGAACAACTGCAACGGGAACATGGTACGCAGCGGAATTTGAGATGGCTTATGATCCATCTACGGAATATTTAAATGCTTCTTCAAATGATATCCAATGGTCTGTTTATTCTACAGCCATTACAAATTTTACTTTAAACGGAAGTTCCCAAGGACAAATAAATGGCACTATAGGCCAGCCAAAATCTACACCTGGTTTATTTGGTAGTTTAATCAAAGGAGCACTACATGTAGGAGGTTTGGGAGTGTTAAATAACATTAGTGACCAAGCATTAAATGCTACTTATAAGGATAAAATTAAGCAGAAGCTTCAAAGTGGCATAGAAAAAAATGCTACAAATTTATTAAGTGCGATTTTTGGAGGTAAAGGTGGAATGAGCTATCAACAAGTAAGTCTAAAAACATATGCAGATTATCAATTTGAAGGGTCTGCTGCCAGTACCTCTTTAATTACTTCTCCTTCGTTAATCATTCCAGGAACCATTGGGCAGAATAATGTAGTTGGGTACACTCCTCTTTACAATAAGGCAATGGGTATTTTTACCTTGGCTTCAAATCCAACACTAAATGTACGCTACGTGAACTCCACTGTAGATCGGATTTATTTTGACCGAATGAAATTGAACGAAGTTCCAATCGAAGTTATTTATAACCCGTCAATTATTAATGATGATCCTGACGGTGCAAGCGTAAGTAATTTCAAGATGGAGTTATTAGATACCTATGATCCAAATAATACAAATACATCTATTTATCATCCTGGAGTTCCAAGAGGAGGTCAGGTAGAATTGATAGCAAATAATACGTACGCAAGGGTGTGGGAAGGAGCAGATGCCGTTAGACAATTAAGACCTGAGATACCTCAATCTACTGACTATATGTATATGTATGGTGACCTCTCAAAACACAAATTTATTAGAGTATCCTTTGACGTAGTTCCCAATAATGGAGCTCCTATTACCAAAATAGTTAAAACTTTTTGTTTAAAAATAGAGGTGATGGATTTTGGCGTTTGGTATAATTATGTAAATTCTTTTAGATATAGTTTTAAACCTTTAGAACCTTAAAATCTTGTGTTTCCATAATGGTTTTTCTGTGGTTGGTGTTATCACCAACCATATTATTCTAATAGGCGTCCTCTAAAAAAATAATTCCATAATGGATGGCTAGACAAAGAAATATTAAGATTATAGCTTATCTGAGCCTTGGCTGGTAGGCATAAACCACCTCGTACTTCTGCTTTTTCAGATCATCAGATAGTTCACCAACCTTTAAGTTTTTCTTTTGAGGAGTAGGTTCGCAAACACTGTAGGCCTTTCCATTATAATAAATCGCTTCGCCAACAGGTTTATCAAAAGCTACGGCCATGGTGATATGCGTAGGATAAAGCATGGCAATCATTGGGAGGTTGTAAATCTCTTTCACCAGAAAGAAAAATAAGGCGGCACGGTCATCGCAATCACTTTGGTCGTTTAAAAGCGTTTGTTCTGGCGAGAATCTTTTTTCTTTACCGAGTAAAGCCTCGTCATCCTCATATAAAAAAGCATAGCGGGTAAATTGCATCAAATAGTCAACCCCTTTTTTGGTCGACATTTTCTTCACGTTTTCCTTCAATATCGGAATTAACGATTGATAGGTTTCCCTGCTCAATGGGATATTGAAATAAGTTTCAAAATCAACCACAGGATAGTTGGCAAAAATACGAGACACCTCGGTGTTCACCTTTACATTAAAATGGTAGGCTTTATGCTTGTAATTAAAGGCAATTTGCTTCTCTTGGTAATCCTCAGGTTTAAAATCAGGCATTTTGGTCACCTTATAGCTAAAAGTGTTTTTGGCTTCTGTAATGTCAATTTTAACGGGAATATAGGTGTCGGCCTTTTTAAACAGTTTTTGGTAATCGTGATAATTAAGGCACATGTACTTATTCCCATCTATCATATAATAAGGAATGTCGGAAATATCCTCGTCGCACTTTACATAAAAAATAATTTGGTTGTCCCCAATGGCAATTCTGGCATCGTAGCCAGATTTTACCATCAAGTACCATTTATATAAGGTATAACTATGATAATTTTTGGTTTTAGGACTTAACTGCTCCGCAGTTTTTCTGATCAGTTGGTAGTACAGCCAATCATTGAGTTGATGCTGCTTACGGTAGTTTTGCAGTGCTGTGATCAAATCGCTGCTATGCGCACTTTCCAATTGTTGGAAGTACTGTTTGATATGGCTGGCTGAAAGTTCGCCAGAAAAGTTACGTTGTAATAAAGTGTCAACCTTAAAATTAAAAGTACCCTCATAAAAATCAAAACTATACAGCTGTGCCTTCACGCTAGTGAAAACAGTGATATTCATCAGCAAAGCTGACAAACAAAGCAGGCTGTATTTTTTGAGACAATACATTTGTTAACATTGGCTTAACAATAAATTTAAACAATATTAACATGATAGTTGCAATAGTTTTTGGAAAAAAAGAAGGTTTTTACCCGAATTTGATTTTTGCTGTTAAGTCAATATAAAATAACCTAGGTTTTGCAAAGGCTTAACATAGCAACCCTACGTTGGCGACGTTTATTTTATCTTGTGGTTGTTTGATCACCAATCGCTTGTTTAGTGCATTACAAAAACGGTTGCATCTCGGTTTCAATTTGCTTGCGCAAGTCCATTAACTTAATGGCATATTGTTCCATTTGTTTTTCGTCTTCGGTTGCCGCATTAAATTTAGGTACTTTTACGGGCGCCCCTTCATCATCAACAGCTACAAATACGATGATACAATGCGTTTTTTTTTCAAATTCCTGCCGCTTAATGTTCCTAGAAAATACATTGATGGCAATATGCATACTGGTTGATCCCGTATAAATAACCTGGGCCTCTACTTTTACAATATGTCCTATCTTAATAGGCGAGTAAAATCTGATGCCGCCTACATAAACCGTTACGCAATAACTAGAACTCCAAGAGCTGGCACAGGCATATCCAGCTTGGTCAATCCATTTCATTACACTGCCACCGTGTACATTGCCCCCATAATTTACATCAGCAGGCTCAGAAATAAACTGAAAGATTGTTTTGTGATTCATCATATATAAAGATGGCTATTTCATCACACATATCCTATGGTGTGTTAACCAGCTATTGATGTTTTTCCGTGGTGCTTAGGCATGGTCGACAACTATTCTTTATTAAGTGAATATAAAATAACCTTGTTTTTACAAGGACTTAACATAGCAGCCCTACATTTGTGACGTTAAATATTTGGTTAGTATTTATCATACAGTTTAGGTTAGTTGATCGCAAAAAGCCCCGATGGATGTCGAGGCTTTTGCTATTTACCCCCAACCCCTAAAGCGGAGTTGTAGGATAATAAGTCCCCTTTAGGGGATTTAGGGGAGTTAAAAGTTCTTCCCAATCTTCTCCAGCATTTCTGCAGGGATCTTTTGGGTATCCACAACAAGGAAGCCGTCCAAGCAATCTGAAAACTTAGGGTCGATATTAAAACAAATGATTTTGGCATTTAAGTTCATGTACTGGCGCAATAGCACAGGGATTTTGATGTGGCTGCTTTCGATGTCACCAATTAAACTGTCCAAATCTTTCAAGCTTTCGCTTTGCTCGATCAAAAGATCGGTATTGATAGGCGTAAGATCCGCTTTGAACTTGTTTCTTGGTTTCACATAATGTGCCATTTCATAATCAAAATGGTTTTTGGTGATAAAATCAACAATCAGTGATTTGCTGAACTTAGAAAAATTGTTGCTGATACTTACCGGGCCAAACATGTATCGGTATTGAGGATTTAAAAGCAAGTATTTCAAAATGCCCTTCCAGAGTAAAAATAAGGGTAGGGGCTTTTGTTGGTACTCTTTCCTGATCCACGAGCGGCCCAATTCAATACCTTGTCTTAAAACAGGGTAAAAAGGCTCTTTAATTTTAAATAGCTCCGAAATATAGAAACCACGTTTACCCATGGTATTCAAAATCTCATCGCCTTTACCAATACGATAAGCACCTACGATCATTTGCGCCTCTTTGTCCCAAATGAAAAGGTGGTTATAATAAATGTCGTAATTATCGAGGTCAATTTTCTTGTTGGTTCCTTCGCCTACCTCCCTAAAGGTAATTTCGCGTAAACGGCCAATTTCTCTTAAGATATTAGGGATGCTAGTAGTAGGTACAATATAAACTTCGTAGTTTTTTTCTTCCCAAACTCGATATTCGGTTAAGGTTTCCACCTCTTTTACCATCAAGTCTTTTTCGGTTTCTTCTACAATCTCGGCTGGTTTTTTCTTGATCTTAAATAGGTTGATAGGATTGAAAAGTTTTCTTTCCTGTTCAATACTAGTGCCTAGCGCATAAGTTCTGGCTCTTAAAAAGTCTAAAAGCTTATTGGTATCCCTATTGTAAGAGATGTCTTCGATTTTAATAGGCTTACCGATTCTTACCTGAATTTTCAGTCCCTGCTTGTTTAAAAACTCAGAAGGCAATTTAGCCGTTCTTAAAGTAGGGTGAATAAAGCTAAGGATGTTGAATAAGATTCCATTGTTGCCATGGAAGTAAATAGGTACAACTGGCAATTTTGATTTAGCGACCAATTTACCCACCACTGGATGCCAAAGCCTATCGGTAATTTCTTGTTTCTCAAGGTTAAAGGTCGAAACCTCGCCCGCAGGGAAAATACCAAGAGGAACACCGCTCTGTAAAAGATCAAAAGTGCTTTTTAGCCCACTGATGCTAGACGAGTGCTGCACATTCTCAAATGGATTAACCGCCACAAAAAACTCGCTAAGGTTAGGGATTTTTTTGAGGATGAAGTTCACCATTACCTTGGCCTCGGGCCTAACGGTACAAAGTAACTTTACTAGGGCTAAACCCTCAACGCCACCGTATGGATGGTTGGCAATGGCAATAAAGCCTCCTGTTTTAGGGATGTTCTTGAGGTCATCTTCGTCAAAATCAATAGAAACGCCAATGGTTTCTAATATCTTGTCTACAAATTCTAAGCCTTCGAAATGCTGGTTTTTAGAAAATACCTTGTTAATGTCGTTCAGTTTCATCACTTCCATTAACAGTGCTGCAAGCCCGGGAACTCCCAACTTATCAATCTTTGTTGCTTGCGCAAATTCTTTAGTAGTAATAATCTTCATGTATAGATAATGAGGATAAAGTATAAAGCAATGTCAAAAATAAGATTTATATTTAGCTTAAACACCTAAACTATGAAAACATCTTGATTTTCCTTTCATTTCTTTAAGCCGATACCCATCAAGATGCCTTTCATCTAATTAATAAAAAGATGAAGAAATGGCTGATCAATCATTACGGATTTAGTAAACGAAGCCTCAATGGCCTGCTTTTCCTATTGTTATTGATAGTGGCGGTGACGCTGGCCCCAGCCATTTATAGGCGTTACTTTTTGAAGCCGCCTACTATTGACCCAACGGAAGCCCAAGCCTTACAACAATTGGAGCTCATAGACCGTTACACAAAGCGTAATGATAAAAACACCCGTAGCGAGATAGAGGATAGCCCAACAAGACCTTCTATCCATTATCAAATCTTTGACCCCAATTTAATTGATGAAAAACAATGGCAGCAATTTGGACTTTCCTATAAGCAAGCCATGGCTATCGTTAATTATGTAAAAAAAGGAGGGAGGTTTTACAAGCCCGAAGACTTGAAGAAGATGTACACCATTTCTCCCGAGAAATACAAGGCGTTACTACCTTATATATTGATATCCGAAAGCAAGCCTTTTGAAAAGAGAGCTATGACTGCTTATCCTAAAAGGGAGCCGGTAATGGTAGAAATAAATACGGCAGATACTTTAGAACTTGATAAGATCAGGGGGATTGGGATAACCTTTGCCAAAAGAATTATCAAATACAGAGAACGCTTGGGAGGATTTTACAGTAAAGAACAGCTTTTTGAAGTTTTTGGGATTGATACGCCTAAGTTCAATGAAATTAAAGATCAAATTAAAATAGAGCTAGAAGCTATCCGTAAGCTAAATATCAATGCCGCAGAATTTGAGGATTTAAAAAGACATCCCTACCTCAGTTTTAAGCAGATGAACGCCATTATACAATATAGAAAGCAACACGGTCCATATAAAAGCATTGCCGATTTAAATAAAGTACTTATCTTGAACCCTGAAACCATACAACGAATTGCTCCTTATTTGAGTTTTTAATGTTTTAAACAGGATAAAGGATTAGTGTTTCTATTTTTTAATTTTGACTTTTATACCCATAACCTGCAACAAACCATTCCACGTTCAAAATGATACAAGATCAAATCAAACAAGTCATTAGAGATGTTCCTGATTTCCCAAAACCGGGAATTATTTTTAAAGACATTACACCTATTCTCAAAAATCCAGCTTTATGCGGCGAAATTACCAAAGCATTAGCAGCACAATTGGCTTCGCTAGAGATAGACGTAGTTGCAGGAATAGAAAGTAGGGGTTTTTTATTTGGTTTGGCATTGGCCCAGCAGTTGGGCGTACCATTTGTACCTATTAGAAAAGCGGGGAAGCTTCCTTATAAGACCATTCAGCAATCTTACAATTTAGAATATGGCAGTGCTACGCTCGAAGTTCATGAGGATGCCTTTGAGCCTGGTCAGAAAGTATTGATCCATGACGATTTATTGGCTACTGGAGGTACAGTGGTGGCAGCATCAGCATTGGTGCAAAAATTGGATGCACAAGTAGCAGGTTATTCTTTTCTCATTAACCTAGATTTTCTGAACGGAAAAGAGCGATTGAAAACGTTCAGTGAGCATGTTTTCTCCTTGGCAGATTATTAGTTGGTTCGTTTTTTGGATGGTTGGTTTTTTGGTAGGGAAGCTTGCTTAATAACTCCATTATGCATCTTGCCATCCTGAGAGCAACGAAGGATCTCATTCGTTTTATCAATAAGATTTACTTCTTAGCTGCTTCGAGGTCCTTCCCGAAGTATCGGGAGTACCATACTCGGAATGCAAACAGATATCATACAAATAGCTAAAACACAGCTTAAGGCCTAAATTTTTTAAAAAATCTCAAAAAAACTTAACATAAATAGCAATGGCTATTTCTATGTAGATGCTATCGCTTGCTAAGTAATTGAACCACATACCAAATCATTCTATCAAAAAGTAACGGAAAAGACTTTGAAAGTGTAATTTAATTTGCTTAACATTGTCCTCAACCAAATATAAATTTAACTAAACTGTTTAAATGCTCGAAGCTACAATAGCTGGTATTTAAACAGTTTTTTGTTTTAAAAATCTATCGAATATGGACATAGGAATCAGTTTCAATGAAACCGAAAACAGAACCATGGTTAAAAACATGGTACGTGACTTTGCGGAAAAGAACATTCGCAAGAACGTAATGGAATGGGACGAAGCTCAACATTTTCCACTTGAATTATTTAAAGAACTGGGACAAATAGGCTTAATGGGTGTTTTAGTGCCCGAAGAATATGGTGGTTCAGGTTTTGGTTACCAAGAATATGTAGATGTAATTGTAGAGGTAGCCAAAGTATGTGGTTCTATCGGCCTATCTGTTGCAGCGCATAATTCATTGTGTACAGGTCATATCATGGCCTTTGGCAATGAAGAACAAAAAGCAAAATGGTTGCCCAAGCTGGCTACTGCAGAGTGGATAGGCGCTTGGGGACTAACGGAAGCCAATACAGGTTCTGATGCCTTGCGTATGCGTACCACCGCAGTATTGGATGGCGACGAATATGTAATCAACGGTTCGAAAAACTGGATTACCCATGGTAAAACTGGAGATGTTGCCGTAGTAATGGTGCGCACAGGAGAAACGGGTAGTTCCAAAGGCATTTCGGCCATTGTGGTTGAAAGAGGTACACCTGGCTTCAGTGCAGGTAAAAAGGAGAATAAACTAGGCATGCGTGCATCGGAAACTACTGAAATGATTTTCGATAATTGCCGTGTGCCTAAAGAAAACCTGCTGGGCGTAGAGGGCGAAGGATTTAAACAAGCTATGAAAGTATTGGATGGTGGACGTATTTCCATTGCAGCTTTAAGCTTAGGGATAGCCAAAGGAGCTTACGAAGCAGCCTTAGCTTATTCAAAAGAAAGGCAGCAATTTGGTCAAAGCATTTCGAGTTTTCAGGCCATCAGCTTTAAGTTGGCAGATATGGCTACTGAAATTGAAGCAGCTGAATTACTGATTCGCCAGGCGGCAGATTTAAAGAACCGTCATTTGCCAATGACCAAAGAATCGGCGATGGCAAAGTACTACGCTTCTGAAGTAGCTGTAAAATGCGCTACCGAAGCTGTACAGA
>NZ_JAELTX010000948.1 GCF_016429065.1 Pedobacter sp. ASV17
CCCCCCCCCCCCCCCCCCCCCCCCCCCCCCCCCCCCCCCCCCCCCCCCCCCCCCCCCCCCCCCCCCCCCCCCCCCCCCCCCCCCCCCCCCCCCCCCCCCCCCCCCCCCCCCTTTTTAATGCTCCGGCGCCCACCGAGATCTACACACCGGCTCAGTCGTCGGCAGCGTCAGATGTGTATAAGAGACAGCTATTGGGTGTCCTTTGCTATCGTCCCATTTATCAAGAGTTTTTGGATAGAACGGATGTAAGTAACGTTACGCCTAGCGAAATCAAAGAAGTTTCTGCGCCAACTATTTTACGCACAGCGATACAT
>NZ_JAELTX010000949.1 GCF_016429065.1 Pedobacter sp. ASV17
CCCCCCCCCCCCCCCCCCCCCCCCCCCCCCCCCCCCCCCCCCCCCCCCCCCCCCCCCCCCCCCCCCCCCCCCCCCCCCCCCCCCCCCCCCCCCCCCCCCCCCCCCCCCCCTTTTTAATCATCCGGCCCCCACCGAGATCTACACACCGGCTCAGTCGTCGGCAGCGTCAGATGTGTATAAGAGACAGGTATTGCTAAGTGGCGCATTGGCCATTCTATATTTTATCACTTTTGCGGCTTATAGTTTTTATGGCTTACTGCCTCAATTGCTTGCTTTCCCGTTGATGCTCATTTTTACGGCCTTCGGGGTACTTG
>NZ_JAELTX010000950.1 GCF_016429065.1 Pedobacter sp. ASV17
CATCGCATTAAGTTGATTGGTAAAGATGCGGGCTTGTTTTATGCCCTACAATCTTTCATGCAATTGGTGCCTGATCAAAAACAAGGTGCCATCAATATTCAAAATGCAGAAATTAACGATTACCCACCTGTCTCTTATACACATCTGACGCTGCCGACGACTGAGCCGGTGTGTAGATCTCGGTGGGGGCCGTATCATTAAAAAGGGGGGGGGGGGGGGGGGGGGGGGGGGGGGGGGGGGGGGGGGGGGGGGGGGGGGGGGGGGGGGGGGGGGGGGGGGGGGGGGGGGGGGGGGGGGGGGGGGGGGGGGGGGGG
>NZ_JAELTX010000951.1 GCF_016429065.1 Pedobacter sp. ASV17
ATCCTAATGCCGTAGCACGTTCTTTAAAAACAGGATGTAAATCATCGACAATTAATATTTTTTTGCTCATGCCTAAGGCGTTTTTTTAATGTATTCGAGCGTTTGTTCAATCCAATCGCCCTTGTAGCTGTCTCTTATACACATCTGACGCTGCCGACGACTGAGCCGGTGTGTAGATCTCGGTGGGCGGCGGATCATTAAAAAAGGGGGGGGGGGGGGGGGGGGGGGGGGGGGGGGGGGGGGGGGGGGGGGGGGGGGGGGGGGGGGGGGGGGGGGGGGGGGGGGGGGGGGGGGGGGGGGGGGGGGGGGGGGGG
>NZ_JAELTX010000952.1 GCF_016429065.1 Pedobacter sp. ASV17
CCCCCCCCCCCCCCCCCCCCCCCCCCCCCCCCCCCCCCCCCCCCCCCCCCCCCCCCCCCCCCCCCCCCCCCCCCCCCCCCCCCCCCCCCCCCCCCCCCCCCCCCCCCCCCTTTTTAATGACCCGGCGCCCACCGAGATCTACACACCGGCTCAGTCGTCGGCAGCGTCAGATGTGTATAAGAGACAGATAGTGAGCTGCAAAGTGTTTCTACAGCAGGTACCGTTTCCTCTACGGCATACAATTGGGGGAATGCCATTGTATCTGGTCTTTCAAGATTAGAATATAACTATAACCAGAAATATTTCTTCTCAAG
>NZ_JAELTX010000953.1 GCF_016429065.1 Pedobacter sp. ASV17
AATAATTTTCCATTTTTATCTATTACTAATCTTACAGGCACGCCAATATCTGTCACGGGAATGGAGATAGAATAACCAATATTAATTTCTTTCTTTTCTTGATCAAAACTTATGTTTGGGTATAATACTGTCTCTTATACACATCTGACGCTGCCGACGACTGAGCCGGTGTGTAGATCTCGGTGGGGGGCGGATGATTAAAAAGGGGGGGGGGGGGGGGGGGGGGGGGGGGGGGGGGGGGGGGGGGGGGGGGGGGGGGGGGGGGGGGGGGGGGGGGGGGGGGGGGGGGGGGGGGGGGGGGGGGGGGGGGGGGG
>NZ_JAELTX010000954.1 GCF_016429065.1 Pedobacter sp. ASV17
CTCGCCCTTTTGCACCATTCCCTTAGTAGTCGAAATGCTGTTCAATGCATTATTCTGCACCGTAGCCGTTAAGGTTTCATTAAATATAATATTAGGTTTGAGATGACTTTCTGTCAAATCAAATACCTGTCTCTTATACACATCTGACGCTGCCGACGACTGAGCCGGTGTGTAGATCTCGGTGGTGGGCGGGTCATTAAAAAGGGGGGGGGGGGGGGGGGGGGGGGGGGGGGGGGGGGGGGGGGGGGGGGGGGGGGGGGGGGGGGGGGGGGGGGGGGGGGGGGGGGGGGGGGGGGGGGGGGGGGGGGGGGGG
>NZ_JAELTX010000955.1 GCF_016429065.1 Pedobacter sp. ASV17
TGCTTCTAAAGTGGCGCTGATTTATCTGTGTCAACAATTTGAATTTAGGCTCATAGATTGCCAGCTGCCTAACGACCACCTGTTAAGTATGGGTGCCGAAATGATAGATAGGGATGACTATATGATCTGTCTCTTATACACATCTGACGCTGCCGACGACTGAGCCGGTGTGTAGATCTCGGTGGGGGCCGGATCATTAAAAAAGGGGGGGGGGGGGGGGGGGGGGGGGGGGGGGGGGGGGGGGGGGGGGGGGGGGGGGGGGGGGGGGGGGGGGGGGGGGGGGGGGGGGGGGGGGGGGGGGGGGGGGGGGGGG
>NZ_JAELTX010000956.1 GCF_016429065.1 Pedobacter sp. ASV17
TGGACTAGCCTCTAGTGAATCTGTTGTTCCGCCAGGGGCATTGCAGAGTAGCTACGCTGGGAATAGATAAGCGCTGAAAGCATCTAAGTGCGAAACTAGCCACGAGATGAGGATTCCATATAGGGTCTGTCTCTTATACACATCTGACGCTGCCGACGACTGAGCCGGTGTGTAGATCTCGGTGGGGGGCGGATCATTAAAAAAGGGGGGGGGGGGGGGGGGGGGGGGGGG
The DNA here is from genome assembly GCF_016429065.1 of Pedobacter sp. ASV17. Classification (GTDB taxonomy): domain Bacteria; phylum Bacteroidota; class Bacteroidia; order Sphingobacteriales; family Sphingobacteriaceae; genus Pedobacter. The sequence goes on from NZ_JAELTX010000956.1 coordinate 232, forward strand.
GGGGGGGGGGGGGGGGGGGGGGGGGGGGGGGGGGGGGGGGGGGGGGGGGGGGGGGGGGGGGGGGGGGGGGGGGGGGGGGGGG
>NZ_JAELTX010000115.1 GCF_016429065.1 Pedobacter sp. ASV17
AGGTCGTATATATTTGAACCCAATGATGCCAACACTTGGATTACCGTTAAGGCCATGATTTCTAATTTCCTTTCCAACTTATGGAAACAGGGTGCATTAGCAGGAGCAGTTCCCGAACAGGCATTTGATGTTCAAATTGGACTGGGTTCAACCATGACCCCTACGGATATTCTCCAAGGAAAAATGCTTATCACTGTAAAAGTGGCTATTGTTAGACCTGCCGAGTTCATCGTCATTACTTTCCAACAACAGCTACAACAATCTTAACCAATTAGACAAATTATTTCAAAACATTTAAAAATATAGAATCATGGCAGAAGATGGATCAACACAATCGGCATCTACCTATACCTTGGTAAAATTCGCTTTTCAAGTAAAGTGGGACGATGCAGAGTTTGTATTTTCAGAAGTATCAGGACTCAATGCAGAGACTCAGGTCATTGAATATAGAGGGGGCAGCAGCAAAACAAATTCAACCGTAAAAATGCCCGGATTGCTCAAATACGGCAACGTTACGCTTAAAAAAGGCATGTTTAAGGACGATAAGGCCATGTGGGAAAAGTTTAAGGCGTTGAACATGAACACCATTAAACGCGCAACCATTTTAATCAGCCTATTGGATGAAGAAAAAAATGTGGCCATGAGCTGGACTTTGCTTAATGCTTTCCCAGTTAAAATTACAGTAACTGATATGAAATCGGATGCGAGCGAAGTGGCACTGGAATCTATAGAACTTGCTCACGAAGGCTTATCACTTACCGAATAAAGGAGGAGTAACCTGTGGATGAATTTAGTTATTATCCGCCAGTAGCATTTAAGTTTTTGGTTGCTATAGATGAAGTTCATGGGATTAAAGAAGGTAATTTCCAGGAAGTTGCAGGCTTAAGCTTTAAGCTTGAAACTGAAGATGTACAGGAAGGTGGCGAGAATAGGTTTATCCGTAAATTTCCTAAGCCTCCAAAGTTTCCAAACTTAGTCTTAAAGAGGGGAATGCTCGTTAATTCTCCTCTTGTCGACTGGTTTTACACCTCCATTGGAAATTTTAAGTTTTCACCCCGAACCATTTTAATCATCCTACTCAATCAAAGTCAGTTGCCAGTAATGGGCTGGAATGTCATTAATGCGATGCCTGTAGGTTTAAGCTTGTCGGATTTAAAAAGCGAAGAGAACAAAATTATGATTGAAACGCTGGAGCTGGCGTACGATTATTTCGAAGAAATTGATTTATAGATTATGCCCATTGAGATTAGAGAATTGGTGATTAGGATAGCCGTTGAAAAACAAATGCAAAGAGAACTGATCACGCCCGAAACTTTACAGTTGCTCAAAAACGACATCGTAAAAGATTGCGTAGCAAAAGTGGTTCAAAAAATTAACAAAAATCGCGAACGTTAATGCTGGTTAAGTTACGAATAGAGGCCTATGAAGATCCCGCTTGCAAAAGCAAGAAAAAGGGGCAGATCAATGCATTTTTAAATCCGTCGAATTATCAACGTTCGTTTAGTGTGAACTATACGGCCGATAAAACATTGGGGGCAAATGATGTGACCCAGATATTTAAAAGCATTGGGCCTAGCAATCTCAATCTCAGTTTTTTTATAGATGGCACTGGACGAATGCCGCTCGAATCTCGGTTTAAGGATGTAGATGATTATATTGACCAGTTTAATCATTTGGTATGTGGGTTTCATGGAGATATTCACCGACCTTATTATTTACTGATTACTTGGGGCAAACTTATTTTTACTGGGGTTTGTGTAAGTAACAAGATTAAATACACCCTGTTTTCAAAAGATGGAAAAGCGCTGCGGGCAACCATGGACGTTGCATTTACCGAAAGCATCGATTTTAAAACGAAAGCGAAAGAGGCGGCAAAATCATCTCCCGACTTAACCCACATTCGGACCGTTAAAGCAGGCGACACCCTTCCTGTTATGGCCTACCGTATTTATGGCAGTTTGGGACATCATATAGAAGTAGCCAAACATAATAACCTAAGCAGCTTTTATGCAATTAAACCAGGGGATCAACTACAATTCCCTCCAATCAAAAAACTAAATGGCCATTAAATCACCCAGCGATATTGTAGACCTAACGTTGACCTTGGTTGTATTGGTTAACGGTGAAGCCATTGCGGATTATTATCCAAGTGTTAGTGTAGATATTTCTCATGAAATCAATAAAATATCCACTGCCGAATTGATTTTCGAGGATGGATTGGTCGAAGATGGTACATTTCCGATTAGCGACGGAAACATTTTTGTGCCCGGTAATGAAATTGAAATCCTTGCTGGTTACGGAGGGGAAGAAAAGAGTTCCATTTTTAGTGGTGTGATTGTCAAACAAAGCTTAGATGTTGACGGCGATGAGGCATTTAGGTTAAACGTTAGGTGCAAACACAAGGCCATAGGCATGACATTTAACAGAAACAATGCCGAGTTTGTTTCCATGACCGACAGCGATATTATCAATAAACTGCTCAAGGCTAATGGGATTAATGGAACATCATCTGCTACCACGGTGACACAAGAAACTGTATTGCAAAAAGGATCTACAGATTGGGATTTTATGCTGTCGAGAGCCGAATTTTATGGGCTTTTGGTAAAATGCGTAAAAGGTGATTCGCTAGAAATCAAGAAGCCAGCTTTTAGCGAGGAACCAGTGTTACGACTAGCTTTTGGAGATTCGATCATCAACTTCAATGCCGAACTTGATGCTCAATGGCAGCCCAGCACCTTGGAGGCAGTTTCTTGGGATATCAAAAACTTGGCGGTAGTAACAGAAAGTGCCGCTGAACCTGCTTTGAACAATCAGGGTGATTTTTCAGCAAAAAAACTTTCTGGAGCAATCGTCACCTCAAAACGTACCTTGTTTTCGGGAGCACCTATGGAACCAGCAGAAATGAAGGAATGGGCTGATGCTGCCTTGTTAAAAGCACGATTGGCTGCTTTGAAAGGAAGTGTGAGCTTCCAAGGAAACGGCTTAATTGAGCCTGCAAAATTGGTACAGTTGGAGGGGGTTGGCACAAGATATAGTGGCAAAGCCTTTGTATCGGCAGTAACCCATCAAATAGATGACGGTGGTAACTGGAAAACTACTGCCAGATTTGGACTAGATAGCACACCAATTGCAGAAATGCAACACTTTAACGAACCACCTGCTGCGGGCCAGCTCCCTGCCATTAATGGTTTGCAGGTAGCAACTGTGAAAAACCTCTTCGAAGATCCGCAGTCTCTTTATAGGATTCAGCTGACCCTTAATTCGGGCTTGGGAAGTCAAACGGGAATTTGGGCACGAGTATCCAATTTTTATGCTACGGCAAATGCAGGATCAGGATTTTTGCCAGAAGTTGGCGACGAAGTAGTGGTTGGCTTTTTAGATTCCAACCCGAGGTATCCGGTAGTTCTAGGGTCGCTTTATAGCTCTTCTAAAGCTCCTGCTAAGGCTGCGGCAGACAATAATAATTACATCAAATCAATTCTTACCAAAGGCAATCTAAAAATATCCTTTGATGACGAAAAAAAAGTGACCAAACTAGAAACGCCAGCTGGGAATACTTTTACGCTCGATGATGAAAATAAAAAAATTGAAATGCAGGATCAACATGGCAATAGTATCATCATGAATCAGAGCGGTATCAAATTATCAAGCGATAAAGACATTAGCATCAACGCTGGAGGGAATATTAGCTTAAAGGCTGATGGAAAGGTAACGATTAGCGCAAAAAGTGACGCCAGCATCGAAGGGATGAACGTTAGCCATAAAGCTCAATCAAGCTTTACGGCCAAAGGTGGAGCAACTGCCGAGATCAGCTCTTCGGGACAAACAACAGTTAAAGGAAGTATGGTCATGATAAATTAACAACGATATGGGAATGATGGCAGCAAGAATAACAGACATGCACGTTTGTCCGATGGTAACCCCGGGGATTGTGCCTGTTCCACATGTGGGAGGCCCTTTAATTGGTCCAGGTGCACCCACCGTATTAATTGGAAAATTGCCAGCGGCAGTGGTAGGAGATACTGCCGTTTGTGTAGGGCCACCAGATTCTTTGGTGAAGGGTTCGGCTACTGTGCTCATTTGTGGTAAACCTGCCGTACGCATGGGCGATACCACTGCTCACGGAGGTTCAATTGTAGTGGGATGTCCAACCGTATTGATAGGAGGATAACGATGGAAAAAGATTCGATTTTAGGAACAGGATGGAATTTTCCCATTTCATTTGATACCCTTAACCATCGTACGCTAATGGTTTCGGGATTAGAAGACGTGAAACAAAGTATATTCATTATTTTAAATACTACGCCAGGTGAACGGGTAATGGAGCCTGAATTTGGTTGCGATTTGAATCAACTTGTCTTTGAAAACATCAACGATTCATTAAAAACCAAACTTAACCACATCATTTACCACGCACTTTTAAATTACGAACCAAGGGTGAGGTTTATCGAAGCGGATATCATTGATAAAGTGGAAACTGAAGGTTTCATTCAGGTGAGTGTCGAGTTTTCGCTCATCATTACCAACACACGGCATAATGTAGTTTTTCCTTTCTATTTTACTGAAGGTACAAATATCTGATAGCTCATATATGATTAGGGAACTGGGATACTTATTAGATGGAATGAGTCGAGACGAACGACTGCTCAAGGAACTTCTCCCCGAATCGGTGGAGCTTGAGTCACGTGATACTGTCGACTTGTTGAAATTCGTATCTGATCTTTCCAGGCACCTCATCTATTATAATGATGGGAATAGAAAAGACGGCAATTGGGAAGGGTTTTTTAAAACAGATTTTAATATCCTCAACCAACTCATTACCAAGTTTAATTTTCAAGATTACCTAAGTCATTTTCGTCAATTAGAAATAGAGCTGGAACGTGCCATCAACGACGAAGCTGTGCTCAAATCACTCCGAAAGATTTTCTATTTTATTTTTAGCGCTTCCGTAAAAATGCACGAACTGACCCATATGCTGGGCGCAGTGCAGCAAACACCTGTGTTTATTCTTAAAATTGAAGAATTACTAGAGAAAATAACCGCAGGAATTGGACAGTTGAGGTCATATAATAAAGAAGCCGCCGATTTTTTCGACTTTAAATTTATCAATGATGACGCCTTTGAACAGGAAGGGTTTCCTCTTAAAACAACATTAAAGCCAATTTTCGGAGATGGAAAGGGCGTAAACGAACGGGTAGCCAATGCGTTTCCACGTATTAAGGAAGTTTTTAACGAACTGAGAAAGGTATTTAATCGTGTTTTAAACGCCTGTAAATTTTACACCAGCGAGCATCCTGTCCAAGACCAGCAGTATAGCCCGCATATCGCCCTTGTTGTTACCTTTCTTGAACTCTATGCTCATCTTAAAAGCGATATTAACCAACTCCCGGCAAAGCACTTGGATTTTTATTATAGAAAAATCCTTGGGTTTGAAAATTTACCTGCCGAGGGTGACCAAACTTACTTGGTATTTGAGCCGCTTCCAGATGCAAAGCCTTTAGTGCTAAAAAAAGGGGAGCTGCTCAACGGTTTGATGCCCAAATTAAAGGATGAAGTAAATTATGCATTAACCGATTCGCTGCCTTTAAGTAAGGCCAATATCAGTTCGTTAAAAACACTGTTTTCAGTTTATAATGATAGGGTTACGTTTTCTACGCACTCCAATCAAACCGTTCCCGAACTGAAAATTTACCAGATGGAATACGATAACCCATCGCCAACAACGGTCTTTAAAAATGGAGATTTATTGCCTAATTGGCCAATGTTGGGAATGGATATCGATTCTGTAGATCCAATCACAAGATCACAATTGGAAACTTCTGCCGGATTGTTGATTGCCTCGCCTATACTTTACCAAAAAAGCGGAACCAGAAAAATTAAAATATCCATAGTACTCTCTACAAATTCCTTTAAAAAACTAAGAGATTATGTTGACGATTATGAGCATTTTGAGAATGACGAGGCTAACGAGGCTAACGTTCAATATCGATTACTTGAACATGCTTTTTCGATAAAGTTTACCACCGAAACGGGATGGGAAAGACCCAAATCGTCTAAGATATTGTTGAATAAAAATATAAGTGCACTTGATATTGAGATTTTTCTGGATACAAGAGATGCGCTATTGTGCAACTATAGCACTGTTCATGGCACACTAACAGATTTTCAATCGCCAGTAATTAGGTTGTTGGTCAATACAAAGGTGAGCTTTAATCCTTTGACCTATTTGCGGTATCCCGAAATTGAACGCATCAACATTACCACTAAAGCAATAGGATGTACAGACTATATCGTTCAAAATAATCTCACTACGTTGGATACTTTGGAAGCATTCCAGCCCTTTGGAGCACTTGCTCCTGTAGGCAGTTACTTTGACATTGTGAATGCCAATATTTTTAACCGCTTTCTGGATAAGGTAGGGATAAATTTGGAATGGGCTGGGCTGCCAGAAACTGATGGAGGTTTTGAAACGCATTATCAACATTATAGCGCTGGAATTAAAAATGGTTCATTTAGAGCCAGCTTAAGTAACCCCCAAAAACGTCGTCAAGAAAATAGCGCAGGTAAAAATGAAATCCCATTGTTTGATATTGGCTACGATGCTAATTTTCGTCAAATACTAAAGCCCTACACCCGAATTACGCATACGGATGTAGATGTGAGAGAATTAGCCTATGTGAACGATCCAGTTATTGAAGACCAACCTAGTGCAATAAATGGAGAGATGGAAGGGGCTTTAAGAATTACCTTAACCAGCCCCCAATTTGGGTTTGGGCATGGTAATTTCACCACGTTATTTTCGCAAGTAGCCATTCACAATGCAAAACGGTTTGTTAAAAAAAGGCCTTTCCCTGAACAACCCTATACCCCACAACTGAATGCAATTTCCATTGATTATACACAAACGGCATCAATTCAGTTGGATCATATTGCGACTGATAATGATAACCAAAGTCAAATAAAACTGGTGTACTTGCATCCTTTTGGTCACGAACACTTATATCCAGGGAAAATAAGGAGTTCATATCCGTTGATTCCGAGTGAAGATTTTGAAAATAACTTTTACATAGGCTTTGATAAACTTACGCCTGGAGAAGAGCTGAGTATTCTTTTTTATTTAGAAGAAAAAACGTTTCACGACGAAGCGATAAAACTGGAAGCATTAAATTGGAGTTACCTCTACGATAATTCATGGATTAAAATGAATGATCGATTTTTGCTCTCAGACGGAACAGGGCACTTGATCAAAACAGGTATCGTTAGGCTAATTATACCTTCAGATATCAGCTTAGGTAACACCATAATGCCCGCCGATAGATATTGGATTAGGATTGCCGCCAGAAGTACTAAGCTATTAAGGTCCAAAATCAAAGCCGTTTACCTTAATGCTTCAAATGCCAAAAGAATATTGGATAAAGAGACACCATTAAATTTCGCGATACCCCCTGGAGTCATTAAAAAGTTTGTGAACCCTATTGATGGTGTGCAAAATATATGGCAGCTTTTTCCCTCTACTGGCGGGAAACTTCCAGAGAGCAAAATAGATTTTTTAAAGAGGGTAAGCGAACGTTTAAGACACAAAAACAGACTGCTCCTAGCTCGGGATATCGAACAGGCAATCCTCCAAAATTTTCCTGAAATCATGATTGCCAAATGCATCAGGCCCAAATGGAGCAGTGGCATATTCGAGGACTCAACTGTTTTGAAAATAGTGCTGGTAGCCTATAGCGAAAATCAGGAAATGGCCCCCATGGTAACGTTGGATACCCTATGTAAGGTAAAGGAATTTCTTATCCCAAAGCTTTCTCCCTTGATAAAGATTAGGGTAGAAAACCCTGTTTATGAAGAAGTAAAAGTGGTTTGCAGGGTCAGTTTTGTTTCTACAGATCATTCCGACCAATTGCTCATGGCCAAAAATTTGGAAAATGATATCAATGAATTTATAAGCCCTTGGGTATATCGCAACGATGTGAATTACAGAATTGGGCGAAAGTTATACGTATCAGAAATGTTCAATTTTATCAAGTCCAAGCCCTACATCGCAAGTGTTGATGGATTTTCCATTGGCCATTTTTTTAAAACGGATGAAAAAATAGGCGAAGACCTTACCGATATGAAGGGGCATCATAGCATTACCAAGGGTTGTTTGATAGGATCAATTCCAGAAGCCATTTTTATTCCTGCCGAGCAACATTTTATAGAGGTCGTTCAACCCAGTCATCACCAAAGAAAATGGGCAGAAGGTATCGGGTTAAACCACCTCATTGTTGGCGAAGACCTATTTATTGCCGAAGGTCATGATGATGATGAAGCTTCTGAACCACTACCAAAGCCCCTGGCGGAGCCCAAACCATTGTATAATTGGATCATCCCTAAAAAAATATAGCCTATGTCTTTTTCTAATAAATTAAGCCAAACAAGAGACCAACTGAAAGAATATTTCAAGAAGGGAAAAATTCCTACGCAGAAGCATTACGAGGAATTAATCGATTCTGTAGTGAACAAGGTGGACGATGGGTTTATTAAAAATGAAGAATTTGGGTTTAATATCCATTCTATCGGAAAATCAAAAACATTCGTTTCGCTTTATCCAGAACACAATGCCTCCGAACCATTTTTTGTCATTACAAAAGATCAAACGAAGCCAAAAAACCTTAAGCTTCAGCCATATATACGAGGAAACGACAACAATAAACGCAGTTTTTATTTCGGAGAAAACGGAAACCTAGGGGTGGGAAAAACTGCTGAAGACGAAATTAAACTTGATGTAGCTGGCTTTGTGGGGATGCAGGGACGAGCGGGTAATTTTAGGTCGGGCAAAGTACTTGCCGATGGCACGTGGCATACCATTGTGCAAGATCTTGATAACTGCCATGCCTATGAAATAATGGCCAGAACTGGAGCAAAAGGTAGGGGAATGTTTGCTCTAATGCATGCCATTGCTTTGGGAGTTTACGGAAAAAGAGGCAGTAAGATAAAGAAGAATCGTACCTGCTATGGTTTTTTCTGGAACCACCTTAACCTGCGTTGGGTTGGCAAAACCCACAATTATGCACTCCAAATCAGAACCAATAGAAATTACGGCGTAGGCGTACATATACACTATAAAATTACCCAGCTTTGGAACGACCACGTTTTCTTGAGCGATAATTATATTTATAAAAGCGATAAAAGCGGCAATGGATAACCGATCGAAAGCCTTAGATTTTGATTTTCTTCGACAAGAAGGTATTCGTTTGCTACAAAAAATGTCAGGAGCCGAATGGACCGACTATAACCTTCACGACCCAGGCGTAACGATTCTGGAATATCTGTGCTATGCCCTCACCGATTTGGCTTATCGCACTAATTTTGATTTCGAAGATCTCATTGCACAGCCCGACGGCTCGATCAACTATGAGGTTAACTCTTTTATTAAACCTTATCTAGCACTAAGCTCTAGGCCTGTTACCATCAATGATTTTAGGAAAGTGCTGATCGATAAAATTCCCGAGGTCGAAAACATTTGGATTGCTCCAATCAGTTCTAAATATTCAAAAAATGCATTAAAAGGCCTGTACAAGTTTTATGTGCAAGTAAACATAGAACACGTAGAGGCTTTAAGCGAGGGTAAGCTTAATCGAAAACTAAAGCGGGACGTTCAAAAGCTCTTTGTTGCCCATCGCAATTTGTGCGAAGATGCAAGTGATGAAGTGCATATCCTTCAACCAGAAAACATCGAGGTAAATGCAAACTTAATTATTGCACAAGATACCTTACCCGAAAATGTGATGGCCAGTGTATATTATACCATCGAGAAATTCTTAAACCCAACGGTTCGCTTTTATACCGAACAAGAGCTGTTAAATAAAGAGCTGAAGCTTGACGAAATCTATGCTGGACCCTTATTGGATGGAGGTTTTATTCCTGATACTGAACTGAGGCCAAGAACACTGACGATAGATCCATTGGAATTAATTAAAAGACTATCACTGATCAAAGGTGTAACCAATTTAAACGGGCTGCAAATCAATGGTAGATCAACCCAATCTTTTACCATTGATGAAGCTAATTTTCCTTACTTCAATACTAAAACATCAAAAATACAGCTCTTTAGGGACGGGATAATCGTTCCGATAAAACAGTCGCTTGTGGAAGATATTTTACACAATCTAAGGGAGATGGCTGACAAGCGTTATATCCACAGTTTTAATAAGATACATCCCAAAGAAATTACGGGCAATTACAGAGCTAGCGATTATCATTCGCTACAAAAAATATTTCCCGTGGTTTATGGCATTGGAGAGGAGGGCTTAAGCGGGCAGGCCTCTGTCATCAGTCATGCTCATGCCAAACAATTAAAAGCTTACTTAGCCATATTTGAGCAGGTGATGGCTAATTATTTGGCTCAAATGGGCAACTTGAATGGTCTTTTCTCAAACCTGGTAGATCAAAAGACCTCAAGGACTTACTATAGCCAACAACTTCATGATATTCCAGATTTTTCAACCATTGTATCTAACAATGATAGCCATGAAGAAGGTAGGTGGAAAAGCTACTTTGACCATTTATCTTCAAGCTCCTACAGTGATTTTTTAAATAGGGGAGTGGAAAGTCAAGAGGATTGCGTAGAACGAAAAAATAAGATGTTGGATCATTTGCTTGCTCGTTTTAATGAGGCCCTTTTCACTTATCCAATTGAACAATACGACAAATTATACGGTAAAAACAATAAGAGTTTACTTAGCCAGAAACAACTCATTTGGAAAAGTGAGATGCTGCGGCACATTACAGAGCTTTCAGAAGCAAGGTCTTTCGGCTTCAATTATTTAGATGATTTGAACAATGGCGAAGACTACGATTTTCGGAAAAAGATGTATCGACTGCTTTATATTCATCACCATACAGCAGATAGCCTACTTGCTGTGTTTAATCAAAACCTGAAAGTAGAAAAAGTGGTGAAATATGTTCCTACGGAGCTTAAAGTAGCCTGTGCAATGGGACCAGAGGAGGTGGAAGAGACGTTCGAAGAAAACAGTATTCGTAAAATAACGACCCTTTCTTTAAAGGAATACCAAGAAATTGTAAACAGTGGAAAGCTTACGCCCTATCCGGAAGAGGGAATGAATGGGAACACTATTTTTCGCGAACAGCCGGTGTCATTTTTAAAACATGCATTGGATATTGATAACTATCGTTTTGCCAATGATCCGCAACATCAGGAATGGACTTTGTTACTTTATAAAGATCCCGAGTTAGAAAACTGGTTGACGGTAAATAGATATGAAAATTATTCCATGGCTGTGTCGGCTTTAGATGAATTACTGAACCTATTGATTAAAATCAGTGCCAATTCCGAAGGCTTTTATTTAGTGGAGCACATCTTGCTGCGGCCAAGGGTAGTTTCCAAAAATTTTGGCTTTAGGTTTTACAATGAAATGGGAACCTGCATCCTGGAACGTTCTCCAGATTTGGTGTTCCAGCAGCGCGAAGACGAAATAGAAGCATTGCTTGGTTTAAATGAGCAAATGGAAGGCGCCACCTTGGATCAGTTGATGGATAAAATATTGGAACATTACACTCTCCCTACCATCAAACAGCAGAATACCAGTTTCTTTACCACTTCTGATTTTGAGAAGGCAGAAAACCTTATCCATTGTCTAAAGCAATATCAGATGCAAGGAGAAAGTGAAAACTGTTATTTCGAAATGACTGTAAGACAGGATGAAAAGGTCGTTTTGGAAGATCATTTCAGTTTTAAGTTAAGTATCATATTGCCCGAGTGGCCTGCAAGATTTCAAGACGAATCTTTTAGGAAATTTGTAAAAGACCTGTTTCATATTCAATTGCCAATGCACTTAAGGCCAGTTTTTTATTGGTTGAACATTCAGCAAATGCCAGTTTTTGAGGAGATCTATTTTAGTTGGCTTAAAGAACTAAAAACTAATAGCGATACCAATGAAACAATGTCTGCAACTAATTTGAACATTTTTTTGAATACCTGCCAGTCCGATGATGCTGAATAGAAATCAACATATCATTGCAAGGCAAGTACTGGAAGTGGATTTTTTCAACAAAGAAGAAGTAGTTGAACTACAGGACCGATTGAGCAAAATATTTAATGAAAAGGCTACCCCTGCCATTGAAAAATTATTTGACCAATCCATCTCATCCGATCAATTGCTTAGGATAGATCATTTGGAATTGGATATTGGAAGTTTTGATGAAAATTGGGACGAAGATGAGCTGGTAGATCGAATTATTGAAGGTTTAACAGAAGAACTTGCTAGGTTAATGTGGAGCGCCAAGCCTATTTTTACTACCGATGCTACCATTCCAAATACCTCAGGAAAGCAAGGGAATTTGCAGCTGCTAAGCTATTTTATACAACATGGCCATCTCCCTTGGTGGCATTCTAAAACAGATGTCCCAAACTGGTCGCAACTACTTTCATCTTTATTTGCGGGCGAAAAAGAGCAATTTAAAACATGGGTTGAAAAAGTTGGACAGCAACAACAGGTGCGGATGCGCATGGTTCATCAATTGGATAATGAAGGACTTTGTGAAATAGTTCAACTGATTGAACCTACTCACGCCACTTACATTAATACTTTTCATTCAGACCTGATCAAGATACAATGGAAACAACAATTGGTGAAAAATGATACCGCATCATTGGAAAAGTCGGTTTGGGAATTTATTCTAGATTATCTATTCCTTAACAACCAGTCTTTTTTCAACAAGTTGAATTTCGTTGAAATGACTTTGAAAAAATTAGCTGCTCGGTACAATCTTCGTTATGCCGAAATGTTGGCGTTTTTTACTGGAGCCTTTTCTCCAATCGTTCAAACCAAATCTAATGAACTACATCAACTATTTGTGATCTTGTATGAGCGACACGGACAATCTATTTTCAACGTAAAACCAATCGCCCTTCAAAAAGATTTCATAAACAGAAAAAATGAAGACTTAAACGTTAAAGGTACCGCTTCTGAAATACCAGGAAAAAAGAGAAGTGAACATCCCATTATTTTAGAATGGTTAGGATATTACTTTAAATATGGAAGCTTGCCAACCCATGGAGAAATAGGATCTTTCGAGCACCTCCAAAAATGGGTGGGATCTGCAAGTGAGGAGGACTTGCTAAAGCTTTGCAAATCGTTGATTAGTCCTGCATCTAGCAGTCGGATGATGAAACTGCTCACAAAAAGTCAGCTTAATGCGCTAAGTGTAGCCTTGTACAAGCAAGAGGTACGAGTGCAAGAGAAGTTTTTTGCGGCACTTGTGCTCACTATACAATTGGAACTTCAAAAAGAAAAGACAACAGCCCAAAAGCTCGTTTACGATATTTTTATGGGCATCAAAAATAAAAACGAGACTTCATTTTTAGCTCAAATAGCAAAAGAACTAGGTATATCAAGCGAAGCCGCAATCCAAATGATGCTTTCGGCCCAAGCACGAATACATGCTACTGATGTGATACCAAGTGATGAGCGGCAAGAAATAGCCCAGGAGTTTGGCGAAACTGAAACGACAGTACAGGTACAGCCCCAAATTTCCTTCTTTAATCCAGCCAATAGCCAAGAACAGGCAATTTATTTGCATGATTTAATTCGTTACTACATTGAACATGGCAATATTCCTACATGGGCCGAGCAGGTATATGTCTCCGATTTTGTAAGTCTTTTTAAATCAATCGCCAATATTGATGTCGATTTATTTGTGGCACTTGTTAAATATGCCATTACAGAGCATCGTTTACGACTTCGTTTGCTAGTCATTTTACCAATGGACACACTGATGGACCTATTGCTGGAACATGGTATTGCTGAGCAAAAAGCAATCACTGTTTTTAATCAGCTACTACAGCGATTGCATGTTTCATCCATAAGTACCGCACATATCCTAAAACCGTTTAAACAAGTGTTAGCCAGTCTATATCTGGAAATCTTTGGCTTATCAAATTTCACCTATCAATTAGCGATGGAGTTTGTTCAAAAAGCAGTAAAGTATTTTTTGGTTAAGATCTCTTCAACAAGATTGGAAATATTAACAGCCCTTAAAGATACCAGTGGAGATACGAATGGATGGTTAGATGAACTTTTAAAAGAATCGTTGGCTGATCCAGCATGGGGTAAAGCACAGTTGCTAGACCTTACTGTTTACGATGAAATCATGCAAACCGCTGATGGAAATATAGGGGGCCAAAACCCCTTATTCGCAGATTACAAGGTTTACAAGCACAACAAAAACTTGGAGGCACTGGCTATTTTCAGCTACTATCTTCAGAGGAAGAGCCTCCCTGCGGGATACGGTTTTTCAGCAGAAGAAAAAACAGCGGTTGAAAAGGCTGTGATACATTTTTTAATCCAACAGCAATTAAAGTATCCTCAAAATGAATCATCGGTGAAGGAGCTAGAAACGATTGTCGCCGAAAGTTTGGCAAGGGAAATTGATCGGTACCTCCAAAGCCTTTCATTGCCAAATCATGCAAGCGCAGAAAAACCGCAAGTTGTGAGCGAATTGGAGACAATGATTAATGAAATCGATAAAAATTTAGGGAATAACGAACAGCTCAATATAAGAGCGCTGCGTTATTTTTTATCGGAAGGGAAATTACCTCAGCACTACCTCTTCTCCTCATCGAATGAAGAATTAGCGCTATTGAAAAAGCTACTCGAAATCACTGCGGAAACAAATCTCTCAAGTTTAAAAGTACTATTTGAGGCGGCCAGCTTTAACGAGAAAGCGATGGATAAGCTTATGAGTTTGGCTTATGAATCAACTGCAAATTCTGATCTCGCTGTATTACTGGAAACGTTTATGGAACAGCATATCGAATCAGTAAGTAGCTATTTAGGTTTAGCTAAACTAAAGTCAGAACGTATATTGTCTGCCATTTTTTCGAAACCAAATGAGAAGCGGTTTCGCATGCTGATGGTGTTGCTTAAGTATTCAGGATTTCGATCGCATTTAGCAAAAGCAAGTGCAGTAACCGATGTATTGGCAATTATTGAACAGCAAAATTTGGGGTTTTCGGATAATTTTTCGGTGGTGGTGCAAGGGATGTATCAATGGATGAGCAATAAAATGAGCGATAGCTTGGAACGGGACCATTTGAAGCATTTGCTCAATGAATTTTTACTCCTGCAATTGATTGGCAAAACCAAATTTGTGGAGGCCTCTAGTTTCACAACTGCCTTTTTGAATTTTTTACTGACAAGGCGACAAGTTCTTTTTGTACAGGTGCAACAATCACTTGGAGAAGATAAACAAGGGGCCGATCAAATATTTGCTTTGTTAAAAAGTAGTATCCAAACACCCGCTAAAATATTTACAGAGAAGGAGAGCACCGAAAAGAAACTCGATGAAAAGTATGAACGAATATTGGAAAACGAATACTTGCTTACGGGCGGTGATGAATTGATCACGGAAAATGATGAGGAACTTGATGGACAGACCTTCTATATCCAAAATGCAGGGTTGGTGATTTTACATCCCTATCTGAAACCATTTTTTAACAATTTGGGCTTGCTCAAAAACGGTGAGTTTATTTCTAAAAGTGCACGTTTTAAAGCCATTCATGCCTTACAATATCTTATAGATGGCCAATTGAAACATTCGGAAAGCGAGCTGTTGTTGAATAAAATCCTTTGTGGGTGGCCAGTAAAGGCACCGGTTCCGTCATCGGTAAAATTAAGCGATGCGCAGCGGCAACATTGCAGTGATTTCCTCTCGGCTATACTTTCCATGTGGGAAAAAATGAAAACCTCATCACATTCCAATTTTAGGGGTGCATTTTTAAAGCGGGATGGACTACTGGCAAATGAGCACGGCGATTGGAATTTAAAAGTAGAGCCAGCAGGATATGATGTGCTTTTAAGAACGCTGCCTTGGGGTTTTGGAGTGGTCAAAAATTCATTAATGGACACAACTATTTATGTAGAATGGACAGTTTAGAAAGAACCAAAAATGCAAAAGCCATTGATTTGGAAATGGAATGGCTAAAAGAAGTAATCCATACCAGAATGCTATTGTACTGGAAAAAGGAAACCAAATTTAACCACGTGTTGGAAGTTGAAGCGCCAGACCTTAGTCGGGATGATTCTCAATATGCTTCGCTAGTGAACAGATTGGAGCTTAATTTGCAACAGCGGATATGTTTATTGGTAGCACTGGCACCACATTTTAAACCTCAACTACTAGATGTTTTCTTTATTAAAAACAATGGGAGTGATCGCAGATTTACCGAGTTTGGAGGGATCAAGGGAACTAATCATGAGGGTTTTTTGCCCACGGGCGAAACAGTTGCATTTATTATCGCTGGGGAGGACATGGAAAAGCGATTTCAATTGCTCGACTTTTTAATGAATGATCCGCTTTTTAATGAGCTTAACATCCTAAGTATTTTACGAAATGTGCCAAACGAACCTTTTTTGAGTGGATTTTTAACCGTTGGCGAAGAATATTTATCGCACTTTGTGAACGGGATCAGCCACAAGCCGTCCTATAGTTCGGTTTTTCCTGCAAAAATTCTCACTACCGCATTAACTTGGGACCATCTGATATTAGAAGATCATGTGATGGACGAGGTATTGGAAATTTGCGATTGGCTTGAGCATAAGGATAAGCTAATGGATGAATGGGAAATGCTTGGAAAGCTAAAGCCTGGTTTTAGAGGATTATTTTATGGTCCTCCTGGAACTGGAAAAACTTTAACGGCCAGTTTGCTCGGAAAAAGAAACGGCTTGGATGTATATCGTATAGACCTTTCAATGGTGGTTTCTAAATACATTGGTGAAACAGAGAAAAATCTATCTAATGTCTTTGATCAGGCCATTAACAAAAATTGGATCTTGTTTTTTGATGAAGCAGATGCACTTTTTGGTAAACGTACACAAACCAGCAGCTCAAACGACCGTTACGCTAATCAGGAAATTTCCTATTTACTGCAACGTATCGAAGATTTTCCGGGGATGATTATTTTGGCCACTAACTTTGAAACCAATATCGATGAAGCTTTCGCCAGAAGATTTCAGGCCATGATTTATTTTCCGCTACCTGGGCCTGAAGAAAGACTAAAGC
>NZ_JAELTX010000957.1 GCF_016429065.1 Pedobacter sp. ASV17
TCCAAGTAAATTTTCCTGGATTGTAAATCGGTGAAAAATTAATGGTTGTTTCCAACCCTTTGGTAGTGGAATTACCTGCATTAAATGGATAGTTGTCTAAACCTGTTGATGAAGGGAGTGTAATGGCTGTCTCTTATACACATCTGACGCTGCCGACGACTGAGCCGGTGTGTAGATCTCGGTGGGGGCCGTATCATTAAAAAAGGGGGGGGGGGGGGGGGGGGGGGGGGGGGGGGGGGGGGGGGGGGGGGGGGGGGGGGGGGGGGGGGGGGGGGGGGGGGGGGGGGGGGGGGGGGGGGGGGGGGGGGGGGGG
>NZ_JAELTX010000958.1 GCF_016429065.1 Pedobacter sp. ASV17
CCCCCCCCCCCCCCCCCCCCCCCCCCCCCCCCCCCCCCCCCCCCCCCCCCCCCCCCCCCCCCCCCCCCCCCCCCCCCCCCCCCCCCCCCCCCCCCCCCCCCCCCCCCTTTTTAATGATCCGGCCCCCACCGAGATCTACACACCGGCTCAGTCGTCGGCAGCGTCAGATGTGTATAAGAGACAGGCCCAGCTTTATTTTCTCCAGGCAAATCTTTTTCAAACATCTGGAAGTCTTCGCCCGCAAATGGACTTAAATGATGGTTGTTCCCTATAAGCGCCCATGGTTGTAATTTGTGGATCAGCCCGTAAAT
>NZ_JAELTX010000959.1 GCF_016429065.1 Pedobacter sp. ASV17
AGTACCAGAAGTGGAAAGCCTTTTGTAAAAGTAAACTTGGGCGGTATTTCTACCTCCTTATTTGAAAGCGAGATGTTTGGTCATGTTCGTGGTGCTTTTACAGATGCACGTTTCGACAGGATGGGACCTGTCTCTTATACACATCTGACGCTGCCGACGACTGAGCCGGTGTGTAGATCTCGGGGGTGGCCGGATCATTAAAAAAGGGGGGGGGGGGGGGGGGGGGGGGGGGGGGGGGGGGGGGGGGGGGGGGGGGGGGGGGGGGGGGGGGGGGGGGGGGGGGGGGGGGGGGGGGGGGGGGGGGGGGGGGG
>NZ_JAELTX010000960.1 GCF_016429065.1 Pedobacter sp. ASV17
GGTCGTATTCCCTTCTATCGTTTTATCTATAAACATTTGACCTTTTCAAGGTCACTATATGTTCATTTTCAAAACACTGCCTATCTTTTTACATCCCAAAGGGATGATATATCTATAACTTTATACCTGTCTCTTATACACATCTGACGCTGCCGACGACTGAGCCGGTGTGTAGATCTCGGGGGTCGCCGGATCATTAAAAAAGGGGGGGGGGGGGGGGGGGGGGGGGGGGGGGGGGGGGGGGGGGGGGGGGGGGGGGGGGGGGGGGGGGGGGGGGGGGGGGGGGGGGGGGGGGGGGGGGGGGGGGGGG
>NZ_JAELTX010000961.1 GCF_016429065.1 Pedobacter sp. ASV17
CCCCCCCCCCCCCCCCCCCCCCCCCCCCCCCCCCCCCCCCCCCCCCCCCCCCCCCCCCCCCCCCCCCCCCCCCCCCCCCCCCCCCCCCCCCCCCCCCCCCCCCCCCCCTTTTTCAAGCAGAAGACGGAATACGAGATCTTGTAATTCGTCTCGTGGGCTCGGAGATGTGTATAAGAGACAGCTCTTTAACATTGCCGTTCAACCCGTTTTTGGCAATAAAAGTTACAGTATATACGCCTGTTTTACTGAACTTATATTTGTAGTTCTTCATTCTATCCGTATAAGCTTTTACGTTCACACTAAGATCA
>NZ_JAELTX010000116.1 GCF_016429065.1 Pedobacter sp. ASV17
AGTAGCTACCAAAGCCATGAGCACTTGCAACGGGAAACGGAAAACAACACTTTTAAAGTTTTGCCAAAGCACACTTAGAGAAGGTAATTTCATAAGCTTAAGAGATTTAAATCATTCACTCTAAGATAGCTAACTCCAGCAACTATCTTAAAAAATGTTAAAAATAGAGTTTTAAGTTGTAAACTATTTTTTTAGTTCATACTTTAGTGCCACACCAAACTATTAAGATGAAAAGAACGTTACTCCTACTAGCGCTGATACTGACATTCTCCGTAGCTCGTTCGCAAACAAATTCTATTAAAGGCGTTGCTACCGACCTTTCTTCAAATGCAAAGCTTCACAATGCAACCGTTAGCGTTTTAAACGCAAAAGATTCAACCCTGTATAAGTTCACTAGAGCTAATGCAGAAGGTAATTTCAGTTTTCAAAACATGAAAAATGGGAACTTTATCCTATTAATTACTTATCCTGAATATGCGGATTTTGTGAATAAATTCAGTTTAGATTCTACCAACAAATCTTTCGATTTTAAAGTAATCGATATGAAAACTAAAGCCAAATTGTTGAATGAGGTGATCATTAAAGGGCAAGCGGCAGCCATCAAGATTAAAGGCGATACTACTGAATTTAATGCTTCTGCTTATAAAATACAGCCAAACGACCGGGTAGAGGATTTATTAAAGAAATTTCCTGGCGTAACGGTTGATGCCCAAGGGAAAATTACCGCTCAAGGGAAAACCGTAGAAAAAGTATTGGTTGATGGTGAAGAGTTTTTTGGTGATGACCCTACTTTGGTGACCAAAAACCTAAGAGCCGATATGGTTGACAAGGTACAATTGTTCGAGAAATCAAGCGACCAAGCTGCCTTTACCGGCGTTGATGATGGTCAAAAGAAACAAACCTTAAACATTGTATTGAAAGAGGACAAAAAACAAGGCTACTTTGGCAAAGTTGATGCGGGCTATGGTACTGATGATTTCTATCAGATACAGGCCATGTTTAACAAGTTCAAGAAAAAAGAGAAGATCGCTGGATATTTCACTTCAAGCAATACGGGAAAAACTGGGCTGGGATGGGATGACGCCAACAAATATGGAAGTAGCAGTAACATGGAAGTGACTGATGACGGGATGATATTTATGTCGAGTAGTGACGAACTTGATGGCGGTGGCCGTTATTGGGGAGAAGGTATTCCGGTTGCGCACAATGGTGGCGTACACTACGAGAACAAGTGGAATAACGATAAAGAAAGCATTAACACCAACTATAAGGCAGGTTCTCTTAATGTAAAAATCAATAAAAACACCATCAACCAACGTAACCTTCCCGATGCTATTTTTAATACCAACAGCACCGCAAATACCGAAAATGATATGTTTAGGCAAAAAATTGATGCTACCTATAACATCAAACTTGATACGACCTCGAACTTAAAAGTAACGATAGATGGTACGTTGAAGAATTCACAAAGTGATGTTATAGACAATTCAGTAGGTAAAAGAGGAGACAATTCGTTATTAAATACGGCAGAAAGAACAACAAATAATGACTCTAAACAGCAATTGTTCAATTTAAGTGCCTTTTACACCAAAAAACTAAAAAAAGCTGGGCGTAATTTTTCAATCAACTTAAGTCAAGCCTATAATAAATCTAACAGTGACGGATTTTTGAAATCGACTAATAGATTCTTCGATGAAAATGAAGATTTAACCAGCACCGAAAAAATTGACCAGTTGAAAGATAACAGTATTTTAACTAATCGCTTGTCGTCTAATGTTACCTTTACTGAACCACTAAGTAAATCGCTTAGCTTAGTTGCCAATTATGGATTAACTTATACCATTAACAAAGCAGATAGGATAACTTACGATGCTTCAACTACTGGTGTTTACGACCAATTCAACAGCGAGTTTAGTAATAACTTTGAAGCTGACCAATTACTTAATCAAGTAGGAGCTATTTTCAATTACAAAAAAGGGAAAACAGTCATCAACCTTGGTACTAAAACCAGTTTCATCAACTTTGACCAAACGGAAGTTTACTCCAACCAAAGATTAAAAAGAAATTTCACTAACTGGCTACCTCAAGCTTCCTATCAGTACAAGTTTTCGGCTCAAAAGTCTTTCAGCATTAATTATAATGGTTCAAATACACAACCTAGCGTAAACCAATTACAACCTGTAAGAACCAACGACGACCCATTGAACATTGTAGAAGGTAACGACCAATTAAAACCAGCCTACAATAATCGTTTTAACATCCGATACAATACCTACAAGGTAATTACCAGCCGAAATTTCTATGTGAGCGGTGGGTTCAATTTTACCAACAATCAAATTGTGAGCAATAATACCACCGACGAGGGCGGTAAAACTACATACAGAACAGTAAACTTAGATCATGAATTGCCTTATAACTACTACGGATATATGGGCTATTCAAGGAAATTTGCTTTTTTGGGCAATATCAATGCAGGTTTAAACTTAAACGCAAATGGATCTCGCTCTTACAACTATGTAAACGGTGACTTAAATACTACGGACAATCAGAGTATCAGCCCTTCAATTAATTTAAGTAGCTACGGCGATAAAAATCAATTTTACATGTCTTTTGGACCAAGATATTTCGTACAAGAAGCTTCTCTACAAAGACAGACCAACAACAAAGGCTGGGGTTATAATGGCTATATGGACTTAAGTTTTAAACTCCCTAAAAAAATCACCATTAGGTCTGATGCAGAATATACCTACCAACCTAGTTCAGCTTCATTTGACAACAGCTTTGAACGTTTCGTAATCAATGCAGCAATAACCAAAGCCTTTTTCAAAGAAGAGAGTTTGAAAGTAATGTTAAGCGCCAACGACATTTTAAAACAAAACATTGGTTTCTCTAGGTCTGCCTCTACGAACTCAATTACCCAAACCCGCTACAATAACATCAGCCGTTATTTCATGTTCTCTCTAATATGGGATTTTAACAAGATGGGTGGTGGAGCGCCAAAAACAAACTAATTCAACTTACAGACACATGAAAATGCTAAAATATATCATCGCCGCCTCTTTCACTTTTTTTGTGCTGAACAGCAGCGCACAACATGCCCGCTTTGTTACACAAGGGACTATTGAATACGAAAAACGTGTAAATGCCTATGCTTTAATTAAGCAACAACTTAAATCATGGGGAGAAGATAACAGCTTCGCCACTCAAGCATTGGAAAGCTACCAAAAGAACAATCCACAGTTTAAAGTACAAAAGAGCAAACTATTATTCAATAACCAAACCACCGCATTTCTACCTATCGAAGAGAATGCACCAGTGTCAAATAACTGGTTTGCTAACATGATCGAATTTCAACAAGCCAATTCTATTTTAAGTGATTTGAGTGCTGGCACAAGCAAAACACAAAAGAAAATTTACGAAGAAACTTACCTATTAAGTGACAGCATTAGGAAAATCAACTGGAAAATCACCGACGAGTTCAGGAACATTGCCGGATATAACTGTCGCAGGGCAAATGCACTGGTAATGGATTCTGTATACGTAGTGGCTTTTTACAGCGAAGAAATAGCGGTTAGCGGAGGCCCAGAATCTTTCAGTGGTTTACCAGGAATGATATTAGGCTTGGCACTTCCACATGACCACGTGACCTGGTTTGCTACTTCGGTAACTGACGAAGGAGTTAGCCCTGATAAGCTAAAGATACCTACCAAAGGCAAACCAGTTAATCAAAAACAATTGTATGATATTTTAAAGGGAGCTTTAAAAGGCTGGGGGAAATCAGCCTACCAAACCTTTAAATGGGCAATGCTTTAAAGTAATTTTATAACGAAATAAGAAAAGGCTATAGGCTAGTTAACCACTAGCTTGTAGCCTTTTCCATGTACATTGATAATTTCTACCTTTGGGTCTTCTTTCAGATACTTGCGCAGCTTGCTCAAAAACACATCCATACTGCGTCCGTTAAAGTAATTATCATCATGCCAAATGCTAAGTAGCGCTTCTTCTCTGGTAAGCACGCCATTTTTCTTTAAGCACAACAAACGCAGCAATTCAGCTTCTTTAGTAGACAACTTTTGCTGCCCGCCCTCAGAATGGATAATTTGAGTGGTATAATCAAATCGGTAACTGCCAATTTCAAACTGACTTGGCACCTCTTCCTGCACCACATTTTGTTTCAAAGATGCTCTCTTTAAAAGTGCATTGATGCGAAGCAAAAGCTCCTCTATTCTGAACGGCTTGGTAATGTAATCGTCTCCACCTAAATCATAAGCCAACGATTTGTCTTCCATCATTGATTTGGCCGTAGCGAAAATGATAGGCACCTGTTCATTGGCCTTTCTTATTTCCTTCCCTAAAGTGAACCCATCTTTTTTAGGCATCATTACATCCAATATGCAAAGGTCAAAATTATCCTTGCCAAAAGCTTTATACCCTTCATCACCATCGGTGCATAGCACCACTTCAAAATTGCCTTTAATCTGTAGGTAGTCCTGCAATAACAATCCTAAATTCGGGTCGTCTTCAACCAAAAGTATCTTCTTCATATCAATTGTTTAATTTAAATGGTATATGAATGGTAAACGTCGTTCCTTTATCCTTCTCACTATTCACTTTAATGCTTCCATTCATTTGAGCAATAATATCATTGACATAGCTTAAGCCCAAGCCAAAGCCCTTTACATCATGTAAATTGCCCGTAGGGACTCTATAAAACTGATCAAAGATGCGTTTGGTTTGTTCTTTGGTCATTCCAATACCCTCATCGCTTATTTCTATGTCAATGCCATTTGCATGGTTTTTAGTCTTAATGGTAATCTTCGGATTTGAAGGACTGTACTTGTTGGCATTGTCAATCAGGTTATAAATCACATTTGACAAATGTAGCTCATCACCCATCAATACGTCCTTCTCAGCATCTAATGCCAATATAACTTCTGCATCGTTCTTCTGTAATTGAAGGCTCATGCTATCCACCACTAAAGAAATAAGGTCGTTCACGGCTACCGGTTGGCGCTCCAACTTCAATTCCTTCTTATCCAATTTCGCAACGTTCAACACCCTTTCAATATGATTGCCCAGTCGAACGTTCTCATCGTAAATAATGCCCGCCAAACGGTTGATCCTAGCTTTATCCGCATTCAAATCGGGGTCTTTTAAAGCTTCGCTGGCAATCATGATAGTGGCCACGGGGGTTTTAAACTCGTGGGTCATATTATTGATGAAATCCGTCTTCATTTCCGTCAATTTTTTCTGCCTGATGATGGCGTAAATAGTATAAGCAAAAATGAAAACCAATACCAACAATAAACCTACGGAAGAAATAAGGGTAACAAACATGTTGTTAAAAATCAATGAGTTTTTATTAGGAAAACTCACGTACAGCATCCCCGGATCTTTAATCATCAAATCATTACTAAAAATAATTTTACTAAAGGTATTTTGCGGCAAGGCTTCGCCCTCTTGCAGGGATACATTATGATAAATAACCTTATCAATATTTTTAGATGGCGTTATCCAGTAATTATAATCTAAGTTAATATTTTTACTGAGCAGCTCCCTTTTAATTAAGGTATCTACCGTTTCCTGACTTGGGATCCTCTCTTCTAAAGGGATATTCTTATTGGCCATCTCTTTGGCTACATCTTGCAATAGCATTACGTTACGACCACTATTGCCCACCAACGTAACGGTATCAGCATATAACCGTTCAAGCTCCATTTTATATCGATGCTCAGCCTTTACATCCTCTAATTCAAACTTAGTTTTTAAGTCTGGATCCATGGTAGGTAAAGTAATAAACTGGGGCCTTAAATCGGCTGGGCTAAAAGCAAGATATATAATTGAGTCAGGCAGTTTATCCAACCTAATAATTGGTCGCTTTCGTTCGTAATTAGACGAAAGTTTACGGCTAAGAACTACCCCATCTGGCGTTCTAAATTCGTCTATCTTATAATTTAGGGTATTTTTGCTATTCGGATTCGGATTGGACAGAATTGCATAATCTTCCTGACTTATAATTTGAGGCTTAACATAGTTATTATGGATAATGCTATCCTGCTCATTTAAATACTGCAATATCTGCTGCTGCAGTTTCATTCGCCTACGAGCCTTATTTTCCTTATACCTTTCCTTAAAAGCAACAATACTATCCGTTTTACTACGGATATTGCTGACCTCCAGTTCCTGAAATTCTACATCTTTTCGATTGATATGTCGAATGACATTTTTCTTCTGTATCTTATTAACCACTGCGCTTAGTGCTTGATTTACATCTTGCTCAAAAAGCTGTGATTTAAGGTTATAAGATTCCCTAACGTAATACATCTGCATTACAAAAACACCTAACAACGCGAAGGTCATTAGCGCGGTAATTATCCAAAGGCTCCTCTTTTTCATGCCGTTTCCATTCAAAGTTAACGAACACTTTAGTAAACAACACTACCCTTTAACACTTTTTAACAGTACAATCAGCTCCTATAAAAGCTCATTTTCAGTGATTAACAACCTCAAAAAGCAAACTCAACCTAACAACAGCGATAGAAAAGGCCCGAACTTTAATTACAACTTTAAGTGTTAAAAGAGCATGAAAAAAGCCACTTGGTTATCCAAGCGGCTTCTAACTATCATTGTTTTCTTAAAAAGCGATATTAAAAAGGCAAATCGTCATCCTCACCAGCAGCAGTATTCACGTCAACTGGAGCAGCATATTGCGGTGCATCACCAGCTGCAGGAGCAGTACCTGTTAATGCAGTAAGACGCCATACGACCAAACTGTTAAAATACGAAGTAACACCATCTTTGTTAGTCCACGGACGACCACGTAAATTGAACGAAACCTCAATTTCATCTCCAGGCTTCAAGCTATCAAATAAAGCTGTTTTATCTTGTAACGCCTCAAATCTAATATATTCCGGATAAGTCGGATTTTCTGCGTATTCTACAATTAAATCACGTTTCTTAAACGTTTCGCTCACCTGCTGTGTGGCACCAATTTCGTGTACCTTCCCTTTAATTTCCATATCAATACTAATATATTTCTCTTCTTCCATCCAAATCTCTATATTTTTATTGATAACTTCGCAAATCATATGACACAAGTTTTCCACACCAAGAGCAAGGTAATTATCACCTGTAATAAAAGACTATCATCCTACCTCCAAACAGAAGTAGAAGAACTGGGCTATACCATTGAAAGAGCCTTCTCTACGGGTGTAGAGCTTAACATTACCCTAACCGAGTGTATAAAACTTAACCTCAACCTGCGTTGTGCCAGCCAAATTTTGTATAGCCTAAAAAGTTTCGAGGCCAAAAATCCTGAAGAGCTTTACCAAACTTTAGTGGACATTGCCTGGGAAGAACTCATTGATTTTTCGGGCTATTTCTCGGTGACGTCAAATGTTGACAATCCTTTTATCACTACCCCGCTTTTTGCCAATCTAAAAGTGAAGGATGCCATTGTAGATCGCATTAAATCTAAAAAAGACATTCGCCCAAATAGCGGTGCTGATGCGAATAAAGCAGTGGTTCATTTGTACTGGAAAGATTCAGACGCAACCATATTTATCGATACCAGTGGAGAAACATTAAGTAAACATGGTTATCGTAAAATCCCAGGAAAGGCGCCAATGTTGGAGGCCTTAGCTACCAGTGTGATCATGGCTACCAAATGGGACAGAAAATCACCTTTCGTTAATCCAATGTGCGGCTCAGGCACGTTAGCTATCGAAGCTGCGTTGTTAGCTACTAACCGCCGTCCAGGCTTATATCGAATGAATTATGGGTTTATGCACATCATCGGCTATGATGAAGAAGTGTTTTTTCAAGAAAGACGCATTTTAAAAGATCAAGTAATTAAAAATGTAGACCTGCAAATCATTGCTTCTGACCTTTCTCCTGACGCTGTTGACGTGAGCAGGAAAAATGCAAAAACCGCTGGTGTTGATCATTTGATCCAATTTGAGGAGGGAGATTTTGCGGAAACAAGTGTGCCTGAAGGACAAAAAGGAGTAGTTGTTTTTAACCCTGAATATGGTGAAAGACTAGGTACCCATAGCAAACTTGAACTCACCTACAAACGCATGGGCGATTTCATGAAAACAAACTGTAAAGGCTACCATGGCTATATTTTTACCGGCAACCCTGATTTGGCCAAAAAAATTGGTTTAAAAGCCGATAAAAAGATAGAATTTTACAATGGAAAACTAGATTGCAGAATGCTGGAATACGAGCTTTACGACGGCAGCAGAAGACCTGAAAATGAGCGTCCAATCCGATAAGAACAGCATTATTTTTCAATACTCAAAAAAGTTGTAAACAGATGATTACTAGAGGTTAAACTTGCAAATTGTAAAATATTTGTATAGTTTTACCTAACTAACTATCTGCCCCATGATTGAAAAATACAAAAAAGAGATGCACCGCATCGCTAAAAGAATCAGGAAAGTTCGCGAGTTCAAAAAAATTTCGCAACAAGACTTAGCTTCTAAAATCGGAATTTCCCAAAATGCTTACAGCAAAATTGAATTGGGTTACAGTAAAATCAGCCTCGATCGACTTTTCCTCATCGCCAAACTGCTCGACGTAGACACTTTAGAGTTATTAGCCTCAAAGCGCACTGCCTATTAGCAATTTGTGGAACCAAAACAAAATGCTCAATGTTCACTACAACGTTGAGCATTTCTTTTTATTTAGCAGTCAATCTTTTATCTTTATGTGATTTTTTTTCCCAAGCCTAAGTTCAAGAAGCTAAAAGCTAAACCTTACTTTAGCACTTATGCAACAGATTTTAGACCTTACCATCAACTTTGTTAAAAACACCCTTGCCGATGCTGAAGCTGGCCACGACTGGTTCCACATTGAACGTGTTTACAAAACAGCAAAGCACATTAATACTACTGAGCAGGCAGACGAATTGATTGTGGCCTTGGCGGCACTTTTACATGATATTGCCGACAGTAAATTTAATGGTGGCGATGAAGAAATTGGTCCACAGAAAGCAGGTGATTTCTTAGCAAGTATTGGCCTTGAGCCTAAAATTATCGAGGAAGTAAAACTGATCATCAAAAACCTTTCTTTTAAAGCAAGCTTTGGTGAAATTTCCTACTTCTCTAAGGAATTAGATGTGGTACAAGATGCCGACAGACTAGATGCCATCGGCGCTATTGGTATCGCCAGGGCGTTTACTTACGGTGGTTTTAAAAATAGGGTATTGTACAATCCCGAAATCAAACCTAATCTACATATGAACAAGGAGCAGTATAAAAACACCACCTCTCCTACCATCAACCATTTCTACGAAAAACTTCTTTTGCTAAAAGATTTGATGAAGACAGAAACAGGTAAAGCAATGGCTGAACAGAGACATCAGTTCATGGTGAACTATCTGGAGCAGTTCTACTCAGAGTGGGAAGGCAAAAAATAACTAAAAATATTAGCTATTTTACTATATTTGTTAGCAAAATAGCTAATCATGTCTGAAAGGTTAATTCAAAAACTCAATATACTGGCCGACGCTGCAAAGTACGATGTATCTTGCTCATCAAGCGGTAGCGACAGAAAAAACACCAACAAAGGTGTTGGAAATGGACATCAATCGGGTATTTGTCATACCTATACCGAAGATGGCCGCTGTGTATCTTTATTAAAAATACTTCTTACCAATCATTGTATATTCGACTGCGCCTATTGCGTTTCGCGACGCAGTAATGATATTGAACGGGCAGCCTTTACGGTAGATGAAGTGGTGGAACTGACCATGAATTTCTATCGGAGGAATTACATTGAAGGATTATTTTTAAGTTCTGGGATTTTTAAGAATGCCGATTTCACCATGGAGCGACTGCTGAGAGTAGTGAAGAAATTAAGGCTCGAAGAAAACTACAACGGCTACATCCATCTAAAAACTATCCCTGGGGCTAGCGACGAATTGATCACAGAGGCTGGACTTTATGTAGATCGAATGAGCATTAACTTAGAGATGCCCACCGAAGTAGGTTTAAAGCTTTTGGCACCTGAAAAAAGCCATCAAGATGTGATCAAGCCTTTAGGTTTTGTCAAAAACCAGATCGTTCAGTTTAAAGAGGAAAAGAAACTGATTAAGAGTGTGCCCAAATTTGTTCCTGCCGGGCAAAGCACCCAAATGGTAGTGGGAGCCACTCCAGAAACAGACAAGGACATTATGTACACCGCTGCCAATTTTTACAAAAGCTTTTCCTTAAAACGGGTTTATTACTCTGGTTATATTCCTATTAGCAATGACAGCCGAATGCCCATTTTAGGCTCTCAACCACCGCTTTTACGGGAAAACAGGTTATACCAAACAGATTGGCTCATGCGCTTTTATGGATTTGATGTGAAGGAGCTGCTCAATGACAACAACCCACATTTAGATACCGACATTGACCCGAAATTAAGCTGGGCCTTGCGCAACATGCACCTGTTCCCTATCGATATTAACACTGCCGACTATCAGATGATTTTACGCATTCCAGGTGTTGGCGTTGGTTCTGCACAAAAAATCATAAAGGCTCGCAAATTCGGCAGGCTTTACATTCATCAATTGAAAAAAATTGGCATTGCCTACAACAGGGCTAAGCATTTTATCACCTGTGCCGACACTCCTTTTCAGCTGAAAGATTTTCAATCGCACCAAATTAAGGGGTTTATTTTAGCCGAAAGCCAGAGCAAATATTTGAAGACACCTAATGAACAGCTTTTACTTTTTTAAGAATGTTTACATCTTAGATTTTGAACCATTAAGGCATTAAGAAACATTAAGTTTTATGAGCCACGCCTTTATTGTCTTAATTTCTTAATGGTTGATAGTTTTGAAAGCTCTAGGTTTTGAACATTAAGGCATTAAGGAACATTAAGTCTTATGAGCCACGCCTTAATTGTCTTAATTTCTTAATGGTTGACAGTTTTGAAAGCTCTAGGTTTTAAACATTAAGGCATTAAGGAACATTAAGTTTTTTGATATACCCTCAACTTCTTAGCGGCTTTATTTACCACCTTAGACTTTAAGTAACATTTTAGTTTTTGGACCGTGCTTAGATGGTTGATAATATTATTCATAACTATGATTTACATTTTCGATGGAACTTTAGAAGGCTTACTCACTGCAGTATTCGAATGGTTTGAGCGAAAACCTGGACCAGTAACTTTGAAATCCAAGGGAACCCATCAGCCAGACGCTTTCGTGCCCAGTTTTGAAGTATTAACCGATAGAGAAAAGGCAGACCGAGTGTGGAAAGGCATGGCCAAAAAATTGGATAGGGCTTGGATGCGCAGGACTTATTGCGCTTATCTTTCGGAACTTCCACAAATCCATCACGACCTTTTTCAATTCATCATCTATATTTTCCAAAATCCTAAGGGTGCCGAGCAAAATTATGGGCATCCGCAGGTGCTGAGCATTACGCAAATGGCCAGAAAAGTAGAACGGGAAAAGCACAGGATGGAGGCTTTTATCCGTTTCCAGAAAACTGCCGATGGGATATTTTATTGCGGTATAGATCCCGACTTTAATGTGATCCCATTACTCGTTAATCATTTTAAAAACCGTTACACCGATCAGCAATGGATTATTTATGACCTAAAAAGACGCTACGGCATTTTTTACGACCTCCAAACGGTGGAAGAGATTGAAATGGACATAGACATTAGCTTACAGAAAAAAACGAACCAAAATCTGTTGGATGAAAAGGAAAATCTATATGCAGATCTATGGAAGATTTATTTCAAGAGCACGAACATTGTAGCGAGAAAAAACACCAAACTACATACGCAACATGTGCCCAAACGCTATTGGAAATACCTGACAGAAAAATTATAGCCAGCGTGTTAACATTATCTTAACTTAATAGCTGTAATTTAGCAATATGAAACCGAGGTACGGCATTCATTTATCTAAAAATAATTACCGTTGTACCGAGCTCTCATCAACCATCGAAAACAAAAAAAGAAATAGATGAAATTTAGCGTACTGGTTTTAATTACAGCATTGGCCGTGGGCTTATCTATCGGCTTGGTGAACTACCATTTTCAGGGAAGCTGGTACTATTTGTTAATTTCGTTCGGAATTTCCTTCGGAACCAGCTTTTTGGTATTCTACTATTTGCTAGAAAAATATATCTACAGCAAAATTAAGCTTATTTACAAGTTGATCCATAACCTAAAGCTTGGCAAGGATTTGAAAGAAGCCCTTGGAGAATATGTGAGTTCAGACCCCATTAACGATGTACAACAGGAGGTAGAGGAATGGGCAGGCGCCAAAAAGAAAGAAATCGAGCTGTTAAAAAAACAGGAACAATTTAGAAGAGAGTTTCTTTCTAATGTATCCCATGAATTTAAAACACCTTTGTTTGCTATACAAGGCTATATAGAAACGCTTCAAGATTGCATTTCTGACGATCCAGAGATGGCCGTAAAGTTTTTAAAGAAAGCCGAAAACAACATTGAACGTTTAAGTTATCTGATCAAGGATTTAGACTCAATATCTAAGCTAGAAACGGGAGAAATCCCCATCAACTACGTTCGTTTTGACATTGTTCCCTTAATTAAGGAAGTTCTTGATATTTTAGAAGATAAAGCTGCCGACAACAAAACCAAGTTCATCTTTAAAGACAAATACACCACACCTACCATGGTGTATGCCGATAGGGAGAAAATCAGGCAAGTATTGATCAACCTTATTCAGAACTCCATTAAGTACGGTAAAGAAAATGGTTCTACCTCGATCAAAATCTTTGAGCTTCACGATCAATATTTAGTAGAAGTAACCGATGACGGAATGGGCATCGAAGAAAAACACCTTCCTCGCTTGTTTGAACGTTTTTACAGGATAGATTCTCACCGCTCTAGAAAAGAAGGTGGAACTGGCTTGGGCTTGGCCATCGTGAAACATATCTTAGAAGCGCACCAACAAACCATTTCGGTACGTAGTACGCCAAGTATTGGGACCACTTTTGCTTTTACGCTTCAAAAAAACAATGAGCCTTTGTTGAATTACGGTAAAAAATAATTCACCGCATTTCCTTATTTAAGATTAATGGAGGCCATTTTGTTAGGCTACAATCCGTTACCACTTAACAATCAAGTAAAATTGTCGCCAAAGTTAACATTAACTTAACATTGCGGTTTTACTTTTGCATCATATCTTAAAACAAGTATGAGCAATATATTCAGCTTCTTTACCCCTAAAGACAAAAAGTTCCAGCCATTGTTTGAACAAGCAGGAAGTAACGTTAGGAAAATTGCAGAAGCACTTTTAGTAGTAGTAACTACCGACGACATCGAAAAAAGAAAAGAAGCCATTAAAGAAGTTGAGCGTCTTGAGCACGTAGGTGACGACATTACGCACACGATTTTTATTGAGTTGAGTAAAAACTTTATCACTCCTTTTGATAGAGAAGACATCCACTCATTGGCGAGTGCTATTGACGATATTGCAGATTATATTCACGCATCAGCAGGAAACATTGAACTTTACAACGTAACTAACATTGGCGAGCCAATGGTAAAACTTGCTGAGTTATTGGTTGAAATGTGCGGTGACCTTGAAAAAGCGATCAAAGAATTGAGAAGCTTTAAAAACATTAGGGTGATTGCAGATGCTTGCGTAAGAATTAACAGTGCAGAAAACCAAGCAGATTACACTTGTAACCTTGCCATTGCCCGTTTGTTCGAGTTTGAAACCAATGCGATAGAATTAATTAAGCAAAAAGAGGTGTTACAAACCTTAGAAATTGCGACTGATAAATGTGAAGATGCGGCCAACGTGCTAGAATCTATCTTGGTTAAAAACGCATAAGACCATTATGACCATACTTCTCTTAATTATTGTTTTAGCCCTCATCTTTGATTACATCAACGGTTTTCACGATGCTGCTAATGCAATTGCAACCATCGTAGCCACAAAGGTGCTTACACCTTTTCAAGCTGTAGTATGGGCTGCTTTTTTTAACTTTCTGGCCTATTGGGTGTTTGGTTTTGGCGTTGCCGATACTGTTGCAAAAACAGCCAATACCATGGAAATTAACCTCACCGTGATCTTAGCGGGGGTTATTGCGGCCATTATTTGGAATTTATTAACCTGGTGGTTCGGCATACCTTCTAGTTCATCTCACACTTTAATTGGTGGTTTTGCAGGTGCTGCTGTAGCTCATGCGGGCTTAGATGTGGTAAACTGGTACAAAGAAGGCAAAGCTGGTGAAATGCCAACAGGCGTTTTGGTGATTGTAGGCTTTATTGTACTGGCTCCATTAATTGGTGCCGTTGTTTCCTACTGCATTTCTGTTTGGCTCTTACACTCGGCCAAAAAGAGCATTGGGCCAAAGCTTTTTACGCTGGGCTTGATGATTGCAACCGTTGTTTTTGTATACCTTCAAATGGTCCCTTACGATAAGATTCACAAACCTCGTTTCGAATCTCATTTCTGGAGTATCGTATTTGAATCGCATAACATCAAATGGTTCTTAGTTGCCTTTATTGTGCTTACCATTAGCTCGTTTTGTTTAATCTTCAGTTTCTTAAGTCACCATCAATCGACTAAATGGCTTAGAAAAATGCAATTATTATCTTCTGCGGCATTCAGTTTAGGCCATGGAGGTAACGATTCGCAAAAGGTAATGGGAATTATTGCTGCTGCCGTATTAGTTTATGTACACCAAAGCGGTGTTTCTATGAGCAGCATGCCAGACTGGTTACACGTAGTATTACCTTCTAAAGATGCCAATGGCGACGAAATAGCGGCACACATGCCACCATGGATCCCTTTAGCTTGTTACACGGCCATTTCCATAGGAACTTTAAGTGGCGGATGGAAAATCGTAAAAACAATGGGTTCTAAAATCACTAAAGTAACGCCATTTGAGGGTGTAACTGCAGAAACTGCAGGTGCATTAACGCTTTACTTTACTGAGCACTTGAAAATCCCCGTAAGTACTACGCACACCATTACTGGTTCTATCATTGGTTCTGGTTTAACCAAAGGAACCTCTGCAGTAAAATGGGGCGTTACCGTTAAGCTAGTTTGGGCTTGGGTTTTAACCATTCCTGTATCAGCAGCTTTGGCGGCAATCTTGTATTATATTTTAAGTCTGTTTATCTAACAGCGTAAAACGACATAAAAAAAGGCGGTTATGATATCATAGCTGCCTTTTTTATGTTCCTAATTTAATTAAAGCCCTACTAGCTGATCCTGAAATAAATTTATTGCATAGCTTACCGTCAGATTGAAGCTTAATGTGCGCTTCGTGCATCGCAATGACGAAAACTTTTACACAGCTCCCAGCAAAAACTCATCAATCGCTTCAACAGCATGTTTGAAACGTAGTTCGCCCATACCAGATACCACGGTATATTTAGCACCCAATGCCTTAAGCTCCTTATGCCAAACTTCCATAAAATGCTCCCTTTGATTGGGAAAATCTCTCAGAGGATCGTCTTGCCAAGGCAAATCAATATCCAACAGAATATAAAAGTCGTAAGGGCGATTTTTGAGGGCATCCAATACAATTTCAGGAGTATGTCCAAAAAAGGCATCACTCCAAATCTTTACCGTTAAAAACGTAGTATCACATATCACAAAATCTGTCTCAGTCATTGCCAAAACAGATTCTTCAAGCGCTAGCTGGCCGTGAAACATATTCACTTCATCTTGCAATGTACAAGGCTCTGTTAAGGCTTCACAATAATAACGAGCATATTCTGGTACCCACGGCACTTGATAATATTTAGCCAATTGCAAAGAAACAGTAGATTTCCCTGTGCTCTCGGGGCCAACAATGGCCACTTTTTTAATTTGCTTGTTCACGATAAGTCTTTCTCCAATCTAAATATCCATTTAAAGCTATGATTACCAAAATAGCATATAGCACGGCATAAAGATTCAGCTCTTTATAAATTAATAAGGGTACATAACAAATATCAACCACAATCCACAAAATCCAATTTTCTAGGATCTTTCGGGTGAGCATAATTTGCGCCACAAAACTCATTGCGGTACAAAAGCCATCCTCATACGGTACGTTAGAGGGTGTATAGCGATCTAAAAAATAGCCTAGTACCACCGTGAGAACAGCAATAGCCAAAATGGCATAAATCCAATGTCTCCATCCAATGCTTACTACAGGTTTAGTATCTTCCTTTTTTTTCTTCAACCAAAACCACCAACCGTAAAACGCGGTGAAAAGAAAATAAAACTGTAGGGCAAAATCGCCAAACAGATGGCTTTCGAAAAAAAGGATGGCGCTAATCACAATACTCAAGATAGAAATTGGCCAGTTCCATATGTTTTCTCTCGCCGCCAAATAAATGCAGGCGATTGTACTCACAAACCCAAGCCACTCGAGCCATGAGGTGTGCTGAAACTGTTGAAGCAATTGTTGCCAAAAATTGGCTTCGAGGATTAACATTACTCAAATATAGAGGTAAGTTATCTTTTAGCCACAGATACACAGATTTTTTCTTGCGCATTTTATTCAGCGCATAGATACTGGCATTCATTTATTAAAAACAAAAATCTGTGTGTATGTCGCAAACCAAAAGGTCTATAAAAAAGAATTCCGGTAGGGAACAACCCCTACCGGAAAATAAACCAAACAAACTATTTATGAAGAATACCCTCTTGCGAGGATGCTTTAGATCAAATTTTCAATTTATATTGCTGTCTTAATCATCAATCTGTTTCAACAACAATTATAAAACTCTATTTGTTTCCTTTTATTACAACATTTTTGCCAATCTTTAAAAATCACCTATTTCATGACGCTAACATGACCTTTAAAGTATGGCAGATGGTGTTTAAGGCACACTATAGCATTTTTTATTTTTTTAAAATCTTAAAAGATTGTTTTTTCATCAGCTGACGTTTTTACATTGTCTGTTTAACACCGCATGACACATAGCCCTATA
>NZ_JAELTX010000962.1 GCF_016429065.1 Pedobacter sp. ASV17
AGCCTTCTTGCCATTTCCCAACTTCATCTTCTCTCCTTTTTCTGGCTTCATACCCATTTGCTGATCCGTCATTTCGTTATTCTGCTTGTTTGCACTATTTTGTTCTGCTGCTTGAGCTACTTTTTGCCTGTCTCTTATACACATCTCCGAGCCCACGAGACGAATTACAAGATCTCGTATTCCGTCTTCTGCTTGAAAAAAGGGGGGGGGGGGGGGGGGGGGGGGGGGGGGGGGGGGGGGGGGGGGGGGGGGGGGGGGGGGGGGGGGGGGGGGGGGGGGGGGGGGGGGGGGGGGGGGGGGGGGGGGGG
>NZ_JAELTX010000963.1 GCF_016429065.1 Pedobacter sp. ASV17
GGTGCACTTTATTTAAATGCTAACAGTCCGCAAATGAACAATAATAAATTTATAGGAAATAAAGCGGCCACTAGTGGTGGCGCGGTTTACCTATTTGGGGTAGCTGGAAATTTAGCCAGTCCTGTACCTGTCTCTTATACACATCTGACGCTGCCGACGACTGAGCCGGTGTGTAGATCTCGGTGGTGGCCGGATCATTAAAAAAGGGGGGGGGGGGGGGGGGGGGGGGGGGGGGGGGGGGGGGGGGGGGGGGGGGGGGGGGGGGGGGGGGGGGGGGGGGGGGGGGGGGGGGGGGGGGGGGGGGGG
>NZ_JAELTX010000964.1 GCF_016429065.1 Pedobacter sp. ASV17
AAACTAATCACTAACCGCTAGTAACTAGCCACGAGTATAAATGACCTAAAATAGACATGACTTGGTATTGCAATTATATATTTTTGTATTTGTAAATTTGATTAGACATGACCATAAACGTATATACCTGTCTCTTATACACATCTGACGCTGCCGACGACTGAGCCGGTGTGTAGATCTCGGTGGTGGGCGGATCATTAAAAAAGGGGGGGGGGGGGGGGGGGGGGGGGGGGGGGGGGGGGGGGGGGGGGGGGGGGGGGGGGGGGGGGGGGGGGGGGGGGGGGGGGGGGGGGGGGGGGGGGGGGG
>NZ_JAELTX010000965.1 GCF_016429065.1 Pedobacter sp. ASV17
ACCCACCCCGAGCATGTGGGCAAAGGTTATGCAAAACAGTTAGTGGCTTTTGTGGCCAGCCAAATAGCCGAAGAAGGCAAACTGCCCTTTTTACACGTGGCAGAAAAAAATGTGGGCGCTATTGGACCTGTCTCTTATACACATCTGACGCTGCCGACGACTGAGCCGGTGTGTAGATATCGGTGGTCGCCGGATCATTAAAAAAGGGGGGGGGGGGGGGGGGGGGGGGGGGGGGGGGGGGGGGGGGGGGGGGGGGGGGGGGGGGGGGGGGGGGGGGGGGGGGGGGGGGGGGGGGGGGGGGGGGGG
>NZ_JAELTX010000966.1 GCF_016429065.1 Pedobacter sp. ASV17
GTGCCTTAGAGGTGCACGAAAGTGTGAAAGGTGGCATGGCGGAGAGAGAAGCATTAAATGCGTTTTCACAAAAAGTAATGGGATCTATTGATCGATAGAAACTTTTTTTCGTAACGGGGTTAAACCTGTCTCTTATACACATCTCCGAGCCCACGAGACGAATTACAAGATCTCGTATTCCGTCTTCTGCTTGAAAAGAGGGGGGGGGGGGGGGGGGGGGGGGGGGGGGGGGGGGGGGGGGGGGGGGGGGGGGGGGGGGGGGGGGGGGGGGGGGGGGGGGGGGGGGGGGGGGGGGGGGGGGGGGGG
>NZ_JAELTX010000967.1 GCF_016429065.1 Pedobacter sp. ASV17
GGTAATAATCTGCGAATAACTATTGTGAGCCTCTACCTTGCTTGATTTTTTGGAAATGGCAAACAGTAAAGGAGTTAGACCCGTTTCAAAAGTTCCCTTTTTAATAAATCTACGAACATAAAGTACCTGTCTCTTATACACATCTGACGCTGCCGACGACTGAGCCGGTGTGTAGATATCGGTGGTGGCCGGATCATTAAAAAAGGGGGGGGGGGGGGGGGGGGGGGGGGGGGGGGGGGGGGGGGGGGGGGGGGGGGGGGGGGGGGGGGGGGGGGGGGGGGGGGGGGGGGGGGGGGGGGGGGGGG
>NZ_JAELTX010000968.1 GCF_016429065.1 Pedobacter sp. ASV17
TCCTCTGCAAAGATTTTTTTTACCGCATGGCAAAAAAGTAACATTAAAACCTTATTAAAGGAAAAAGGTGCAAAGGTATCGTACACGGTATTTGCGTTGAGCGATGCCGCGATGCAAAGTGCGGGCCCTGTCTCTTATACACATCTGACGCTGCCGACGACTGAGCCGGTGTGTAGTTCTCGGTGGTCGCCGGATCATTAAAAAAGGGGGGGGGGGGGGGGGGGGGGGGGGGGGGGGGGGGGGGGGGGGGGGGGGGGGGGGGGGGGGGGGGGGGGGGGGGGGGGGGGGGGGGGGGGGGGGGGGG
>NZ_JAELTX010000117.1 GCF_016429065.1 Pedobacter sp. ASV17
AACAGCATAGTTCCAGACCAAATAGAGGCTTGCATTTG
The DNA here is from genome assembly GCF_016429065.1 of Pedobacter sp. ASV17. Lineage (GTDB taxonomy): Bacteria > Bacteroidota > Bacteroidia > Sphingobacteriales > Sphingobacteriaceae > Pedobacter. The sequence continues at coordinate 39 of NZ_JAELTX010000117.1, forward strand.
CCGCAATTGATTGATTTAGGGTAGCACTGATATTTTTGCTTTCACCAGGGGCGGTAGCATAGCCTGCGGTTTCTGTATCAGCATTAAACGTAGTTAGAAAGTTACTGCCCGCAGAGGTCCAAGTTTCACCATCTGTAGAGTAATAGAGCTGCATGGTAAACCCAGCGGTATTATTTCCTTTTCTGTATTTCTCTACATCATAAGCGATATCTAAAGCCGGAATAGAAGTGGTGCCAGTATTTTTTATCTGTAAATAAATGTTGATTCCTCTAGTGCCACTGGCCACCGACGTAGAAATACCGCCGATGGCCCTGTCTGTAGCACTATTGGCAACCCCAGCACCAAAATTATATAAGCCGTTAGTGGCATTACTCGCCATGCCATTTCCGCCTACCTGTTCCGTTTTATTGCTGGCCGAAACGTAGGAGCCCAGTGTTCTGGGAGCGTCTAATCGCTTTTCTATTTTCCAGCCAGTAGGTAAGGTGGCTATGGCATCAGTACCCATACTGTTAAAATCCTGTGTGTAATTGTTCGTGGTACTTAGTTCTGCAAATTGTTCAGTAACCGAAGTAACAGCATTGACTAATTTAAGGGTGGCATTATCGCTGAAAGTACCTGTTGAGGCGTTTACATTTAGGGTAGCTTCTTGATTGCTGTTTTTGGAGAAAATACCATTGCTGTTAATTGTTCCGCCAGTATTTACATTCCATGTAGCCGCAGCGCCTGTTGACATTTTTCGGTTAAACTGATCCAGTGAAACATAGGAAAATCTAACTATTCCCGCCACATCGTTCACCACATCGTCGTGAGCTTGGTAGTTGCTCCAAGCGTAGTTTTGCATTCTAGTGGCATCACTGGCTGATACCCCGCTAGGGCGGTAAGTTAAGCCAATAGGTGTTTGGTCAAACAAAGAAGCATATTGCATACACGAGGCTAAATAGGTAGCTAATATCGTTGGATGTCTGTTATCACTATATAGCGCATTCTTTGCGGTTTCTCCCTCAGCTTGTCTGATCGCTTCATAAGTATTTCCAATTGGGCAAACACTAATACCAAGCTCCCTAGCGATAGACATATAGGTATTGTATAGTGTACTTGTGTTTTGTGAAAAGTTAGTAGCATCAACATAGGCCCAGTTCATGGCCAAAATAATTTTTGCATTAGGATTGGGGCAATTACTCTTAATATAGTTTTTCCATAATATTACCGATTCCCTAAAATCTGCGGCATCGGTAAGTGGCTTGTCACTTTGTTCTTGTAGGATAATATGGGTCCAAGCTTGGGAGCGTACCGTAAGTTTGGCCGTAGCACCATTAGCGGTGGTGCCTTCGCCTTCTTCAAAGTGCCATCTTAATGATTGGCCTAACCTGGTTTGTTTGGTCCAAGTGGCATTTTTGCCCGCCGAGCTTGCCAATTGGTTAAATACAAGATATTGATCGTTATAATCGATGAGGCTATTATTGATGGATAGTATTTTATAGGTGCTGGGTAAACTCGCTAGTAAGTTCACTTCTTTGGGCTGCACCGTCATACTGGTAGCTATAGGCGTAACAGTACTTAAGGAACCATTAATTTCTATTTCATAGATAGAGAAGCCATAAACAGTGTTGCGTGTAAGTAAATTCAACCTCACATATCTTGCTTCCTTGGCTTCTGCTCCAAAAATAAGGTCATCGGTTCTGGCCCCTACAGTGCTGGTTTTTTCGCCCACCTTTGTCCAGGTATTTGAATTTCCAGAGATGTATATTTCATAGCTTTTTGCAGATGCCCCTTCCCATATCACTTTCATGGCAGATAAGTCGTAAACCTCACCCAGATCAATCTGTAAAGTTTGGTTGTCCACACCGTGAGGGCTTTCCCATCGGGTACCACCATTTCCGTCAATAGCTAGCGATGGACCATTACCACCCAGTGTACCTGTTGCTGTAATTGATTTGTTCAGCGCTAGGTTCGTTTGCGCAAAAAGAGAGTGCACCCAAAAGATCTGGATGAAGAGTAGTATCCGTCCCGTCATAATCGTTTATATTTAGTTTGGTGAGCTGCAAAAATAGCCCTCGACAATAATTTGCCTCAATTTTGCAACTGCACAATATTACAACAAGCCTGTATTTATCATTCAAGAGGCAAGGGGAAAGGCGCACCTCCAATAGGCTTGGCATTAAGCATAAAATGATCTTGAAATGGGGATAAAATGGTTAAAAATCCCTTCCAACCAACTTTGCATCTTAAATATTGGATTGCCTTTGTTTAGTCTATCAGGAGCAAACAGGTAAGCTCCTCAAGCGCTGAAATTTTAAGTTGATTTTGGAGGAATGGGGTGAAGTGATCAGTTTGTGTAGGTGAATTAAACTCAGGTTGTTGTGTTTTTGTTGTGTGGTGTTTTTGGGAAGATCATAGGGGCTTAGAGTACCTTGGCTACCATGAATGAACCCGCTGGATATTGAGGCTGTTTATAGGAGCTCAACCACAATATCAAGCTAACCAAACCAAATATTATTCCAAATGAAAAAACTTTTACCAATTCTATTTTCGCTATGCAGTGCCATTACTTATGCACAGCAACCAGTATCTGTAGGAAAAGGTAGTTATGCCGCCTACACGCCACTTTATAAAAGTAGGACTAAAGATCGGGGTGGCGACCAAAGCTATCTGATGGAAAATCGGAAATTGTACATAACCGATAAAAATATAGGTAAGCCCATACCTACCAACGACTGGTGGACAGATCTGTTGGTCAGCCAATACTCGGGAAACTTGTGGGCATATCCGCAGGTGGTAAATGCCGAGCAATATGGCTTTTTTGTGGCCTATCCCAAAGCTTGGGAAGCTACTGGACACGAGCTTAAATGGAAATCGCAAATTGAAGTTGCTGGTGTGGGTTTTAAACCCGAAGACGCCAAAGCAAATCACTGGCACGATTGGGGATTGGAATTTTTAATGAAGGATGGAAATAAAGAGATGCTGGTTACCACAGCCCATGGTATTCCCTTTACCTGGGTAGAAACCAAGAACCTGACCTTGCAGCTCAATATTGCCTCCGGTGTTATTAATGATGATAACGGACAGGCCTTAACATTGCCCTATACAGGAAGTAAATTAATGGTAGATATTGATGGCGATATTTACGGGATTTATGCTCCTGAAAATACCATGTTTTCACTGAAAAATGGTCTGCTACAAGTAGCGTTCCAAGGAGCTGCGCAATACTTGTCGATAGGGGTACTGCCAGCTAAATCAGATTTTATCAACTATGCCAATTATGCCTATACCATCCCCAGAAACACCACCGTAAGCTGGAATTATAATGAAAGTACCGGTAAGGTAGCTACCAGTTGGACTTTGGAAACGGAAAACTTGGCTGGGCAATCTCAGTTGAATGTTTTACAAGGTTTTATCCCCCATCATTATAAAAATACCAATCTCAATTTCAGTTTTATCGGTGCAGAATACCAAACGCCACGTGGCAAAATGAAAATGGCCGCTGGTAACAGCTTTACCATCGAATATCAATTTAATGGCATGTTGCCCTTTTATGCCAAGCCATTGCCTGAGGAAACCTTGAAAAACCCCTATCAGCGCCAACGGATGAAGCAGATGATTACCGATTACGCAAACAATGGGAATTTTGGCGGCGATACTTATTGGGGCGGTAAGGGTTTATTGCAAATGGCGATGTACATGTCTTTTGCACATGAACTTGGCGAAACTGAACTTTTCGAAAAGTGCAAGGCCCGCTTAAAGGATGTTTTGGTCAATTGGCTTACCTATACGCCTGGCGAAAGCAAGTATTTTTTTGCTAGATATCCCCGCTGGGGCGCTTTAATAGGGTATGATACCAGTTACGATTCCGATACCTTTAATGATCACCATTTTCATTACGGCTATTTCACTATGGCAAGTGCTATGTTGGCACTTTTTGATGATGATTTCAAAACTAACTACGGCGGGATGGCTGCACTGGTGGCCAAAGATTATGCGAATTGGGATAAAAACGACACTGATTTTCCCTTGTTCCGTACGTTAGATCCTTGGGCTGGACATTCCTATGCGGGCGGTGTAGGAAGTGAGAATGGAAATGGCCAAGAGTCTACCTCTGAAGCCATGCAGGGTTGGGGCGGCGTTTATCTTTTAGGCGTGGCTACCGGCAACAAGGCCATGAGGGATGCCGGTATTTTCGGCTGGACCCTAGAAGCCAGAGGTACCGCAGAATACTGGTTTGACAGGGACAAGGAAAATATCGACTATGCCAAATATACCAAACCTTATAACAGCAATTTAACCTCGCAGGGAATTGGATGGTGGACATGGTTTTCTGGTGACCCCGTTTGGATGCATTCGATACAGTGGTTGCCCATGTCGCCAGCCTTAAAATATTTATATGAAGATCTGAATTTTGCCGAATGGGACTATAAGCAGATGTGGGATAAGAAGGAAATTAGGGGCTGGGAAACCCAAACTGGTTTAACGCCATCTGCCCTCAGTTACGAATCGGGTATAGGCAATGTAGTTATGTCTTACCTACAGGTATTTAACCCAGACAGTGCTGCTGCCGTTTTTGATAAAATGTGGGATGCTCAGATGCCCGTTGCAAGAAACCATGATACGGGTGGAATCACCTACTTTTTAATCCATTCGCACCGAACCTATGGAAATATCAGCTGGGACATTCACGCCAGCATGCCCACGGCCACTACCTATAAACATCCCGCAACTGGTGTTTACACCTATATGGTTTATAACCCAGAAAGCACGCAGAAAAAAGTGAAATTTTACCGCAATGGTGCACAAATATTGGAAATTAATGCACCTCCAAATAAACTAACGGTTTATTCAAATGCGCCGGTACCAAGCGAAATTAAAATAACAGCAAACGGATTAACCGTACCACCCACTACCAGTAAACCATTGAAGGCAGTAGTGTTAGATCAATACGGCGCAGAAATGGAGAATGTTGCCTTTCAATGGAATGCCACGGGAGGCGCCGTTAGTGCCACTGGTCTTTTTACGGCTCCAGCTTCAAAAGGAAATGCAATGGTTTCTGTACAAAGCGGCATTTTGTCTACTAGTGTTAACGTTCGAATAGATGATTTGCCCCAACTAGCTTCGGGCAAGCTTTTGCCAGAAAATCAATATTATATAGAGAAAGGTAAAGCAGTTAATTTTTCGCTGGCCTTAAAAGATCAATACAATGAACCGTACCATGCGGCAGTAAATTGGCAGCTATTAAAAGGTGCCAACCAGGTAAAAGCAGATTCTGTTTTTAATATACAAGAGGTGGGCATTTACACGGTGAAGGCAACGGTAGATAATCAGGTATTTGAGCAACAGGTTTATTTGGCTCCTAAGTTCAGAAATATTGCACTGGGCAAAACGGCCTATTCATCATCAGAAGAAAATGCAGGAACATTAACCAGCTACGCTACCGACGGTAGCTATACCACCCGTTGGGGCAGTGCGCATGCAGACCCACAGTGGATTTATGTGGATTTGCAGCAAACTTCTTTTGTAGGTTACGTGGCCTTAGTTTGGGAAGCCGCGTATTCAAGCCAATACGAATTACAAGTTTCAAATGATGGACAAACTTGGGAGACTATCAAAGCGGTTAACGGCTTAGGCAAAACAGAGTTGATAGAGGTTAATCGTAACACTCGTTACGTACGAATGTATGGCTTAACTCGTGCCACACCTTATGGACATTCGCTTTACGAGTTTGAAATTTATGGTATTCCGCCAATGGGCAACACCCCAACATTGTTAGGAATAGATGCCTCTCCAGCCTTTGCCCAGCTTAAAGAGGGCGAAACCATTGATATTGTAGCCAAAGGATACGATCAGTTTGGAAACGAGATGCAGATCAGTCCGCAATATGTGATTAAAGAAGGTGAAGGTGTTGTGGGCCAAGACGGTAAGTTTACGCCATCTAAACATGGTGAAGCAGTAGTTGCGGTACAGGTGGGTACGCTGCAAACCAACGTTAGGTTTGTGGTTGAGGAAACAATTAAACTCAATTCCATTGCTATTTCTCCTAAAATAACACAGTTGATCAAAGGCGAGCCGATTGATTTATCCGTGATAGCTAAAGATCAATTTGGGGTGCAATTCTCCAATACAGGGATCTCTTACCAGATCATAGCTGGTAATGGTGGAAATTTATTTAGTAATAGATTTACTGCTAACCAAGTAGGCACTTATAAAATTAGTGCAGGTGCTGGCAATGTACAAGATACCGCTACAGTTACCGTAGCCGAACTTACAGAAGTTAACTTGGCACTGCACAAGCCTGTAACTTCAAGCAGTAATGAAAACGCCGCTACCTTGGCACAATATGTTAACGATGGAAACATCAGCACACGTTGGGGAAGTACGTTCAAGAACAATGAATATATACAGATTGATCTGCTTGAAAATTACATCCTTAACAAAATCAAACTTTTTTGGGATGCCGCTTATGCAAAAAGCTATCAAATATGGGTATCAACAGATGAAGAAAATTGGACAGTGGCCTACCAGCAGGATAATGGAAATGGCGGCAATCAAACCATTGACCTTAATGCGGTAGGAGCTAGATATATCAGATTGGTGGCATTAACCAGAGCTACCGTTTATGGTTCAAGCATCAATGAATTTGAGGTGTATGGTACCAACTTTTGGCGAAATCCCATGGTGCAAAATATCTTGCTTACCCCAGATCCGTTGGTTGCCTATATGGGTGAGCCTTTAGAAATGACACCTCAATTGATTGATCAGTACCAACTGCCTTTTACGGCTACACAGGCCTTTGATTGGCAAACTAACGGAGGTGGAATGGTAAATGCGCAGGGAGTATTTACGCCTAGCCAGGTTGGCAATTTTACCATTACACTAAAGTATGGTACCCTTAGTATTAATTTCCCTATTACGGTAAAGGCTGCCAAGGTTTTAACCAAGTTGGCTATTGATCCTAAATTTATCCTTCTTAAAACGGGAGAAAGCCATCAATTTACGGTTAAGGCCTTAGACCAGTATGACAACCCCATCACTACTGGCGCCATGACTTGGACTTCTACTGGCGGAAATATTTCTTCTACGGGTGAGTTTTCTGCTAATACAATTGGCAATTTCGAAATAAAGGCGGTTTCTAATACAGTAGAAGATAAGGTAAACGTGCAAGTGTTTGCGCCGGATCTTTCCAATATTGCACTCTCAAAACCAGTGCAAAGTTCTTCTGGTACAGCTTCTGTGGCTCAGGCTGTTGATGGAAACGAAGGGTCAAGATGGGAGAGTGCGCATGGAAGTGACCTTGAATGGTTTTATGTGGATCTTCAGTCTAGTTATTACGTAACCGATCTGGATATTTTATGGGAAGGTGCCTCGGCAAGAGATTACCAAATCCAATTATCAGATGATGCACAAAATTGGACAACTATACTCGCCGTAACTGATAAAACGTTTGCCGGTACCAGACGAGATATACTAAGGGTGCACGGTAAGGGAAGGTATTTACGGGTACTTTGCACCAAAAGACTTACCGTTTGGGGATTTTCGGTATTCGAACTAAAAGCATATGGTTTGTTAGCTGATCAAGTACTTCCGGTAAGGTACATTTCTTTTGAGGCAAAGAGAACGCAGAATGAGATTACACTCAACTGGAAAACTACACAGGAAGTAAATAACCAAAAATTTGTGATAGAACGAAGCATAAATGGCGCTGGTTTTAAAGAATTGGATGCTGTTGCCGGCAACAAGAATGCCACCAATATCAATCAATACCATTGGTCAGACAAAGCACCAGAAAATGGCTATAACTATTACAGGTTAAAACAGGTTGATTTTAATGGCAAGTTCGAATACTCAGACACCAAGGTGTTGCGCTATGCTACTACCGCTTTAAAATTATATCCTAATCCTATCGTTAATCAATTTTACATTGATGGGCTTGTACAAGGGACTTATACGTTTAAGATTTTTAACACCGCTGGCCTATTACAATTGAAGGGCGATATGGTAGATGGATCTGCCAAAATTAACTTGGCCAATGGAGTTTATCTGTTGCAAGTGAGCGACAGTAATCAAAACATTATCCATAGCGAAAAGATCATTGTACGTCATTAAACTGCTGTTAATTTATACTAAAATAGCTCGCCTCTTTTTGCAAGGGCGAGCTATTTTTTGATCTTATTGCTTGATGTCTGCTGCTAAGAGGTGGCCTGTATCAGGTAATCAAATAGCGCTTGATCTACAGGTACATTAATTTTCTTTCTTAACCTATATCTGCTCACTTCAATGGCCCTTGGGGTAATTCCCATAAGCTGTGCAATTTCTTTGGACGATAGGTTGAGCTTAAGATAGGCGCAGAGCTTTAGGTCGTTAGCGCCCAAGTTTGGAAATCTTTGTTTCAGCTTAGCGAGAAAGTTAGAATGGACATGGTCAAAATGTACCGCAAATTGTTCCCAGTCTGCATTTCCGTTCTCGGCTTCGTTCAATAACCTGTTTACTTTGCGTATATAAGTATCATAGTTGTCATCGGCGGGCGACGATTTGGCAATGTTAACGATCTCTTCCTTTATCTTTGAGATCAGTTTGTTCTTTTGTAACAGGTTCATGCCCATCGTTGCCAATTCCTTGTTTTTGTAGTTAACTTCTGTTTCCAATTTATCATTCTGCAATTGCACAATTTGTTTTTCATTACTATCAATTTCCAATTGGTGTAGGTGCTTTAAATAATCCTGTTCCTTTTTGTGAATTTTTTTCTGTCTTGCAATCAAAGCAAATAAAATGGCTATCAGGGCAATCACATAAAAGGCGTAGATCCAAATAGTTTCATGCCAAGCTGGTTTAATGTAGAAAGCATAGGTGGCCACTTCTGATTCGTTTCCCAAATTATTGCGTGCCTTTACATTAAATATGTAGCTCCCATAAGGAAGATTAGTGTAATCTTTTTCATTTTTACCTGTCCAAGGCGACCACTCCTTTTCGGCACCCTCTAACTGGTAGCTAAACTCAATGTTGTTCTGTTGTTCGTAAAGCGTTGATGAAAATTCAAAATGCAATGAGTTGTCTTTTTTGTTGAGATTGATTTTATCCTTTGTATTCTGGCCTGCAGAGATTTTGCCGTCGGTTAAAAAATAGCCCCCAAATATCACGCTCGGTTTTTCGCCTATGGTTTTAATCGAAGATAGCCTTACGTTTACCGGCCTTATATTTTTGCTATATGCTTTATAGTTCAGGTGAATCAATCCTTTTTTAGCACCTATAAAAATATTTTCATCATTAAAGGGGTTGATATGCTCAAAACCCGCCAATACTAGAGAATTTAGTTCGGGGAAGTGTACAATAGTATATTTACCGCCTGCAGGTTTTCCATGAAAATCTACTACACCTACCTTTTTATGGCTGATAAACCAAATATTTCCCTTTTCATCTTCCTTTAGATAATGATAAACCCCTTGTTTTAAAATTGGCGTAAGAAAAGGCGAAGGTATAAACCTGTCTTTTTTGTCGTCATATTCAAAAATTCCGATTTTGGTGGCTACTACTACTTTTTCCCTAATTTTGGCTACTACATTTCCCCAAGCAGAAGGCAATCCACTTTTTTCTGCGTAAAATTTTGTTTCCTGTATATTTCCTTCGTCAACAGATAACTTCAGGCGAAAGATACCTCGGTAGGGGTGTGAAGCCCATATTGCATTTTTATAGGGCACTAGAAAACGCAATGATTCGCTGAGACCGCTGATATATCCTTTATTGGAGAAAGTACCATTTTTATAAGCAATACGCTGTAGGCCCAGATAGGTTCCTGCAATTAGTGTTGTACTGCTTGCCAAAGGTTTGGTAAAGAGCCAAGTTCCTGGTACTGCGTATAGCTTTTGAGCCTTGTCATTTTCTATCACCTTGGCCCCATCTTCATGACCTACTAAAACCTTATCATTTTGAAAGGAAACATCCCAAACCTGGCCACTGGTGTTTTCTATTTCCTTAAAATAATTTTTGCTATAACTTAAGTCCTGAACATTAGGCGTGATGGGAGTAGCATATACCCCGTTAGAGCTTCCGATGTAGAGCTTGTTTTTATTGATCAGAGAAACATAGCCGCTGGTTTGCTTGTCTTTATCAGGGTAGATATATTTAATAGCATTGTTAAAAGCTATAAAATTGATTCCATCATCAAGCCCAAGCCAAAAATTACCATTCCTATCCATAAATATACTACGGATATTATTTTTATAAAGTCCCTCTGCCGAAGAAAACTGTTGAACAACATGCCCACCTTTATCTAATATGTAACATCCCGTAGCAGAGGTAGCAATAGCAATCCAATTATTATTGATTGGAATGGCCTTATAAATTTTACTTTGACGTAATTGTTGTTCCTTGTCCAAGTTCATTTTAGAAATTGTTCCATTGCTCAATAAAAAAGCCCCACTTTTTAAGGTGGTAATCAGTAAGGTTTTTTCAGCATATTTAATTACCGAGGTCACAAAGTCATTTTGGAGATCCTTTCGGTCTACCATCAGTTTCCACTCGTTGTGCTCAAAGCGCATCAAGCCCTTTTCTGTATCCTGTGCATAGATCTTGCCATCACATTCAGACATGAATTCCCATAGCCGTGTTGGTTTGTAGGTTTTGATATTCCCATTTTTCCAATGTAATATGCTATTGGTAGATCTGAAAAAAATGCCATCTCCAACCTCACATATATCCCAGATGTCGGAGAAATTACGTTCGTTTTTAGGAAGAAGATGTCGTATAGAGTGATAAATGAGTTCACCATGCTTATTAGGGAAAAAATAGCCTAATTCATCCTGAGCACCTACATATATTTTTCCGTCGGCTGCAATTTCGATAGACCGTACGATAGTTTTGTGTGGGAGGGCGTAGAGTTTCCAGTTCCGGCCGTCGAATACCAACAGACCTTCATTATTTGCAAAGTAGATCAAACCATTCTTATCCTGGTCGATATCCCAGTTTTGGGATCCTCCTTTGTAGTCGAGACTATTATACGTGTTAATTTGTGGAATGCCTATAGGATTCTGTGCCTTCAAGGCTGTGCAAAAAAGAAAAATAAAGGTCGCTAGAGAAAATTTTGTAATTGGTCTCTTCATAGAAAATACAGTTACCTGGTTAAGGGTATTTGGTTTGTTGTTGGTTTGGTTTTTTGGAAATGTAGAAAATTCCAGTTACCTAAATTAACGAGAATTTAATTTTTACGAAATAATTGAGGGCAATTTACGGCAAGTAAAGCTGATCGGTTTTTGTTGTATGTCTGTTGTGTTGTTTTATCTTTTTGTAAATCAGATTGTTGAATTATTTTATCCGCTAAATTCAACTCCTTTTATCTCTTGCTGTTGTGGTTTTGTGCAGGTGTTTTTTTGGGTGCCAACAAGTTTTAAATCTAATATTTGTGGAAACTAACCGGTAATTGAGACTGTGCGAGCAGCGAGTTAAAGTGCAGATTGAAACTTGAGTAGTTCAGTTCTATTTTATCATAACCCCAACCAAATATTAAACTCATTAATGTATGAAAAAATTAGTGCTATGGATAGCATTGTTATTTTTAGCGTATCACAGCTACGCACAAAACGTAAAAATTTCTGGTGTAGTAAGAGGTGCCGATGATCGAATACCTTTAACTGGTGTAGTAGTGTCCATCAAATCATCACCTACGAAAGCGGTAACTACAGATGCTGATGGAAAATTCAGTATGGAAGCAGCCTTAAATGAAACGGTAGTATTTTCAATGATAGGCTATTTACCGCAAGAGCGAAAATTAAACGCAACGGTGAATAATTTCGATATCAGTCTTTCTCCTGATGTTAAGATACTCAATGAAGTAGTGGCCATTGGTTACGGAACCGTCAAAAAAAGTGATGTAACCGGCGCTGTGGCTTCCATAAAAGCAGAAGATCTTAAGAAAACTCCTGCGGCGAGTTTAGACCAGGCTCTGCAAGGCAGGGCAGCGGGTGTTACGGTAAACGCAAATTCAGGCCAGCCCGGAGCACCGGCAGTAGTAAGAATTAGGGGTATTGGTACCGTAAACGATAGCTCTCCAATCTATGTGGTTGATGGTATTATCTTGAGCGATATTTCATTTTTAAGTCCCAACGATATTGAATCCACTGAAATATTAAAAGATGCATCGTCAACGGCAATCTATGGCTCAAGAGGTGCTAACGGGGTCATCTTGGTGACTACCAAAAAGGGAAAAATGGGTAAAACCTCTATCACTTTTGATGCCTACGCGGGGATACAGAGCAGGTGGAACAAATTGGACTTGATGCAGAGCGCAGAATTTGCCAAAACCATCATCAGCTTAAATAATGTGGCTTCAGAGATGTCTTATTTTAAGGATTACGGATTTAATAGATGGTTAAATGCCTACCGAACTGGTACTTCACCTTACTTTCCAGTAATTAGATCCAACTCAAATCCTCAGGGTGTAAACTATGCTGCTATTGAAACGGATTGGCAAGATGAAGTATTCAAAATGAATGCTCCCATCCAAAACTATTACCTATCAGTAGACGGAGGAAGCGAAAAAAGTAATTATTCTTTAAGTGCAAGCTACTTCAACCAAGATGGTACCATTATAGGATCGCAATTTAAGAGGCTTACTTTACGCTTAAATAGTTCACATCAGTTAAAAAGCTGGTTAAAGGTTGGCCAGAACTTAACTTTTGCACCTTCTGAAGGCAGGAATGCGATGAATAATAATGCCAGTCCGGGTGCCTCCATCTTATCTGCGGCTTTGGCCATGGCACCTTGGGACCCTACGCATTACCCAGCTGGAGCGGTAAACATTGCCGGAAAAAATTTAGGTAACCAGATCAGTGCCTCATCAAATTTCAGAAACGTAACCAATCCTTTCTCCATGGTAGAGCATGCTCACCCATCTGATAAAAATGAGCGTTTGGTGGGGGATATCTACGTGGAATTAAAACCTTTAAAAGGGCTTACGTTCAGATCAGACGTAAGTATGGACATGAATAACAATAGGAATAAGCTGTTCAAAGATGCGTACAGATATTCTGATTATGATGGCAACAATAAAAACTTCCTTTCAAGTGGTATGTCACGCTGGTCGGTATTAAGATTTGAGAATATCCTAACCTATGCCAAAGAAATCAACAAACACAGTTTCTCTTTAATGGCAGGTTCAATTAGTGAAGAATACAACTATTATGGGGTTAGTGGTTCTGGTGCGGCGATCTTAAATCCTAGCAAAACCAATTGGTATCTTTCCCAAACTACCGAAGACAGAACACCCACTTCAGATGCGGTTGCACGTACACGCATGTTCTCTGTATTAGGTAGGGTACAATATGCTTATAACGGTAAATATCTGGCTACGCTGAATTTTAGGGGAGACGCCTCGAGTAAATTTCAGGAAAACCTGTGGGGATATTTCCCTTCGGTAGCCTTGGCTTGGCGTGTAAGTGAAGAGCCCTGGATGAAGAACATTCAAGGTTTGGATTATTTAAAGTTGCGTGCTGGCTATGGACAAATAGGGAACGAGAAAATCAATTCAGATAGCTTTATCTTAAAAATGTTCAATACAGGGCCAACCTTTGTTGGTTACGTTTTGGGCCTAAACCAAGGACTAGTTAATGGAGCCACCATTTTAACTTATGTGAACCAAGGTGGTAAATGGGAACGTACCGAGCAATATAACCTTGGCGTTGATTTCGGCTTTGGCAAAAATAAATTCATTGGTACCGTTGATGCTTTTATTCGTGATACCAAGGATATGCTTTTGAGTGTGAAAGCACCAGCGCATGTTGGAAATAGATATGACGCTATTGCCAACGTAGGTACTGTACGAAACCAAGGTGTTGAGCTAACCTTAACCTACCAGAACAACACCAAATTAAGCGGTAAACAATTTAACTATAACATTACTGGAAATGTCTCATTCATTAAAAATGAGCTGACCTCATTAAATGGAGGTGAACGCGTTTTTGGAACCTATACTTTAAGTGACCAGGGAATGCCTTTGTTCTCACTTTGGGGATATAAATATGAAGGGATTTACCGTACAGACCAAGAAGCTTTAAATCATTTGAAGGGATACACGGCTAGTTCTATTTCTTATCATGCAGGTGATGCGAAGTATCAAGACCTAAATGGTGATGGATTGATTGATGACAAAGACCAGCAGAAAATTGGAAACCCATTTCCTTGGCTAACCTACGGGTTAAATATTGGTGGCGATTGGAGAGGTTTTGACGTGCAGATATTCCTACAGGGAGTGTATGGCAATGAAATTTTTAATGCCGTACGTATGAGAACTGAAAGTACCGGAACAGAAGCAACACTAAGTACTTCGATGAGAAATGTATGGACACCCACCAACACCAATGGCGATATTCCAAACCCTTACAGTACCGTAAATCGTTTCGCCTCTTCGAGATATGTAGAGAGCGGTGCCTACCTAAGGTTAAAAAATGTACAGTTAGGCTATACGCTGACTAACATAAAGGGCTTAAATAAATGCAGACTTTACGTAGCTGGAAGTAATCTGCTTACCCTTACCAAATATACCGGCTATGATCCAGAAATAGGAAGCGGTGTTGATTTTGGTAACTATCCGCAAGCTAGAACTTTAATGTTTGGCGCCCAAATCAACTTTTAAATCTGAACAACAATGAAAAATACTTTACATACATATATCATAGCTGTAGCTTTTTCAGTAGGGGCTATCAGTATCTCTTCATGTAAAAAATGGCTTACCGAGCCTACACCAGGGGTGACTAAACTTGATGATTTTTTTACCTCTGGGCAAACTGCTGTACAGTCTGTGAATGCCTCGTATGCACCACTTGGATGGGAGTACAATGGCACCTATTATAGCGAGTGGTTTATTGGCGATGTAGTTTCTGACGATGCGCTAAAGGGAGGGCAGGGCATTTCCGATATGTCGGCCGTGTATGACATGGAAAACTTTAAAACACAAGCAAACAACCCTTACCTATTGGATTATTACCGTTCTCAATACCAAGGTATAGCTCGTTGCAATTTAGCGTTACAGCAAATACCTTCAATTACCCCAGATGCTACAATGGACCAGCGACTTAAAGACCGCCTAATTGGCGAAGCTAAGTTTTTAAGAGCTTACTATTACTATCGTTTGGTAACCGTTTTTGGAAGCGTGCCGAAGGTAGATTTCGTTATTCAAAGCTCTTCGCAATGGAAACAGCCAAAAGCACCTATAGCGCAAATTTATACGCTCATTACTTCAGATTTATTAGATGCCGAGACCAAGCTTTGGAAAAGAAGCGAGTACGCTGATGCTGATCTGGGAAGAGCCACTAAAGGCGCAGCGCAAGCAATGCTGTTAAAGGTTTATCTCAGTTTAAATAATTATGTAGAGGCCGAAAAATGGGGTAATGCAGTGGTAAAACAAGCAGAGAATGAAGCTCAATATAGGTTAACCAACAACTATAAGGATAATTTCACTTTACTGGGAGAAAATGGCCCAGAATCTATATTCGAAATACAGTACATGGAAGACCCAACAAGCGATTACGGGCAGGGTTTTGGTTTTACCCGTGGTACGTTTTCAGTCATACTTACCCGATCACGCTCTTCAAAATTAGGTGGTGGATGGGGCTTTAATAAGCCAACCCAAAATCTTTACAATGAGTACGAAGCTGGCGACCCACGCAGGGACGTGACCATATTAAACCCTAATCCAGCAGATATGGAGAATGTTGAACAGGAAACTTATTTGGGAAGTAAGTACTTAAATAGAAAATATGCGATGATGGACGATGGTCCGGGCAATACCATTTTTGCGCTCACACATCCAAGCCGTGGTCCAATTAATAACAAGGCAATAAGGTATGCAGACGTGCTCTTGATGTATGCCGAGGCTTGCTTAGAAAACAATAATTCGACCAGCGCAAAATGGGCATTGGAGAAGGTGAGAAACAGGTCCAGACAAGGCAATGCGCTTATTTTGCCTTCATTCCCTAATTATCGAGGCTATGCCGATACCAAAGACGATTTAAGAAAAGCGGTGAGGCACGAAAGAAGAGTAGAGCTTGCCATGGAAGGACACAGATGGTTTGATATCTGCAGATGGGGTCAGGCAAAGGAAATTATGGACGCCTATAAAGCCACAGAAACACCGGAAGCTAGGCAGCAAATGGCCGATTTCATTAAAGGAAAACATGAGTTATTCCCTATTCCAGAAGAAGAGATCAATCTGGGCTCATTGGGGAATTAGCGCATTTGATAGCAAAAAATCAACTAAATATAATTTATTCAAACTAAAATGTCATGAGAAAACAATCACTATTATTAATGTTATTAACGGTGCTATTTACGGCATCAGTAACTACATCTTGTAAAAAGAGTAGCAGCGATCCTGAAAAAAAGGAAGAACCAGGCGGAGGAACCACTAACCCTAATCTTTCTAAATATTTGAAAGGAAGCGACTATTATTTGATCACCTTAGACGCTGCCAGTGAGAAAAACATCCACGCTAAGGTAAAAAAGGACTACCGTACCGATGATAAAAACATGTTTCTATATGTGTGGGATAACACTTACTCTGCAGGAACATCTACAGGCCCCAA
>NZ_JAELTX010000969.1 GCF_016429065.1 Pedobacter sp. ASV17
CCCCCCCCCCCCCCCCCCCCCCCCCCCCCCCCCCCCCCCCCCCCCCCCCCCCCCCCCCCCCCCCCCCCCCCCCCCCCCCCCCCCCCCCCCCCCCCCCCCCCCCCTTTTCAAGCAGAAGACGGCATACCAGATCTTGTAATTCGTCTCGTGGGCTCGGAGATGTGTATAAGAGACAGATTTATGCTTCTTTAAAAAGATATCCGTCGCATTAAAGTTATTACTCGTTTCTTGAAGAGGTTTGGTTGTTGCAAAATAGGTCTTCCCCCTGGCTACATCCCTAATCACTTTAAACAATAGGTCTGT
>NZ_JAELTX010000970.1 GCF_016429065.1 Pedobacter sp. ASV17
CCCCCCCCCCCCCCCCCCCCCCCCCCCCCCCCCCCCCCCCCCCCCCCCCCCCCCCCCCCCCCCCCCCCCCCCCCCCCCCCCCCCCCCCCCCCCCCCCCTTTTTTAATGATCCGGCGACCACCGAGATATACACACCGGCTCAGTCGTCGGCAGCGTCAGATGTGTATAAGAGACAGCAATGGTGCATTTGAGGTACCATTTAGCAATCGTAGTACAGCTTTCGTTATCGCTTCTGATGGTGAAGGATGGGAACACGTGTCGGTTCATGTCGTTGTGGAAGGAAAACAAAGAACGCCTACGTGG
>NZ_JAELTX010000971.1 GCF_016429065.1 Pedobacter sp. ASV17
AAGACGAAATCTTCAAGAAATATAAAGATAGAGTTGGTGAGATTGTAACTGGTGAAGTTTACCAGGTTTGGAAAAAAGAAACTTTGGTGCTAGACGACGAAGGAAACGAGTTGTTGATGCCTAAAACCTGTCTCTTATACACATCTCCGAGCCCACGAGACGAATTACAAGATCGCGTATGCCGTCTTCTGCTTGAAAATGGGGGGGGGGGGGGGGGGGGGGGGGGGGGGGGGGGGGGGGGGGGGGGGGGGGGGGGGGGGGGGGGGGGGGGGGGGGGGGGGGGGGGGGGGGGGGGGGGGGGG
>NZ_JAELTX010000972.1 GCF_016429065.1 Pedobacter sp. ASV17
TTTTATTGACAACTTAAGAGTGAGAGCATCTTACGGTACAAACGGTACATTACCTAACAACAACTTCGAATGGAGAGAACTCACTTCATACTCAAACAAATATTTAGGTCAGCCAGCAGGTTTATACCTGTCTCTTATACACATCTCCGAGCCCACGAGACGAATTACAAGATCTCGTATGCCGTCTTCGGCTTGAAAAGGGGGGGGGGGGGGGGGGGGGGGGGGGGGGGGGGGGGGGGGGGGGGGGGGGGGGGGGGGGGGGGGGGGGGGGGGGGGGGGGGGGGGGGGGGGGGGGGGGGGGG
>NZ_JAELTX010000973.1 GCF_016429065.1 Pedobacter sp. ASV17
CCCCCCCCCCCCCCCCCCCCCCCCCCCCCCCCCCCCCCCCCCCCCCCCCCCCCCCCCCCCCCCCCCCCCCCCCCCCCCCCCCCCCCCCCCCCCCCCCCCCCCCTTTTCACGCAGAAGACGGCATACGCGATCTTGTAATTCGTCTCGTGGGCTCGGAGATGTGTATAAGAGACAGGTTCTTAGGTGTCTAAGGTGGTAAAAAACATAAAAAGAACCATCTAAGGCACCTTAGGTCATCTGAGCATGGTCCAAATCTGAAATGTTCTTAGGTGTCTAAGGTGGTTGAAAAATCTTAAATATCT
>NZ_JAELTX010000974.1 GCF_016429065.1 Pedobacter sp. ASV17
TAAGAGCGAACCTGCCGAACTGAAACATCTAAGTAAGCAGAGGAAGAGAAAATAACAATGATTTCCTGAGTAGTGGCGAGCGAAAGGGAAAGAGCCCAAACCAGTTATGTTACGGCATATCTGGGGTCTGTCTCTTATACACATCTCCGAGCCCACGAGACGAATTACAAGATCGCGTATGCCGTCTTCTGCTTGAAAAGTGGGGGGGGGGGGGGGGGGGGGGGGGGGGGGGGGGGGGGGGGGGGGGGGGGGGGGGGGGGGGGGGGGGGGGGGGGGGGGGGGGGGGGGGGGGGGGGGGGGGG
>NZ_JAELTX010000975.1 GCF_016429065.1 Pedobacter sp. ASV17
TGTTTTTCCTATCCGCTTGGGTGCCATCCAGCCACTAAGGTTTTTAATGGCGAAATCAATCTCTCCATAAATGAAAAAAACTTCGGTAACGGCGGCTTCAAAACGATTTTTTGCAAGGTCTTTGTACCTGTCTCTTATACACATCTCCGAGCCCACGAGACGAATTACAAGATCGCGTATGCCGTCTTCGGCTTGAAAAGGGGGGGGGGGGGGGGGGGGGGGGGGGGGGGGGGGGGGGGGGGGGGGGGGGGGGGGGGGGGGGGGGGGGGGGGGGGGGGGGGGGGGGGGGGGGGGGGGGGGGG
>NZ_JAELTX010000118.1 GCF_016429065.1 Pedobacter sp. ASV17
CGGCTCAGTCGTCGGCAGCGTCAGATGTGTATAAGAGACAGGGTAAAGCTTAGTATCGATTAATTCGCAGCTGGATTAAGGTATCGTTGAATATAAGTAATCCCCATTAAATCATAGCGTTTAAACTGAGTTTTCAACCTGTTTAAAAAGTCTGCATAATTCTTCTGCTCTTTTTGCGGCAATTTGATTTCGTTTAGCGCATCCATTCTTGGAAACAACATATATGTTCAACTTTTGCTGATTTAGCAATATCCTCGGACCATATTTAAACATTAGATTTTAAACCTTTGCGTCACTTTGCGAAACCTTCCAAAATCTTTGCGGTTAAAATTATTTCTCGCAAAGAAAAGAAAGAGTGACGCTAAGAACGCAAAGATTTTTTCTGCTATGGTAAAGCTTAGTATCGATTAATTCGCAGCTGGATTAAGGTATCGTTGACTATAAGTAATCCCCATTAAATCATAGCGTTTAAACTGAGTTTTCAACCTGTTTAAAAAGTCTGCATAATTCTTCTGCTCTTTTTGCGACCATTGGATTTCGCTTAGCGCATCCATTCTTGGGAACAGCATATATTCAACTTTGGCAGGGTTAGCGATATACTCTGACCATAAATTGCCTTGGGCACCCCAAATATATTTTGCTTGTTCTGCATTGAGCTCTGTTGGCACAGGTTCGTAGTTGTAAACGGTTTCAAGTGGTAAGAATTTATTAGCAGCTAAACTATCCTCCTTCATAAACTGTTTGTGGTTAAGGTATAGCTTTTCTTCAGGGCTCATTACTACCTTTTGTTTTACTTTTGCTGCGGCAATACCACCTTTTTCGCCACGCCAACTCATTACCACGGCATTAGGAGCAAGACCGCCATCTAAAATTTCATCCCAGCCAATAATGGTTTTACCTTTGCTGTTCACAAATTTCTCAATACGATGGATGAAATAACTTTGTAAGGCCACTTCGTCTTTGATACCTTTCTCCTTCATGATTTTTTGGGTCTCGGCAGATTGTTTCCACCATACTTTTGAAGCTTCGTCGCCACCAATATGGATATAGGTAGAAGGGAATAAGTTCATCACTTCGGTAAGTACATCTTCTAAAAAGGAGAAAGTTTTATCGTTAGGCTGAAAAACGTTGTTGTATTTGTTCATCATTCCCCAAGTTTCGGCCACTTTGTAAGACTTGTTGGGTTCAGTACCAAATTCTGGATAGGCAGCCAAGGCTGCCATGCTATGCGCTGGCATTTCAATTTCTGGAATAATGGTGATGTATCTATCGGCAGCGTACTTAATCACGTCTTTAATCTCTTCTTGGGTATAATAACCACCATGACGAATGCCGTCTGTTTTAATCACCGCATTGGCAGGAGTAATTTTAACGTCGTTAGGCAAAACCTGATACTTAATGTTTTCATTTCCTTTTCCAGGCCACAATCCAATGATGCTGCCGTTACGCCAAGCGCCAATTTCAGTCAATTTTGGATATTTCTTGATTTCTATGCGCCATCCGTGGTCATCAGTTAAATGCCAGTGGAAATAGTTCATTTTGCGCATCGCTAGGTAATCGATGTACTTTTTAACGAAGTCCACATCAAAGAAATGGCGGCTTACATCCAAGTGCATTCCACGATAGGCGAAGCGTGGATAGTCGGTTATCGCTACAGCTGGTACGGTTAAAGTGGCCGCTTTTGTAGTAGGTAACAATTGGATTAAGGTTTGAATACCATAAAAAACGCCAGGATTTGAAGTGCCAGTAAGGGAAATGTTTTGCGAAGAAACGCTTAATAAATAAGCATCATCAAATTTGCTTACGCTAGGGTTAACGTTTAAAGAAATATAGTTTTCCGTAGGTTTAACCGAGGTAATGGTCAATTTAAATTGAAGATATTTTTCAAGATAATCATTAAAGAAAACAGCTGTATTTCTAAGCGAATCGTTCTCGATAACAATTCTGGTTTGGGTGTTAATGCTAAAACCCTTTTGTTGAGATTCAACTTTTAACGATACAGGTTTAGGAATAATGTTTACTTGTGCTGTTGCGCATACGGAGATTAAGGACATTAATCCTGCTAATACAATTCTCTTCATATTCAAAAATAGTATTTATTTATAACTCTCCAATGATGATTTGAATGTTTTTGAGTATTTATGCGGTTTTATGCGTAATTTATTTGTGCTGATTTTAATTCTTGATTTCTTTTGTAGGAAGAGTACGCAGCAAAAAAAAGGAGCAGTTTTTAAGCTGCTCCATATATAAGATGTTTATTTGTTCGTTAACACACTTTCCGTGAATTTAATCCATTCGCTACTCTTTAGCGTATTATCGATGTAGTAGTCTGGTTGCAGGCCAATATCATCGACTACCATTCCTGGGATACGATAGCTTTTAGATAAACCATAATAGAGTTCAAAATCGGCACAAGGGAATTTAATGATGTTAACGTTCGAAATATCCAACATACCAAAAGTAGTTACCCCAAATAGTTTTACTTTTTGACTTTGTTTTGCAGCGAGAAGGAACTGTTCGGTAGTGCTACCATTCCCTTCATTAATTAAAATGCCAACGCGTTGTGGATAAGCGTACACGCTATCTTGCTTGCTGATGCTCACAGCTTGTCCATTAAGACTCACAAATTTTCCCAAAGATTGCTCTAGCAAATCGTAAAATCCTTTAAAACGTTTTCTTGAGGCTTCATCAAAATCTGGATTGTTTGCCAGGTCTATCATCCTTTGGTTGTTCAATTTAGTAGATAAAAATTCAACCCCAACATTGCGTACTGGGTTGGTATATAAAAAGGGAAGAATTTCTTTAAAACTGGCATCGCTGCCGCCACCATTGTTTCTTACATCGATAATTAAATTGCGAGTACTTGAAATCAACGCTTTGTTTATTTTAATTACGCTATCGATGTATTTTTTCTCGCTAATCTCAAACGAGAGAATGCGAAGAACTAGGGTGTTTGTATTTAGTTTTTCAATAAAAGGCTTTTGAGCTTTTAACAGTTTGAGGTTAAGCTCGGTGTCTGGATCATTTTGTAGGACAGGGAAGGTTCTGGTAAAATCAAATCTTCCTATTTGTAAATGGTTTTGGCCTTCTAAATTGATTTTGGTAAAGTTTTCACCGTCTTTATTTTTAAGGTAATATACACCGCCTTTTTCATCGAATTTTGTTTTCAGTTCTTTAACTTTCCAATTATCGGCATTGGTTTCGATAATGAAGCCAACATATTTGTCGCCCATTTTTTTAATGCCAATTTTGTAAGGTTCCGAAAACCATATCCCTTCAAAACCTGGTTCTTTTTTAGTGCTAAGGTATTTTTCAAATTGTTTAATATCTACGTTAACAATTTCTAAGGCCCCTGTATTGTTCTTTTTAACGATGTTTGAGCTATCTACACCATTAAAACTCACTCCAATATGCCCTTGTCTAAAAAATCTTACCCATTGATTTAAAATCTGTGCACACTCTTTATTGCTTGGCAGGTTTTTGATTTTCTCGAGGTATGACTTATTGTGTAGTTCATATAGATCTTTTCCTTTTTTAGATAGGATATACTGAAATCCTGCATCATTGTCTTCAAATGTTTTTTTCATCCAAAGAAAGCTGGTTTCGCAGTTACAGTTTTGGGCATTTACGTGATTGGCAACAAGTAGTACGATTAAAAATAAGTATAGTTTTTTCATGATGTGAGTTAAAAGCTGCGAATATAAGCACAGTAGGGGTTTTTAGGGCAAAAAAAATCCCGATAACTTTCGCTATCGGGATTTAATATTATGGGTTGGTTAAAGAATTAGCCTTTAGCTTTTTTCTCTTCACCTTCCATTTGAGATTTCAATTGAGCCAATACATCAAGATCACCTAATGTTGATTTCTCTACTGAATCTTTCACTTTTTTCACTGCTGAGCTAGCTGCTTTAGCTTCTTTTTTCTTAGCTGCTTTTTCTTCACTTACAGCTTCTGCTTTAGCTTCTTCCCAGATACGAGCGTGAGAAACTACGATACGTTTAGCATCTTTGTTGAATTCAATGATTTTGAAATCAGCAGTTTCTTCAGCTTTCAAAGTAGTACCATCTTCTTTAGCCATGTGTTTTGTTGGAACAAAACCTTCAACGCCATATGGTAATGCAATTACAGCACCTTTGTCGGTTACTTTAATTACAGTTCCTTGGTGGATTGAATCTAAAGTGAAGATTGTTTCGAAAGTATCCCAAGGGTTTTCTTCTAATTGTTTGTGACCTAAAGATAATTTGCGGTTGTCAACATCAAGTTCTAAAACTACAACATCTAAAGTATCACCAACTTTGGTAAACTCGTTAGGGTGGTTGATTTTTTTGCTCCAAGAAAGATCAGAAATGTGGATTAATCCGTCAATTCCTTCTTCAATCTCAACAAATACACCAAAGTTAGTCATGTTTTTAACAACAGCTTGGTGTTTGCTTCCAACTGGATATCTTTCAGCAACATTTTGCCAAGGATCTTGAGTTAATTGTTTAATACCCAAGCTCATTTTGCGCTCATCTCTGTCTAAAGTTAATACTTCAGCTTCGATTTCATCACCAACTTTCAAGAACTCTTGTGGAGAACGTAAGTTTTGTGACCAGCTCATTTCTGAAACGTGGATTAAACCTTCAACACCAGGGATGATTTCTAAGAAAGCACCGTAATCTGCAACAGTTACGATTTTACCTTTTACTTTAGAACCTACTTGGATAGCAGTATCTAAATTCTCCCAAGGGTGAGCAGTTAATTGTTTCAAGCCTAAAGCGATACGTTTTTTCTCATCGTCAAAGTCTAAAACAACCACGTTGATTTTTTGGTCTAATGCCAATACTTCTTTTGGATGCTCTATGCGGCCCCAAGAAATATCAGTGATGTGTAATAGACCATCTACGCCACCAAGATCGATGAATACACCGAAGTCAGTGATATTTTTAACAGTACCTTCAAGTACTTGTCCTTTCTCTAATTTAGAAACGATTTCTGATTTTTGTGATTCTAGATCGTCCTCAATCAATACTTTGTGCGATACTACCACGTTTTTGAACTCATGGTTGATTTTAACCACTTTGAATTCCATAGTTTTACCTACATAAACATCGTAATCGCGGATTGGTTTGATGTCGATTTGAGAACCAGGTAAGAAGGCCTCAACACCCATGATGTCAACAATAAGACCACCTTTAGTACGGCTTTTAACAAAACCGTTGATGATAGTGTCGTTATCAAGTGCTTCGTTGATAAGTTCCCAAGAACGTTGGGTTTTAGCTCTCTTACGAGATAAGATTAATTGGCCATTAGCATCTTCAGGTGCTTCTACAAACACGTCAACTTTATCGCCAATTTTCAAATCAGGTAGATCTCTGAACTCAGAAGCAGAAACTAAACCGTCAGATTTGAAACCTACGTTTAATACTACGTCTTTGTTGTTGATAGATACTACAGTACCAGAGATGATTTCACCTTGGTTGATTTGATTGAAAGTATCGGTATACATTGCTTCAAACTTTTTACGGTCTTCGTCATTGTAGTTACCAAAAACTTTGTCGTCTGCATCCCAGTCAAAATCTTGATCTGGAGTTGCCAATTGTGATTTGATCTGTTCGATCGATACCGAATCAGCTTCTGACTCGATAGTTTCTTTTTGGTTCAAACGGGCGTCTGCACCTTGCAATTCGGCTGTTTTAGCCTCTAGTTCTTTTTCTGCTACTTGTTTTTTAGCCATTAATTAATTATCTCCTTTTTCCCTGTTAGGGACGGCAAAGGTACGGATATTTTTAAAAAACCAAAACTATTTTGAAATAAATATGGCTGATAGCTAACGGATTAAAAATTGCTTTGTGCGTTTTTGTCATCACTTTCAAAATATACGCTTGTCATCCTAAGCTTATCTAAGAAATTATGGGTATGTTTTATGGTTAAGGAGCGTATACAAATATCAACTACGCAATTTAATAAGTGATTAGCCCCTTTTTGGAAAATTATGTAAGTACTTGTTTAAACCTCCTAGGTTTCCCTTTGGACTATGCCCATTAAACCTGCGAGGTTTTCTTTGAAACTTTTTGCTGTCATTCCGAGGAACTGCCTGTACCGATGTATCGGGAAGGAATCTCTTTATATAACGCCTTAACTTTGCGTTCTCTGCGTAGCTCTTATTTTTCGTCGCGGTTAACATCGTTTTTTTAACCGCAACGTTTTTTAAAGTGCCGCTAAGAACGCAAAGGTTTTATCAACCTCATAGGTTTCTCTTACGCTCCAATCCCATTAAACCTATGAGGTTTTTTTATCGGCATCCTACTCCAGTTCTATTACCATGTCGTTCTGGTCTACCATCGTATTTGCACTTAACACTACTCGTTTCACCTTACCCGAAGCAGGCGAAGACACGGTGCTTTCCATTTTCATCGCTTCTATGACAAACAATGGGGTGCCAGATTTGACCTCGTCTCCCTCTTTAACCATCACACTAGCCAAGCTGCCCTGTAGCGGTGCGCCAATTTGTTTATTGGGATCAGTTGCCTTTTCATGGATAGGTTTTAGCGACGTAATGGAATTGTCCTTTATTTTAATGGTTCGGTTGGTGCCGTTAAGCTCAAAGGTCACCGTACGCAATCCCTCTTCATCGGCTACAGAAACATAAATCAATTTGACGTGGATGACAATCCCTTTTCTCAATTGAATGCGCAACTCTTGACCAATTTCCAGAGGATAGAAAAATGCTGGAGTAGGAATTTCCGTCACTACGCCATAATTCTCTTTATGGTGATAATATTCATCATATACCTTTGGGAACATCTCATAGGAGAGGTAGTCTAAGAAACTGCTTTCGGGGTATTTTTCATAAAAACCATTGCTCGAAGCGGTAATGTCTACATCAGGCAGCAGTTGTGCTTGGGGAGCGGGTATTTCTTTTTCATTTCGCAATACAATATTTCTTAGCTTCTCGGGGAATCCACCAAATGGTACGCCTAGATCTCCCTTGAAAAAGCCTATTACCGAAGCAGGGAAAGAATGGTTTTGGTTTTCGTCGAGCACATCATCCGCGCTTAAACTATTGGCAGTCATAAACAGTGCCATGTCGCCCACTACCTTGCTGCTAGGTGTTACCTTTACAATATCACCAAACAACTGGTTAACGGTAGTGTAGTTCTCTTTGATTTTTGCAATCTGATGCCCTAAACCAACACCTTCCGCCTGTTGGCGCAAGTTTGAATATTGGCCGCCAGGTATTTCGTTGTCGTAAACTTCCGCAGTAGACGATTTCAAATCAGATTCGAAAGGGTAGTACATCTCCCTTACTGCTTCCCAATAGTTGCTGTAGTCATTTAAGCTTTTGATGTTCAGTTTATTTTCTCGTGGAAGCCCTTGCAGCAAAGCAGCCATAGAATTTAAGCTCGGTTGTGAGGTGGTTCCACTGAAGGAAGCCAAAGCACAATCAACGCTATCAATGCCCGCTTCAATTGCTTTTAAGTAGGTGGCTATTTGCGTGCCTGCCGTATCGTGCGTATGTAGGGCAATGGGAATATTTACATTTTCTCGGAGCGCTGGAATCAACACTTCTGCAGCATTAGGTTTTAACAAGCCTGCCATATCTTTAATGGCCAGCATGTGTGCACCCGCATCTTCCAGTCTTTTCGCTAAATCTACATAGTAATTAAGGTTGTACTTGTTATGGTCTTTCCTCAACACATCGCCAGTATAGCATAGGCAGGCCTGAGCAATGGCTTGTGTATGTTCAGAAACGTAGGCGATGGCGGGCAGCATCGATTCTGTGTTGTTAAGCGAATCGAATATTCTAAAAATATCAATGCCATTTTCCCAAGCCTGGGCTACAAATTGTTGGATAATGTTACGAGGGTAGGCCGAATAGCCCACGGCATTACTGCCTCTAAATAACATTTGAAGTAAAATGTTAGGCATGGCTGCCCTTATTTTTTGTAGACGTTCCCAAGGACATTCATGCAAAAAGCGTAAGGCCACATCAAAAGTGGCGCCGCCCCAAACCTCCGCCGAAAAGATTTCTGGGTTTTCAAACGCGAAACCATTGGCCACTGCCAAAATATCTTGAGAGCGCATGCGGGTAGCCACCAAAGATTGATGGGCATCTCTGAAAGTAGTATCCGTATATTGGATTTGCTGCCCTTCCCTTATTTTTTGTAGGAAGGCGGTTCTCCCAATCTCTGTCAACAGGTCTTTAGAACCTTTTGGATGCTGTCCCATAAAATTTGTCGATGGTATGATGGGTGTCCTAAACTTTTTGTTAGGCTCAAAGTTTTTCACATCGGGATGGCCATTCACTTTGATATTGCCTAAATAGCGCAGGAGCTTGGTTGAACTATCCTTTAGTTTTTTAACTTTAAAAAGCTGTTGATGTTGGTCGATGAAGTTAACGGTACATTCGCCTTTAATGAACTTCTCGTGGGTAATTACATTTTGGAGAAATAAGATATTGGTGGTTACCCCTCTAATTTTAAATTCGGATAATGAACGATGAAGCCTTTTCGCTACGCTGGACAAAGTTCGGCCACTGGCCGTAACCTTTACAATCATCGAATCAAAGAAAGGTGATATTTTCATGCCTTGGTAGGCACTGCCCTCATCAAGCCTAATTCCAAACCCACCTGCATTCCTGTAGGCAATTAAAGTGCCGTAATCTGGTTTAAAGCCATTTTCTGGATCTTCTGTAGTGATACGACATTGAATGGCAAAGCCGTTAATATGTACACTCTCTTGGTTTGGAATACGTATTTTATGATCTGAAAGCGGTACACCTTGAGCAATGAGTAGCTGGTTTCTTACAATATCAATTCCCGTAATTTCTTCGGTAACGGTATGTTCTACTTGTATCCTCGGATTAACCTCAATAAAATATACACGGTTATCTTGGTCAACTAAAAATTCTACAGTGCCCGCATTATTATAATTTACTGCTTTGGCAATAGCAATGGCGTAACCGTAAATTTCATCTTTGGTTTGTTGGGGAAGGTTAGGAGCAGGGGCTATTTCTACCACTTTCTGAAAGCGACGCTGTACCGAGCAATCTCGCTCAAATAAATGGACAATATTACCATAGTTATCAGCCAGTAACTGTACTTCGATATGTTTGGGTGCCTCAATAAACTTTTCAATAAAAATAGTGCCGTCGCCAAAAGCTTTGAGTGCTTCGCTTGAGGCTTCTTTAAAGGAGGAAAGCACGGTGTCTCTTTCTCTTACCACACGCATGCCTCTACCACCACCACCAGCCGCTGCCTTTAAGATGACAGGAAAACCGATGGCCTCGGCTTTTTTCAATGCACTTTCTGCATCTTCGGGATCTAGAATGCCATCTTCAATTACAGGCACATTGATAGATCTTGCCAATGTTTTGGCTGCAATTTTATCACCCAACTGCTCCATCACTTCGGGACTAGGACCTACAAAGATGATTCCTGCTTCTCTACATCGCTTTGCGAATGCCACATTTTCACTTAAAAAACCATAGCCAGGATGTATGGCATCTACTTGGTTGTTTATGGCAATGCTAATAATGGCTTCAATATCTAGATAGGGTTTCAGCGGCTCGTTATCCTTGCCTATCTGATAAGCTTCATCTGCTTTGTAACGATGTAAGGAGTAGCGATCTTCAAAAGTGTAAATAGCTGTAGTTCTAATGCCCATTTCTGAGGCAGCTCGTAATACTCTGATCGCAATTTCACCTCTATTTGCTACGAGCAGCTTTTTAATGGTTTTTTGTTCATTAGTAGGGGATGTGTTCATAATTTTTATAGATTGATGGTTGAATGAATGGCTCGTTGGTGAAGTTATGGCACGATGAGGTGATGCTATCAGTTAGCTTTGGTTTATATTTTGGTTGGTTAAGCGCTGGTGTTGACGCTGTTACAAATTTTACGAATTAAAACGTGAAAACCAATGTTTTTGTAAAAAACTTGTTACTTCTTTTTGGAGTGTTGTTTTTAGGTTTTTTGAGCATAAAAAAAGCGATGAACATTAAGGCTCGTCGCTCTTTTAGCTGGGATTGGAATGGCTGTCATTTAGTGTCATCTTAAGCAGGAAACTTCCTATCACTTAAGATTAATCTTGGGCTATTCAGGATGCACCCTATGTGTCTATGTGGTTTTGATTTTTATCATATAAATGAATCACATAGGCACATAGAAAACTCAATGGCATTAACTTGTTTCGAGATCAAGCTATTTTAATCAAGTCCTTTTCCTCGGGCGTAAGATTTTTTAATTGTATGGTGACATTCGTAGAAGTGAAACCAGATTCTCCAAACTCAATATAAACGTCTCCATGGAAAGAATTAAGGTTGAATCTTTTGATGGCCCCATGTCCTAAAACAATATTGTTTTCTATGAAAATTAAAATTGAATATAGCTTTCGCCCACCAATTTTGCGAGAAGCTATAATCGCTAAGGCATTTTCAAGGAAAATTAAATCACATTTTGTAAATAGGTATTTGCCATTTTTTAGCCCAGAAGTGCTCGTTTCACAATTTACATCATTTTTTTCAAGGAGTATTTTGTCATGATATTTTTCACGAATAAAGCTGATCTGTTTTAGAACATCCTTATGGCTGTTTTTGTATGAAAAGAAAAACAGTAGTACGAGTGTTAACAGAAAGGTGGTAATTGGTACTGCTACCATATCGGCTATTTCCTTAGTTTCTCTAAAACGTTTTCGAGCTTCTTCTTGTCGTTAACGTAAGGCTGCAAATCAAATAATTTCACTACCCTAAATTCAATAGGGTGACTTTCACTTTGCAAAGAAATATAGCCACCAGTTAAGGCTTTGCCGTCTTGTTTTACTTTTGGATCGAAGTTGCTCACGCCGCTACCACCAATTTTTGGATGGGTATACGTTAAAACAGTGTCTCCATTAATGATATGTTTAATGATAGAATCGCCCAATACCAAAAACTCGGCCGTAACCCATTGTTCGCCATGGTAGGTTTTTGAACTGCTATTTAAACAGTGAGGCGTAAATAAACTATCCCTAATTTCAATCGTAGTTCCAGGGGTGCAAACATTACCTGTTGGACGTTCGTCTTTGCCATTTCCACCCAAAAGTTGTCCTTCTATTGAAATGGGAAAATTTTGATCTTTGAGCATGGTGGCTGGATCTTGACAATGCAGCATCGCACCACTGTTTCTTAAAGCCCATTCTTCACCACCTTTGGCCTGTTGGCCAACAAATCTGTATTCTACCTTTAAAAGGTAATTGGAAAATGGTTTTTTATAAAAGATATGTCCGTATTGCTTATCAAAATTTTCATAACCATCATATTTCACCTTCATCAATCCATTCTCTACATAAAAAGTATTGCCAAAATTCTCATTGTATTCATGTTTGGCAATTTTAATGTTCCAATCCTTGAGGTCCTTTCCATTAAAAAGATTGATCCACCCTTTTTGGGCAAAACCATGAAATGAACTGGATAGTAAAAAGGAAAGGAGTAGGAGTTGAAAGTGTTTAAGCATCTTAATGGTAATTACGTTTAAAATCAGAAGTTTCTAAGATAAGGTAACGATGTTAAACTTACAACTGCTAGTTTACCAGCTACCACCCGCACCGCCACCACTGCTGCTGCCGCCACCCCAACTGCCCGATGACGAGGACGAAGAGGAGGAAGAAGATGATGATGATGACGAGGAAGAGCTGGTGCTGCGAACAAGTTTGCTGAGGATTACAGTGCCTAAAAAAACTTTATGCTTACAAAACTGGCAAATTTGTACACGTTCCGCTTCTCCAGCTTTACTGTAAGTAGCCGCTTTGAGTGTTTTTAATTCAGGTTCAGCTAGGGTGGTGAAATGACATTTGTCGCAACGGATATAGTGAATCGCTTTTTCGCCAGGCCATTCTACAATTTTTACTTCATTGGGTTTGTCGCCAAGCCAAATTTGATAGGTTTTAGCCTCTACCAATTCCTCTTTGTACTGGCCTTCGGTTAAATATGGTTTGCCATTGCTATTTTTATTACGGTCTACCCTGTGATAGTCCTCGAAACCTTCTGGGGCAACCAACTGTTGCTTTAGCACTTTGTTTTTAGCATATTGCTTGAAGAGGCCAATGAGTGTAAGTGGCGCAAAAGGAACTAAGAAAAGCATTTTGCTAAGATAAGCCTGCATGGCATCTAGGTAACTCGCCACATCTACATGCTGACTTTTGATCACTTTTCTGCCCGTATTAAAACGTAGGGTAAGTATTAGCGAAGCAACTAAAGCTAATGTCCAAGGAAGATATTTTAAATCAAACACCTTAAACACGTTTATTTCAAGGGAAACGAAAAGGAAAATGCTGGCAAAAATTGCGAAAAAGATAACAAAACATCCAATGACAATGCTTTTAGCTTCGAAATCATCTTTTTTGATGGGTCTGTTTGCTTTAGGTACGATGCGCTTGCTAAACTTAAATAGCCCAAAATAGGCCAAAATGACTGCAACAATGGCGATTAGGCTTGTGCTGTTTCGATCAATAAAAGTGGGCGTTTTAGGTAAGAGGGAATTCAGTTCGGCAACACCGTCGGGGCTGCTTAAAACTTGTTCGATGACTTTTGAAGCCGTTATAATTCCTTGCCCATAATTGCCTTCTTTAAAATCTGGAACTAGTGCCCTTTCTCCAATTTGTTTTAAACGTACGTCGGGAAGTAGGCCTTCAATACCAGAACCAGTGATGAAACGATATCGTCTCCGATCTTTGGCTACTAAAAGTAGCAAGCCGTTGTTGGCTCCTTTTTTGCCAATGCCCCAAGTGTTAAATAAAGTATAGGCAAAATTAAAATCATCGTCCTGTGCCGTAAAATCATTAATGACCACTACGGCATATTCCACTTTGCCCATAGCTTCTATCTGCTTGGCAATTTTGTTCAGTTCTTCAACTTCACTGTAAGATAAAATCCCATCAGGATTACTTACAAAATGATCCTGTCCTTGTTTTTTAGGATCCGGAATACGCTCTACGGTGTATTGTCTTGCCCAAACCGTAAGTGTAAGAAAACTTAAAATTAATATCGAGTAGATTTTGGTTTTAAGCATTCTTTTAAGGGATTAATGTGGTAAAAAAGGGCTTACTTTTTCCAGTGCAAAATGAAGTTGTTCTTCTTCCGTAATATCGGTATTGTCAAGAATAATTGCGTCTTCTGCACGGGTTAATGGGCTTTCTTCTCTGGTCGTATCTGCATAATCGCGGTGTGCCAAGTTTTCAAACACTTCTTCTAACGTAATTGTTTGGTCGCCTTTAGCCACCATTTCTTTATACCTACGTTCCGCTCTAATTTTAGGGTCGGCCGTCATAAAGAATTTCACTTGTGCATCAGGAAATACAGCAGTGCCGATGTCTCTTCCATCCATCACAATGTTTTTGGATTTACCCATGCGTTGTTGCTGTTTCACCATTTCTTGGCGAACCTCTTTGATGGCTGATACAGGACTCACCGCTTCAGAAACTGGCATTAATCGAATCTCTTCAGAAACTTCCTCGCCATTAAGGGTAATATGAGACTCGTAGTCCTTCGAATGGAAATTTAACTCAATATGTTGTAGGGCATCAACAATGGCATCGTGGTTTCCCAGATCTACGTGATTACGTAAAAAATACAAGGTAATTGCCCTGTACATGGCGCCACTATCAATATAAATAAAACCTAATTTTTTCGCTAAGGCCTTTGCCAACGTGCTCTTTCCACAAGATGAATAGCCGTCGATGGCTATTACCATATTTTTTCTCATACTTGGCAAAGATAATACTGTTGAGTTTACTTAATGAAATTAAAGCTACATTTGTTGATATGTTACCAGATCAGTCAGAAATACTAAAAGTTGTTAGCTTTAAAACATCAAGGAGTGGAGGAAAAGGAGGACAGAATGTCAATAAGGTTTCCAGCAAAGTAGAGTTGATTTTTAATATCGATGATGCCAATTTTTTCTCTGATGAAGAAAAACTTCGATTAAAGGAAAAGCTTGCTGCGAGATTAGATAGCGAGGGTTTGCTGCATGTGGTTTCTCAAGAAGATAGGAGCCAGTTGTTGAATAAGCAACGCACCATATTCAAATTGTTAGCTATTTTAAAAACTGGATTGGAAGTTCAAAAAGCGAGGAAAGCCACAAAAATTCCCAGAGCCGTTAAAGAAAAGCGTTTGGCCAATAAGGCACAGCTTTCACAAAAGAAAGAGGGGCGAAGAAAGCTTAATTTCGATTAGTATATTTTCTCGTGTTTTGCGTCATTGCGAGGTAAGCATAGCAACGAGAATTGAAAATCAACGAAGTTAAATCTAACAACGTGAAATTAAAACAGCTCGCTAGATTCCCGTGAAGCCGGGATGATGACACTTGCATAAAAGCCCTAAAAACAGCCGCAGATGCACAAATAGTTATGTTAAAATCTGTGTATCTGTGGCTAAATAAAATATCTTAATTGCTAGATTTCTCCTCCTTGGGTCGTCGAAATGACGAAAATAGCTACGTTTTTGCAAGAAAGCAACCCCACCGTCATTGCTAGGTACGAAGCAATCTTAAAGCGATCAAGTATAAACTAAATTGTGAGATTGCTTTCCCATAAAGTCGGGACAATGATTTGTATTGGAAAGTATTGTGTGAAAAAGTAGCCACAGATGCACAAATGTTTATATTAAAAATCAGTGTGTGTGGCTAAATAAAATATCTTAATTGCTAGATTTCTCCTCCTTGGGTCGTCGAAATGACGAAAATAGCTACGTTTTGCGAGAAAGCAACCCCATCGTCATTGCGAGGTACGAAGCAATCTTAAAGCGATTAAGTATAAACTAAATTGTGAGATTGCTTCCCCATAAAGTCGGGGACAATGATTTGTATTGGAAAGTCTTGTATTGAAAAAAAAGTAGCCACAGATGCACAAATGTTTATATTAAAAATCAGTGTGTGTGGCTAAATAAAATAGCTTAATTGCTAGATTTCTCCTCCTTGGGTCGTCGAAATGACGAAAATAGCTGCGTTTTTGCAAGAAAGTAACCCCACCGTCATTGCGAGGTACGAAGCAATCTTAAAGCGATCAACCATAAACTAAATTGTGAGATTGCTTCCCGAAAAGTCAGTGTGCATCGCAATGACGTATATAGGAACGGTTTTCCTATCATATTGCGTCATTTCGAACGCAGAGAGAAATCTAGCTTTTTGTTAGAAAACATAGAATCATCATTTGTTGAAAAGAGATTGCTTCCCCGTAAAGATGGGACAATGACAGTTACAGAAAAGTCATAAAAAACAGCCACAGATGTACAGATTTTATGTTAAAATCTGTGGCTAAATAAGCTAAAGAAAATTCTTAATTAAATCGATAATACATCGAAATGCTACCATATTGATGAGCCTTGGCACTGCTCTTAACTTCCTTCGATTGGAAAATCAAACTATAATCTATTGTAAAACGAGGACTGCTGTAGTTGAATCCCAACTGTTGCGAAAATACCAAGGGCTTGGTGTCAAACGTAACAGGACTTTTGTCGTTAAACAAACTGCCTTGGATGGTTGCATCGTAAGCAACGTAGTTTAACTGAGGCTTGGCATAAAAGTAAAACTCTTTCTTTTTCAGTTTTTCAGTTTTGCTTTTATTTGCAATAGCTGCATTATAATGTGCCGAGTTGAACAACTGGTTAAGGTCTCCAGCTCTAAAAAGAACGCCTACACCTGCGCCGTTATAGGTTGTTCCCGCATTGGCATAAGTATCTAAAGTAAAATCTACAGCGTTACTGTTGTTACGGTGAAGCAATTTGGCATATTGAACATTAACATTGGCCGCAAAATCATTGGCAATTTGATATTCCCAGCCCTGCACTTTGTAAAAACCAACAATGCTGTGTAGCAAATCTTGGGCTTCTTTACCCAGGGCATTGGGGCCTACTACACCTAAATTTAAGCCAACTTTTAAAAGACTTTCTTTCTTGTAGAAAAGA
>NZ_JAELTX010000976.1 GCF_016429065.1 Pedobacter sp. ASV17
AAACCAATCAATCCGCCTGGCATTACTTTTTGAATCAACATCATGTAAGCATCTTCCGTTTGCAGTCCTTCCAAATTCGGATTAATCACTCGATAAATCATGGGCGGCAACATCCAAACAATAGGACCTGTCTCTTATACACATCTCCGAGCCCACGAGACGAATTACAAGATCTCGTATGCCGTCTGCTGCTTGAAAAGGGGGGGGGGGGGGGGGGGGGGGGGGGGGGGGGGGGGGGGGGGGGGGGGGGGGGGGGGGGGGGGGGGGGGGGGGGGGGGGGGGGGGGGGGGGGGGGGGGGGGG
>NZ_JAELTX010000977.1 GCF_016429065.1 Pedobacter sp. ASV17
AGCATCAGCTGTCATTGCTGCTCCCACTACTTCCGCATAGATTTTTGCGCCTCTTGCTTTTGCGTGTTCATATTCTTCTAAAATCAAAGCTCCTGCACCCTCACCCATTACAAAACCATCTCTATCCCTGTCTCTTATACACATCTCCGAGCCCACGAGACGAATTACAAGATCGCGTATGCCGTCTTCTGCTTGAAAAGCGGGGGGGGGGGGGGGGGGGGGGGGGGGGGGGGGGGGGGGGGGGGGGGGGGGGGGGGGGGGGGGGGGGGGGGGGGGGGGGGGGGGGGGGGGGGGGGGGGGGG
>NZ_JAELTX010000978.1 GCF_016429065.1 Pedobacter sp. ASV17
ACCACTTCTATATTGCGGAGGACCGCCCCCCATAAAAACAGAATATAAAAGTGGGTTTCCATATTGGTCTTTTACAACTTCTCCAGTATTTACACTCATTCCTGGCCTAATATCATCCGTATAATATCTGTCTCTTATACACATCTCCGAGCCCACGAGACGAATTACAAGATCGCGTATGCCGTCTTCTGCTTGAAAACGGGGGGGGGGGGGGGGGGGGGGGGGGGGGGGGGGGGGGGGGGGGGGGGGGGGGGGGGGGGGGGGGGGGGGGGGGGGGGGGGGGGGGGGGGGGGGGGGGGGGG
>NZ_JAELTX010000979.1 GCF_016429065.1 Pedobacter sp. ASV17
CCCCCCCCCCCCCCCCCCCCCCCCCCCCCCCCCCCCCCCCCCCCCCCCCCCCCCCCCCCCCCCCCCCCCCCCCCCCCCCCCCCCCCCCCCCCCCCCCCCCCCCTTTTCCAGCAGAAGACGGCATACGCGATCTTGTAATTCGTCTCGTGGGCTCGGAGATGTGTATAAGAGACAGGTCCATAATTTTGCAAATTTTTTCGGCATGGGTTTCAGATAAAGATCCACCAAAAACAGTAAAATCCTGAGAAAAAACATAGGTAAGTCGACCGTTTACTGTGCCATAGCCAGTAATTACGCCATCG
>NZ_JAELTX010000980.1 GCF_016429065.1 Pedobacter sp. ASV17
CCCCCCCCCCCCCCCCCCCCCCCCCCCCCCCCCCCCCCCCCCCCCCCCCCCCCCCCCCCCCCCCCCCCCCCCCCCCCCCCCCCCCCCCCCCCCCCCCCCCCCCTTTTCAAGCAGACGACGGCATACGAGATCTTGTAATTCGTCTCGTGGGCTCGGAGATGTGTATAAGAGACAGCAATATTGGTTGAAAAATAATGTTGATTGAAAAACAATATCATTTTCTATAATAATGTCAGTCCTTCGGACTTTAGGCATACCCCGAAGGGGTGAAATGATTATAACAAAATACACACCTCCAATAA
>NZ_JAELTX010000981.1 GCF_016429065.1 Pedobacter sp. ASV17
CCCCCCCCCCCCCCCCCCCCCCCCCCCCCCCCCCCCCCCCCCCCCCCCCCCCCCCCCCCCCCCCCCCCCCCCCCCCCCCCCCCCCCCCCCCCCCCCCCCCCCCTTTTCAAGCACAAGACGGCATACGAGATCTTGTAATTCGTCTCGTGGGCTCGGAGATGTGTATAAGAGACAGGTATAAGGTAGAAAAAGCACTGGTAGCGATAGCAACATTTTTGGTGTAGATAGAAGTCGTTTCGCCAGCTGTGGTGAATTTAACATCATAGGTGCCAGCGTTAAGCTGAGCGTATTTTATTCCACCA
>NZ_JAELTX010000982.1 GCF_016429065.1 Pedobacter sp. ASV17
GTAATACGGGCCATCAATCCTATTTTATGCGGAACAATCCAGTAGGAAACAAAGCCACCGATTCCAGCATTTTGATCAGATAAGAAACTACCCTCCGTTCCTTTATCATCAGATATCTGTTTGGAATCTGTCTCTTATACACATCTCCGAGCCCACGAGACGAATTACAAGATCGCGTATGCCGTCTTCTGCTTGAAAATAGGGGGGGGGGGGGGGGGGGGGGGGGGGGGGGGGGGGGGGGGGGGGGGGGGGGGGGGGGGGGGGGGGGGGGGGGGGGGGGGGGGGGGGGGGGGGGGGGGGGG
>NZ_JAELTX010000983.1 GCF_016429065.1 Pedobacter sp. ASV17
CTTGTACAGGGTAGGCCGAGATTATTTTGGTTTCTTTCCCAACAAAAATAAAAAATACGACCTGAAAGGACTAGAGAGAGCTACTGATGAAGATTTAGAAAAACTAAGTCGCCACTCAGATATGGCCCTGTCTCTTATACACATCTCCGAGCCCACGAGACGAATTACAAGATCGCGTATGCCGTCTTCTGCTTGAAAAATGGGGGGGGGGGGGGGGGGGGGGGGGGGGGGGGGGGGGGGGGGGGGGGGGGGGGGGGGGGGGGGGGGGGGGGGGGGGGGGGGGGGGGGGGGGGGGGGGGGGG
>NZ_JAELTX010000984.1 GCF_016429065.1 Pedobacter sp. ASV17
CCCCCCCCCCCCCCCCCCCCCCCCCCCCCCCCCCCCCCCCCCCCCCCCCCCCCCCCCCCCCCCCCCCCCCCCCCCCCCCCCCCCCCCCCCCCCCCCCCCCCCTTTTTCACGCAGAAGACGGCATACGCGATCTTGTAATTCGTCTCGTGGGCTCGGAGATGTGTATAAGAGACAGGTATTAGAGAGGGTTCAAAGAAAACGCAGATTTATTTTTATACCATGTTGCCCGTCAATGCTTCTTTCGAAAAATTTAAGAACCATTACGGCAAGGATGAACATATCCTGTATCTAAATGATGAGAT
>NZ_JAELTX010000119.1 GCF_016429065.1 Pedobacter sp. ASV17
CCCCCCCCCCCCCCCCCCCCCCCCCCCCCCCCCCCCCCCCCCCCCCCCCCCCCCCCCCCCCCCCCCCCCCCCCCCCCCCCCCCCCCCCCCCCCCCCCCCCCCCCCCCCCCCCCCCCCCCCCCCAACCTTTTTTCGGCTCAGTCGTCGGCAGCGTCAGATGTGTATAAGAGACAGGTGCAGAGGAAGAAAAAAGGCGAAGCTCTATTTCGGAGAATTAGAAAGGTTTTTTGCTTAAAACCTCATTAAACCTCGTAGGTTTCAAAAACCTACGAGGTTTTAGCTATGCTATAATTTTCCTTGGGTAGCCTGATCATCTTGCCAAATAAAGATTTTTATCTTTGGATAAGTATATCTTCCTATTTTGGTGTCATTAACCATAGCACCAAATGTTTTAGCCTGAATTGAGTTTAATGCCAGATAGAGAAATCGTACAGTTGTTCAAGGAAATCCAACAGGGAGATAAAACGGCATTTGACGAACTTTTTAACCATTATTATCAAAGGCTTGTAGCGTTTGCAAAGCAATACACTAGGCAACAAGAAAGTGGGGAAGAAATTACGTCCGAGCTTTTTGTGAAAATTTGGCTAAAACGCGATACCCTTTCCAACGTTCTTAATCCTGAAGTTTACCTCTATGTAGCGATTAAAAATGCCTGTTTAAACTTAAAAAGATCTGATAAAAAACGGGTAGCACTATTTACCGAGAACGAAGAAAATACAAGCTTCGATGGGATTTCAAATGGTCACCTCACATTTTTGGAAGACAAAGAGTTGCGTAAACTGCTCGACTTGGCAGTGGCATCGCTTCCCGAGCAACGCAAAATGGTGTTTATGCTCATCAAGGAAGACGGGCTAAAAACTGCTGCGGTAGCGCAGATATTAGGAATTTCCAAACGTACCGTTGAAAACCAGCTGTACAAAGCCATTAAAACATTGGCAGAAGCGCTCAGTGATTATCTAGGCTACCATCCACAATCAAAAGCAGCAAAAAAGCAACAGTTGCGAGACCTGTCTTTATTATTTTTTTAAGAGGTAGTAAGTAAATCTCTCAAAACAGTTGTCCTTGAGATATAAGCATTGAACATGGAAAGAGAAACCTTCATCGCGCTGCTCAGTAAAAAACTCTCTCAGGAAATTTCTGCGAGCGATCTAGAGCTTTTAAATGATGCGCTTCAAAACAATGAAGCCTATCAACAATTGGCCACTCAGCTAGAAAGTTACTTTAACGAAAAATCTAAAGAAGATTTATCCACTAAGTCATTGGAGCAAACTTGGACAATGATTGCCGAAGCAGAAAAGGGAGCATCTGTTAATCGTTTTAACTACAGTGCTAAAAAACAACCTGTTCTTTCAACCACATTGCTAAAAATAGCAGCGGTATTGGTGCTGGTTTTGGGTGCTGGATGGTTGAGCTATCATTTGTTAAACCCTAACCATAAAGATTTTGAGGCCATAGCGGCAACCGACCAAAAGGTTTTTAAAGTACTGGCTGATGGTACCCGTATTTGGTTAAATAAACAAACCACCATTACCTATAACCAAGATTTTGGCAAACACCAACGCGAAATATTCCTTAATGGAGAAGCCTACTTTGATGTGGTTAAAAACTCGGATGTACCATTGTTTATTCATGCTGGAGACATTGACATTGAGGTAAAAGGAACTGCTTTCAATGTGAATGCCTATCGAGAAACTTATCAAGTACAGGTAGCGTTGGTTAGAGGGGCAATAGCCGTAACCGATAGACAAAATGCTGCTCACAGTGTGCTGCTTAAGCCCAATGAAAAGCTAGTCTTTAGTCCTAAAACCATCATGCAAAGCGAAAGCAATTTCCAGGTAATGGTTATCAAGCCAAATGTGCTGAGCAGGGAAATCAGCTGGACTACAGATACGGTCGTCTTCAATAAAGAAAAACTAAGAGACTTGGCCTTACGCTTGGAAAAGAAATATGATGTGAAAATTGACATCAAAAGCGAAGTGCTGAAAGAAAAACGCTTTAGTGGAACATTTACCAACCAAACCATCCAGCAGGCTCTAGATGCCCTTAAACTTTCCTATCCGTTCACTTACAGCATCAACAACCGATTGGTGGTTATCAAGGATTAAGGAATGAAGAAAATGATCCTGCTTGCATTTGCGTGCTTTATTGCGCTTTCTGTTTTTGGACAAGACCGAAAACTGAATCTACGTCAAGAAAATATGCCCCTACCTTTGCTGTTCAAGAAAATTCAGGAGCAGTGCAACTATACTTTTGTTTATAGCGATGAAGTAGTTTCCGATACCATGGTGGTGACTGTAAATGCAGAGCGGATGTCCGTTGCCAAGGTGTTGGAAAATATCCTCCCCACTAAAAAACTCTTTTACCAATTACTATCTGAAAACATGATTGTGATTGGGAGCGAAAACCTGTTGAAAAAACAGGATGACATTAGCCTAACCTCGGCAATCACAGGTGAGGTGGTCGATTTGGAAGGTCACGTGATGCCTTTTGCAACCATCATGTTGTTTGAGGGAACAAAGCAGATAAACGGCGTCATCGCCAATGAACATGGTGCATTTCAATTTCATCACCTTTTAAAAGCGGGGAATTCGTATGTGCTAAAAGTATCTTCAATGGGTTATGAAAGCTCGCAACTTAGTTTTTCTGTAGCCGAAAGTCAATTATCCAAAGCTTTTGGAAAAATAAAGCTCAAGCAAAGTGCCAAAACACTCAAAGAAGTAAACGTGAGCGGGAGTCAAAAAGTGATAGAGATGGATGGCAGCAACCTCATTTTTAACGTTTCTAAAAGTATTAGCGCACAGGGAAGCAATGCATTGGAGCTATTGGCTAGGGCGCCAGGGGTAAGTGTGGGCACCGACAATAATATTTCGTTGAACGGAAAAGCAGGAGCCGCAGTGCTCATTGATGGTAAACAGACTTACCTTTCCAGTAGAGAGATTGCCGAACTGTTGAAGTCTATGTCGGCCTCAGAAATCAAATCCATAGAAATTATCAGTAGCCCAAGTGCAAAATACGATGCTTCGGGTACCGCAGGCATTATCAACGTACGAACCCTAAAATCCAATGTGCAAGGTTTTAGTGCCGCATTAACTTCTGGATTGAGCTATGGCGTATACCTAAGAAACAATCAGGATTTAGCCTTAAATTTTAGAAAGAACAGGTTAAGCATCTTTGGAAATTACAGTCATTTTATCGGCTATTATTCCTATTTGTACGGTGGCGATAGAATTCAGGAAGGGAAGTTTTACAACAGCTTTACCGATGATATTGATAAGCGCAAGAAAATGGGCTCAAGGTTGGGTGCCGATTTTGCCATCGATAAAAATCATACCGTGGGGATATTATTGAACGGAAACTTCTTGTTTGGCGGTGGCATTACCGATACCAGAACGGATATTGGACAGGCACAAAGTACAATCATTGACCAAACACTCACCGCCATTAACGACTATTATCACCAACAGACCCAACGTTACAACGTGAATTTGAATTACAAATACGAAGACACTTTGGGCACCATCATTAACTTTGATGCCGACTATGGCGATTTCACTAAAGGCGCAGGCAATCTTCAATCTAATAAGTACACGGCCAGCAACCAAACCGTCATCAGCGATAACTTGTACCGCTCCTTAAATGCAATTGACATTGGTTTAAGGGCCGTAAAAGTCGATTATACGACCAAACTATGGAAAGGGAAATTGGAAACAGGACTGAAATATTCCTCCGTGTCGGCCGATAATGATTCGAAGTTTCTGGAAATTAAACCCGATGGCGAATTCATTGACCCCAATAGGTCAAACAGGTTTGTTTATCGCGAGGAAATTGCAAATGCCTATATCAACTACCACAAAGCTTTTGGGAAATGGCAATTGCAGGGCGGTTTAAGGGTAGAAAATACCGCCTCAAAAGGTGATTTGGACGAGGCCTCTAGTGTGTTTGGCAACATCAAGG
The DNA here is from genome assembly GCF_016429065.1 of Pedobacter sp. ASV17. Lineage (GTDB taxonomy): Bacteria > Bacteroidota > Bacteroidia > Sphingobacteriales > Sphingobacteriaceae > Pedobacter. The sequence goes on from NZ_JAELTX010000119.1 coordinate 3,955, forward strand.
TAACCGAACGAAATTACACCAATTGGTTCCCTTTCTTCTCCGCCACGGTAAAACCTAGCGCTTCCCACAACTTTTCGTTAAGTTATTCGCGTAGGATTGACCGACCCGCTTACCAGAACCTTAATCCATTTATTTACCTGTTGGATGAACTTTCCTATTGGCAGGGAAATCCATTTTTAGCACCTCAGTTGAGCCACCGTTTGTTACTGCAATATGTTTATAAAAGCGCTACCATACTAGGCCTTAGTTACACCTATACCGATAAATTTAGTGTAGAAGTAACCGATGTTGTTGATGATACCAAAATAGTGATGGTCCCTCGGAATATGGGCATACAGCAACATTTGGCCTTAACTTTAACCCAAACGTTACAACCTTATAAATGGTGGAATATCACCTTTAATGGAACGCTTTTCGGACTTCATAATGATATTGATTTCGGTGGAGGAAGAAAACTTAATTTAAAGCAATTGGCAGGAAGGCTAAACTTGCAACAAAGCTTTAAGTTGCCTTATCAATTAATGGGTGAGATTATGGGTGTCTATAACTCAAAAAAATTAGCAGGTGCCAACCAGTTTTCCAATGCAACCAGTCAAATTGATTTAGGTTTGCAACGTAATTTCATGGACAACAAAGCCACCTTGCGACTCATTTTTACTGATATCTACAAAGGCACTAAAGCCAGCTCCATTCAGCAGGTGCAGGGACTTTATATCCGCAATTACAGCTATTTCGAAACCCGACAGGTGAAACTTAATTTCAGTTACAGGTTCAGTAGTGGAAGTTCTAAAGGGCCAAGAACCAGAAGTTCGGCCTTGGAAAATGAACAGGGTAGGATTAAGTAATGGTAAAGACTTACGAAGTTTCACAAACTTCGTAAGTCTAATCGAAGAGAATATAATTACTTAAAACCTCGCAGGTTTCAAAAACCTGTGAGGTTTAGTCTATGATAACGTCAACCAAACGAGTGGTTTATGCGCAAACTTTCCTAAAAACTTCTCTCTCCCTTTGAGGGAGAGATGTCCAAAGGACAGAGAGGGTTTATTTTTATCCATTCATACCAGTTATTTGTCATTTCGTCCAGATTTTCATCACTATTAACCAATTAAAAGGGAGATTTATCAAATGAGAGGTGACGCTTAAGAAGCGCATTAGTTTGGTTTGACAGAAAATTAAACAAGGAAATAATGAGAAATGAAACTTTAAAAAAAATGAGTATCCTATTGCTCACTTTTTTAATTTATGCTGTTGGTTGTGCGCAGCATACCAATTATATCTATATTAAAGATATTCCTGCAGTTGCAGATTATACCGCTGATTTTGAAAAAGTATCCAATACGGTAAATGAAAAATATACGCATCTGAAGGCTAAAAATTTAGATGGAGCCTCGCTTCGGGAAAAATATAGGGCTTTTGTGAAAAATGCTAAAACCAACCTAGCATATGGGGATATGCTGCTTCGTTATTTTGCGGAGTTGAAAAATAGCCACTCCAATGCAATTTTTAAAAAGTATTATAAAAACTGTACAGCATCGCTAATAGAAGGACGAATATTTCTTTCCTATGTAGGTGACAGTCTTTTTATTAAAAGAGGAATTAAGGAAAAGGATGAAATTCTAAAAATCAACGATATTCCTGTGCTAACCTATATTCAGAACCAAGAAAAATACACCTCTGCATCAACCGATTTACACAGGAGGTATTTAACCGTAAGCGGTCTTTTTTCTAGCTATTTTGAAGAAGATAGGACTTATACCTTTAACACATCCTCAGGTGAAAAAGACATAACAATTCACTTTGATGATAAACCGATAAAAGAAATAAGTAAATCGGCGCAACCGCCACTTAAAGTAGAGCAGAAAATATTAAATGATAGTGTTGCCTATATCGCCATATCAAGTATGACTGGGAATGTAGTGGAAGAGTTTGTCAATGCATTCGATACATTGTCGAAAAAACAGTTTCTCATCATTGATTTGAGAAGGAATCAAGGTGGGAATTCTGGTTATTCAGAAAAAATTGCTGAATATCTGATCACAAAAGGACAAAAGGCTTGTGTAAGCAATCGTTGGTTAACTCCGAGAGGTAATTACTATAAGGGGAAACTATTTGTGCTGACCAGCCCATACACCGTTTCCGCTAGTGAAAGTTTTGCACTTGACTTGCTGGAAAGCGGAAGTGCCACTATAGTAGGTATGCCAACAGCGGGTGATACGGGTAATCAACCTCAGTTTTATAATAGCAAACTAGGTTATAGTTATTGGTTCCCTTCCCGAAGTAAAGCTCAAATATCACCAAAAGGTTTTCCGATGGAAGGAGTAAGTATCCAGCCACATTATACGGTATTAAAAACAATTACTGATTTTCTAGCAAATAAGGATGCCGTATTGGACTATGTTTTAAACATGATCAGTAAAAAATGAAATTCGAATAGGTAAAGACTTACGAAGTTTCGCAAACTTCGTAAGTCTAAGAAATCAAACCTCGTAGGTTTCAAAAACCTACGAGGTTTAGTATTCTACAAATGAGCTAAGGCTTCAACAAACCTTCTAACACTTTTTTACCATGTTCATTATCAGGGCTCAAGGCAATTGATTTTTGGTACATGGCAATAGCTTCCGTTTTCTTGCCCAATTTCAATAGCACTTCACCATAACTATCAAAAGCATTACCACTTTGAGGGAAAAGATGGGTGTTTAGCTTCAAAATTTCAGAAGCGTCCTTTAAATTTCCATTCGCCATCATTCGATAGCCCCATTCGTTAATCTCAAACTCATTAGGTATAAATAACGGATTGGTTTTTTGTTGCTCTTCGGCAAAAGGAATGGCCTTGTCGAACCCAATTTTCCTGAGCGAAATTTTCATTAAGGTAATTGGCGAAGCCTTTGGAATGTCGGCATTATAGCATCCCGCCAGTTCTTCCAAGAAATCTTCTGGGTAGCTTCCTCCGAGATTGGTGAGTACAATGACTGCTAAATCATCTTCTGGATAAACCAAAAAGGCTGCCCTTCCGCCACCCGACATGCCTACAGCTTTGTGTTTTGCCCTAAATCTGTTCAAGCCCCAGCCTAACGTCCAAGGTGTGCCTGTGCCGTTGTTAAATTTCCCTTGCGACCACATCGTGTCTATGCTGGATTTGGATTGTAGTAGCTTTCCGTTTTGCAAAGCGATAACCCATTTGGCCATATCTTCGGCAGTACTGTTAAGTCCCGAAGCAGTTCTCCTGAAGTAAGGGAATTCATAGTAGTTGTTAATGAGTTTTGGCGTGGCCAATTGCTGTCCATCAATGTTGCTTCTGTAAAAATAGGTAGGCGCAAAATGAGGAATCACATCACGAGAATCTCCAAATACCGTATTTTTTAAGCCTGCGGGCTGAAATTGAAGTTGGTCAAATACCTCTTGGAAAGTTTTTGAAGAAAATTTGTCAATCAGCTTTGCTAATAAATAAGCATTGGTTTGGTTGTAGTTAAATCTTTCGCCAGGAGTAGAAAGCATAGGCAGTGTTTTTAATTTCTCCCAAAAAGCCGCCTCGGTACTATTGCCCGTTCCACCAGTTCTCGCATCTAATAAGCCTAACCCATCAGGTAAGCCCGAGGTATGGTTAAGTAATTGTTTGATGGTAACGGCAGGCCATGCTGTGGGTAAATCATTTAAATAAGTGGAAACAGGTTTCGAAAGATTGATTTTTCCCTGTTCCACTAATTGCATGACGGCCACTGCGGTAAATACTTTTGTACAAGAATTAATAGCGAAAATGGATTGGTCGGTCACAGGAACATTGTCTTGAACGTTTGCAATCCCATAAGATTTATTGAGGACTATTTTTCCTTTGCTAACAATAGCTACCTGTAATCCAGGGATTTTTCTTTCTGTCATTTCCCGTTTGATGATGGCATCAACAGTGGGATTGGTTTGGGCAAATAAGGATGGTACTGTAATAATTAGGGCTAAAAATAGGAGGGTTATTCTCATCGTTTGTGTTTTTTTAATAGACACCAAAAAGGAGTGAATGTTGCATGAGATTTCGTCCTCTTTTCTTCTGTTTAGTGTTATTACCGTACCAGTTGAATTTGATGTGTTTGCTGATAACACCAACCACAGGTTTAAATGTATGGCTGACCCTGAACTAAATTTATTGCATAGCTTTCCGTTTCGCTACAGGTCAGGGTGACGGCAATCAATGCTCCGCCATGCTGTACCGAACATTCGGGATCAGCATCAGTTTTATAAGCTAATTATAAATAAATCAGTAATCGAACTCAAATAAATATGAAATCGAGTATGTATAAACTTTCCCAAAAGCTTTTCTCTCCCTTTGAGGGAGAACCGAAGCTTAGCGAGCTCATTGATGCCAAAATGTGTAAATAACTATCAATAGATGTTCGAAGAACAGAGAGGGTATTGAGAATAATGGTTACATTGAAAAATTTTTTATAACTTCGTCGCCCCTAAAATTTTATTGGTTTAGCTTCCCATCTCATGAAACGATTTTTATATGGTATCGACTTCGGTACTACCAATTCTGCTTTGGCTATTTACGACGAAGATTCGAAAGAAATACACAGTACGATCATCATCCCTTCGTTGATTTATTTTTATCACCAGTTAAATACGGGAGCCGAGAAAAATTATGTGGTAGGCGAGGATGCCATTAACGCCTATTTGAATGATGGTATGAAAGGTCGTTTCATCAAGTCCATTAAGCAAATATTATCGAGAAGCAGTTTTACCGAGACACGTATCCACAATAGGCGATACAATGCCTCGGATTTGGTGGCCATTATTTTAAAGGAACTTAAAAGCAGGGCCGATAAAATTGTTGGACAGGATGTCGAGAAAGCCATCATCGGGAGACCTGTGTTTTTTGATGACGACAATGTGCAGAAAGATACTTTGGCACAAAATAGATTGAATAAGGCAGCTGAAATGGCAGGTTTTACACAAGTTCGTTTCCAGTTTGAACCTATTGGCGCAGCCTTCGCCTACGAGAAAACTTTAAGCAAAAAGGAGCATGTTTTGGTGGGCGACTTAGGTGGAGGTACTACCGATTTTACTTATTTGGTACTCGACCCAGACAAAGTAGGAAGCAAAGACCGTAAGAAAGACATGATGGCAACGGGTGGTATTTACATCGGTGGCGATAGCTTTGATTCGGACTTTATGTGGGAACGTGGAACGCCTTATTTTGGTAAGCATACTACTTATGAAGCTACTCCTGGAAAAGTGCTAACCGTACCAAAGTCTTTGTTCGCAAATATTTGTTCGTGGGACCAAATGAACTTCTTTAACGGACAGCGCATCAAAAAGGATATCGACGACTATTATTATTTCTCTGGGAAAAATCGTCAGTTCAAAAACCTGATTACCCTTATCGAAAATAATTTGGGCTATTCGGTGTTTCAAGCCATCGAAAAGACAAAAATTACTTTATCAAGTGAAGCAAAAACCCAGTTCAGTTACCACCAAATGCAAATTGACATTGAAGAAGAGGTTTCACTGGCAGACTATCAGCAAATCATTAAAAAAGATGTCGACCGAATTGCGGCCTACCTTGATGAGTTTATGTCGGCAAACCATATCGAAGTAGAAAAGATTGATAGTTTGTTTTTAACGGGAGGTACTTCAATGGTCGCAAGCATTCAGGACTTATTTAAAAATAAATTTCCGCACTTGGCCTTAAATTCGGGAGACAACTTTAAAAGCGTTGCCAAAGGCTTGGCCTATAGTGGTTATTTGTTCGAAGATTAAACTTTGACAACCTTTTATCTCACTAGAAGTTAAGGCTGTCAAAGTTTTAAATAGCTTTTAAGCTGCCTAAATTAACCACATAGGCACGTAGAAAATTGAATATGACGTAACGAGTTGATTGGGAACTTTGCTGTAACACCTTCTCAAGCCCAAGCAATATTTCTCCGTTCTACTTAATTCGGCCTTGGCCTGTTCGGTATGCACCAATAAGCCTTATTGCTACCTTTAACAGAACAGGGCGCAGCCGTGGCTTTTTTGCCTACTTTTTCAGCTATAGGAACCTGAGCTTGCGAAAGCATTAAGACAAATAAAACAATAAATACTACTTAATAAAAGTAGGACCCGCGGTAGCGGCTGAACCAATAAATAGTATTAGAATTATTAGGTCGGTGCTGTAATGATGACAACACCAACCACAATTTTCCCCAACTCACCTTACTTAAACAACTTATCAATTTCATTCCTTCTTTCAGGACTAACCCCATAAAATTCCGCCAACAAATCTAAAGAACTAGGCTTTTTAGGATAAGCATTGTGATTAAGAAAATTTCGCAGTGCTAAGTTCACTTTCTCCTCACCAATCAATTCACTCAATTTCACCATGGCCACCGCTCCTTTTGAGTAGGAAATATGCGTGTTATCGGCGGTTACTTTGTATAAAGATTGGTTTTCTGAAAATCCTTTTGCCGCATCGTAAATCTGTTGGTGCATCTTTATCCTTTCCAGCATTTTACTTTTGCCGTGCATTTTTTGGTAAAGCATCATCTCCGTGTACATGGCCAAGGTTTCAGTAAGCATAACAGCACCTTCTCTATCATCAGGGTTAATCCCACTATTGCCCCACCACAAATGTGAAAGTTCGTGTCCGGCAAGTTCATTAATAACATCCTGTTGTTTATCCGCGTGAATGTTGGAGTGAAAGATCATGTCTTCGGGCATAAAAATGGCAGATGGGTAAGCTGTTGCGGCAAAACCTCTGGTAAAGGATGATACTTCAGCAAAATTGATGCTTTTGAAGGGGTATTTCCCAAAATTACGGATGCAATAAGCTAAGGTGAGTTGAGCATTTTTAAGTAAGTGCGCTACATTTTCGTAATGATTGGGATGATAAAAAACATTAATGGCAATCCCTTGGTAACTGGCCGATTGCTTTTGATAAACTGCCGAAGAAAGTCCAAAACGAAAGGGGATGCTATTGGCCTGATATCGGAAATAATTTCTTCCATCACTTTTCCATTGCTTTTGTAAGTCGCCAGTACCTATAGCAGTTTGCGTGGCTTCGGTAGAAATGGTCATATCCAAATCAATGAAATCCTTTTGGAAAACAGCAGCTTCCGTTACTTTCTTAATAGGGTTTGCCTTTGCCAAACCAAATGCTGCCCGTTCCTTTTCATCCTGTAGCTCGTAGTCCGCTTGGTAGCCAATACTTGGAAAATACCTGCTGATTCTTAGGAAAGTGCCATTTTCAATAATGCTGTTGAAAGACTGATGTCCGTTTGAAGGAAACCATTGATAGGAAATTTTAAAGATCAAAATAGCGCTTTCATTGGGCTGTAAAGTTTGTGGGAGTTGAATTGCTGAAATGCTTTGCTTGATATCCAAAGTGCTGCCGGCTACTTTTAATTGTGCTGTTTCTATTTTTAAATCGGGGTGGAAATGGAGCAAGATGCTTTTAATGGCTTTTTCACTGAGGTTTTCCAACTGATAACTCCCTTCAATACGATAAGTATGTTGTGAAGGAAATAAGTGAACATTGGTTTTTACCGAAGTAATGGTAGGTTGGGGCAGTTTGTCGAATTTTTGGTACTGCTTTTCATATTGAGCTGCAAATTGTTGCGCTGCCCATTCTTCTTTTGGCTGATAACCTTTGAGAAAGGCTTTTCCAGAGAAAAATCCGACGGCTAACAGTGCTACTCCATAGCAAACATTCGACCATTGGAATTTTCGATTCCTGAGTGAATTAATTAATAGGAATATCAACAAAATAGCACAAGCACCAAAAGCTAGCCTTAAGGCAAAAGAACCAACATAAGGACCAAAGCCATTAAAATCACTAAACTCACCTTTAAAATCAGAGAAGATTCGCAACAAAGGATTGGCAAACAGTTTTTTTGAAATAGGGGGGAAAGCCAACAACAATGCCAGGATAGAAAGACCCAAAGCCAAAAATTTGTTCCTGCAGATTTGGTTAAGGCCTATCAATAATCCTGCAAACAACATTAAAGGGAAGGTGCAAAATAGAAATACGCTCAAATAAGCTTTCCAATCAATATGGAAATAAGCATACATCCATTGAAAAACCAAGCCTTCGATGATTAATAGCGCCGAGAAAAATAAAAGTAAAATAGAAATAGCAACGAAATGTCCCTTGGCCTTGGCGTTGGAAAAATAAGTGCTGTTTTCAATGATAGAGAACTTCGAAGCGTGGCTTCTCCAAAAAACATCATTCACAAAATACACCAGAATAAGCATGCCTATCAAATGAAAGTTTTGGATAATGGTGGTAGCCATTAACCCGGCACTGGCGTATTTCTGTGGAATGCGAATGCCCTTTTCAATTTCGGCATACATTTCCATCCCACAATTAAAAAGCAATAAAATGGAAATGGCAATAATGCTGATGCTTTTAAACAAATAAGTGCAATCCTTTTTGGCAAACGATAGGATAGATTTTAAGCTTTGCGGTAAATCAAAATAAGTGCTGGCACTAATCAGTTGAATGGTACTCGTATCCGACGAGGTGTTTTTCTGCTTATTACTTTTTCTTTTGCCCGATGCGGGAGAAAAGGAGAATGAAAAATAGCCAAGAATTAAAAACAAAACTGAAAGCAAGGTGAAAATGAAATGGTTCAGCATCACATACCCACCAAATGGCACCGATATGGAGTTTCTTTGTGCTGGACTAAAGTCTCTGCTTTCAAAAAAATAAGCCGAAAGACCAAAGGGGTCTAAAATGGCCGATATTTTTTGTGCGGTGATGGATTGAGGAAGTGCCCTGGCCATAAAAGGTGAGTTGGAAAATAGCAACGACACCATGTAAAGCACATAGAGCAATAAACCTCCTACAATAACCAATAGTTTTTTACGGGTAGAAAACGCCAATAAAAACAATACACTACAAACTAATAGCGAATTAAAAAGGCCAAAGGTTAACAGTGGCAATAGGTAATGCATCAAATGAAAGCCCGCTTTGATTTCCGTTCCTGTTCGCATTTGCTGACCAACGGTAAAGCCAATCATCATAATAACGAAGCAGCAAAAAGTGATGGTAAAGAAGGCTAAGAATCTTCCTTTTAAATAAGTGAGTTTTGAAACAGGGAGCGCAAAAATAATCGCATCGGAGCTGGAATCGAATTCCTTAAATAGCAATTGATTGGCGATGACCGTGGCAATGAAAATAATGGAAAGGCTGAGCAGCCCTGTCATGAAGCCAATGGTGTATGGCGAATTGAGATAAACACCTTCTCCAACCGTAAGGTTAAATTGAGAACCTGTAAACACACCGAAAGCTAGCAAGGCCAAAATAATCAGCACATTGGCAAGTCTTTTCCTGATTTGCCTGAAATCAAAGTTGAAAAATGGGTTCATGATACCAATGTTTTAGTGTGCAGACAATGGAAATAAACATGTTCTAGGCTGGGAATGCTGGCTTCGAACCCACTAATCGACGTATCGGAAAAAACGGTAATGTGCATTTCCTTTTCGATCAGCTGGTAACTGATGATTTCATATTGCGATTGATAGTTTGTCAGCTCGTTCTTTTCAATTTTCTTACTCCAAATTTTTCCTTGAAGCTGGCCCAGCATTTCCTTGGGTTTGCCTTTTTGTAAAATTTCTCCTTGGTCCATAATGGCCATTTCGCTACAGAGGTTTCTTACATCTTCCACCAAATGGGTGGATAGGATAACAATCACCTCTTCACTGATTTCGCTTAACAAGGTGTTAAAGCGATTACGTTCCTCGGGATCCAATCCAGCAGTAGGCTCATCAACAATAATGATTTTAGGATTGCCCAAAAGTGCCTGTGCTACACCAAAGCGTTGTTTCATGCCACCCGAAAAGGTATGGACTTCTTTTTTGCTGAACTCATGGAGGTTCACTTTCTCCAATAAATTGAGGATTTGGTTTTTGCGCTGCGAAGCATCTTTAATGCCTTTCAATAGAGCTATGTGATTCAGTAAGTCATAAGCATTAACCTTAGGATATACCCCAAAATCCTGTGGCAAAAAACCAAGGTGCTTTTTAATGTCCAATGGATTTTTCAGCACATCTACCTCATTGAACAAAATGCTTCCCGAAGTAGGTTTTTGCAGGGTGGTAATGGTCTTCATTAAGGATGATTTTCCTGCGCCATTACGGCCCAGCAATCCAAACATACCGTTGCCAATTTCGAGGCTGACATTGCGGAGCGCCTGATGCTGATTGGCATACACCAGGTTTAGGTTTTGAATGACAAGTGTGTTCATTTTTAAAAATTTTAGGCAATAAAAGGTCAGGCAACGCTTTCCGTTGCTTTAAAAAATTGATATGTTTTTTGTTTATTTCTCGGTGTATTCCAGTATATCGCCAGGTTGGCAATCCAATATTTTACAAATAGCTTCCAGCGTATCAAAGCGGATGCCCTTAGCTTTTCCCGTTTTTAAAATAGAAAGGTTAACAGGTGTAATTCCCAGTTTTTCTGCCAATTCCTTGCTCTGCATTTTTCGCTTGGCCAGCATCACATCTAAATTTACTACTATCGGCATATCGTTAAATAAATAAATCCTGTTCCTTTTGTAAGCTAACGCCCTGGGCAAAAATTCCCGCAAGGAAAAACGCGAAAATACCCAGAAAGAAATGGACAAGTCCTAAACCCCAAATGATATTTTCCACAGGGATAAAGAAAGAGGCAAGGATGGAAATAGGCAGGGGCACAAAAATGTTGAGCACGTAAAATCTTTTAAGTTCTACGATGTTTTCTCTAGTGAACAATTTAGGTTGCAAAAACACCTTAAAAACCCTTGCGGCCATCCAAAAGAAAATACCGTAAAGCGATAAAGGGAGCGTAAAGGCAACAATAATGTAAGTGGCATTATTGTCTACAATCATAAAAGGTTGTTGGGTAAACGGAAAAAGAATGCGTAGAAACTGTCCGTCACTATAAGTTTGGGTACTTAAGTCAGTCACGATACAGAAAATCGAATAAATGACCGAACCTAGATAGCCTACAGCAAGTACTAGACTGATATAATATAAAATCTTGGCGATGAATTTGGTTTGTTGCATAAAATCGCTATTTAAATAATCAATGCAAAACTATAATTAATTATCGTAAAACAATAATTAATTGTTGTGTTTTTTTATTTATGTGTTTGGTGGACTATTCTTTGAGATTGGATTATTATCCTTAAATTGTATCCTAGAGAGCGATGTAGCTTTTAGGGGTATGAACACTTTAGCACCTCATTTGTAATTTTAGAAATGAAGAAATTCCAAAATATCACAGGCAACTTATTTAAAATGCTATTTTTTTTGTTGATGGTAGGTAGCCAATCTGCCGTAGCACAAATTGTTCATACTGATTCCATCGAAATTCATAAAGTGTGGAAAGACAAGAATGGAGAAAATAAGCTTACCGTAAATGTAAATGCATTATGTAATCCAGATAAGCCACCTTTTGATGGACATAAAACCAAGATTAAAGTCCAGTTAAAGAATAAGAACT
>NZ_JAELTX010000011.1 GCF_016429065.1 Pedobacter sp. ASV17
CCCCCCCCCCCCCCCCCCCCCCCCCCCCCCCCCCCCCCCCCCCCCCCCCCCCCCCCCCCCCCCCCCCCCCCCCCCCCCCCCCCCCCCCCCCCCCCCCCCCCCCCCCCCCCCCCCCCCTTTTTTCCGTAATTCGTCTCGTGGGCTCGGAGATGTTTATAAGAGACCGGCCCGGTCCCGTCCCGCACTTGCGGGACGGGACCGGGCTTTTTTTTAATCAATTGTTTTGATTAGAAAGTAAATCTAAAACCAAAACCAAATCTTCCTGCTTCAAAATCAGAATTGTCACCAATCCAAGCAGTTGGTCTCCAGTCAAAACCCATTTGAATAGGAGCTCCAGGGATTTTAAAATCTAAACCAGCTTGAGGAATCAATAAAAAGTTAGTGTGGCTATAACCACCAGCGCTAAAGAAGTTTAACCCTGGACCACCACCTACATACCATTTTAAGCCTTGCGCACCATTAATGGCACCATGGTATTGATAGAAAGCTTGCAAACGAGTGCTGTTTCCACCAAATAAAACTTCAGCTTGTCCTGCGCCTGTAGCACTAAAAAAATGTTTAATTGAAGGACCTACCAAAGTAGAACCGTTGCCGAAGTCAAGACCTAAACCCAAGGCTGTCTTGTAACTCTGTGCATTTGCATTAGATAAGTTCGTAGCAAAAAGGGCAACGCCAGCAATAATAGTAAAAAGTAATTTTTTCATAAAAATGTGAATTGTTGTTTAATATATAAGAGCACGCTTAGCAACTTCTGTGCCTTTTGTACATTTAAAACAACAATAGAGCAGTTTTTTTGTTTTCTGATAAAAACAATAAGGAGTAAAATAATTATGCTTGCATAGTATAAACTTCATTTAAAAACCCTAAATTAGAATGTTCTACAGCTACAAAAGGCTGTTTTTCAGGATTAGCCAATATAAATTTCAATCGTATGTCAGTTTCAGTAACCAGAGTTTTCGACCTCCTAAAATATAATCTAGAAAAATTTTCTAAAGAAGAGTTTGTCAGCGGAAAAATAAACGGCGAGTGGCGCAAATACAGTACACAAAAGTTTTGTGAGCTAACCGATCAGGTAAGTAGAGGGCTAACTACCTTGGGGATAGGTAAAGGGTCTAGGGTGGCGATCATGTCTCCCAATAGACCAGAGTGGAACATTTGCGACTACGCCATTTTACAGCTTGGTGCCTATCAAATTCCGCTGTATCCAACACTGGCTGAACATGATATGAAGTTTATCATCGAAGATGCTGAAATCAATGTGATTTTCGTAGCTGATGATCAGCTTTACAATAAAGTGAAAAACGTAATTGCCGAGGTAAAGCACGAGTTGAAAATCTATAGTTTCAATAAAGTTGAGGGGGCCGCTTGTTGGGAAGAACTGATTGAAATAGGAAAACAAAATCAAGAAGTAGATTTAGAGCAATATCGAGCGGCCGTTAGCCCCGAAGATATTTTAACGATCATTTACACTTCTGGTACTACAGGTACTCCCAAAGGAGTAATGCTTACCCACGATAACTTGGTGCAGAACTTCAAAATGTCTGCTGTGCTTTTGCCTCCTAACGTTACTCATGCACTGAGTTTCTTGCCTTTGTCGCATATTTTCGAAAGAATGATCCATTACCTTTATGTTTATTTAAACATCGCCGTTTATTATGCGGAGAGTATGGATACCATTGTAGCAGATATACAATTTGTAAAACCAAGTGGTTTTTCAACGGTCCCTAGGCTGCTGGAAAAAGTCTATGATAAAATAGTAGAGAAAGGAAAAGCATTAACAGGAATTAAGAAAATGATTTTCTTTTGGTCGTTAAGCTTGGCAGAACAATACGATACCGACAAAGGTTGGTGGTATACCTTTAAATTGGGAATTGCCAGAAAGTTGGTATTTAAAAAATGGCAAGAAGCACTTGGCGGAAATATTCAGGTAATTATTTCTGGAGGTGCAGCTTTAAATCCTCGCTTAGCGAAAGTATTTTGGGCAGCGGGATTGCCAGTTTTTGAGGGCTACGGACTTACCGAAACTTCTCCAGTAATCTCGGTGAACCATTTTGATGCCATTAGATTTGGCTCCGTTGGGAAGCCTATTGAGGGCGTACAGGTGAAAATTGCCGAAGATGGAGAGATATTGGTGAAGGGGCATAACGTAATGAAAGGATATTACAATAGGCCAGATTTAACCAGTGAAAATGTAGACACAGGTGGATGGTTCCATACGGGTGACATTGGGGAGCTTACGGATGGCTACCTAAAAATTACCGATAGGAAAAAGGAAATGTTTAAAACAGCGGGGGGTAAATATGTAGCCCCACAAATTGTGGAGAACAAAATTAAAGAAGCACCACTTATTGAGCAGATCATGGTGTTGGGTGAAAATAGAAAGTTTCCAGCAGCATTGGTAGTGCCTAATTTTGAAACGTTAAAAGGTTGGTGCAGGGTGAAAGGAATTGAATATGGCAGTAACGAAACCATTGTAGAGAATAAAGAAGTGCATGAGAAATTCCGAAAGCTAATTGATGAAGCTAACAAGGAATTTGGCAAATGGGAACAAGTAAAACAATTTGCCTTATTGCCTAAAGAATGGAGCATTGACGGTGGCGAACTAACGCCAAAATTGAGCTTGAAAAGGAAAGTGATTTTGGAGAAGAACAAAGAAATTATAGAGAAAATATATAAAGATGCAGAAAACTATCATCCAGAAACTAAATAGAAGGATTAAAATGAGCAAATGGTTAGCCATGGCCTTACTGTTAAGCTTTAACCAGGCGAACGCTCAGATAGAAAAAGAAAAAAATGTAAAAGCATTTGAGTTTTTATCAAATGCCGATTCGAAAAAAGCTGGAAAAGCCTTAGAATTTAAAAAAGGAGCTGTTGTATCGGCTCATCCCGAGGCCACAGCCGTAGGGGTCGAAATCCTTAAAAAAGGTGGTAACGCAGTTGATGCTACGGTAGCGGTAAAGTTTGCTTTAGCGGTGGTATATCCCAACGCAGGTAATATTGGAGGTGGAGGTTTTTTAATCTATCGCTCTGCTAAAGGAGAACTTAACTCTATGGACTTTAGAGAAAAAGCACCAGCACTAGCCAGCAAAGACATGTATTTGGACGCCAATGGCGATGCGATTTCTGAAAAGAGTAAGGAAGGACATTTAGCTGCTGGTGTACCTGGAACTGTTGCTGGCATGGTAGCACTACACCAGAAATATGGTAAGTTAAAATGGGCCGAATTGGTTGAGCCCGCTTACCAGTTGGCCATCAAGGGATTCAAAATCACCAAACAGCAAGCAAACGAATTAAATAGGTTACAGAATAAATTCAAGCAATTTAACCCACTCGGTACCGTATTTATTAAACAAGAGGGCGAATGGGCTGCAGGCGATTTACTGGTTCAAACAGAATTAGCAAACACCCTGAAATTAATCAGAGACAAAGGCAGGGCTGGTTTTTATGAAGGCGAAGTAGCCAATTTTATTGTAGAAGAGATGAAAAGAGGTGGTGGTTTGATTTCTAAAGAAGATTTAAAAAACTATCAAGCTGCTTGGAGAACCCCGATTATCGGGAGTTACAGAGGATATAAAATCGTTACCATGCCACCAACCTCAAGCGGGGGAATTGCCTTGGTACAATTATTACAGTCGGTAGAAGCTTTTCCGCTTTCTAAGTGGGGGCATAATGCCGATTCAACGGTACAGGTAATGATAGAAGCCGAGAGAAGGGTATATGCTGATAGAGCTAAACATTTAGGTGATCCTGATTTTTGGAAGGTGCCACAAAAGGAACTGCTAGAAGCTGCCTACAATAAAGGTAGGATGGCCAACTTTAATTGGAACAAAGCAACACCAAGCAGTGAAATCCAAGCTGGAGAATTTGCCAGAAAAGAAAGTGAAGAAACCACGCATTTTTCGGTGGTTGATAAAGATGGAAATGCAATATCATTAACCACAACAATCAATACTTCTTACGGGAATTACGTAGTGGTAAAAGGCGCAGGATTTTTGCTGAATAATGAGATGGACGACTTTTCGGTTAAACCGGGAGTGCCAAATTATTTTGGATTGGTGGGATATGAGGCCAATGCCATTGCGCCAAACAAAAGGATGTTGAGTTCAATGACGCCAACTATTTTGGAGAAAGATGGCAAGTTGGCAATGGTAGTTGGAACGCCTGGCGGTTCAACCATTATTACTTCAGTTTTTCAAACCATCGTAAATGTCATCGACTTTGGAATGGATATGCAAAAGGCAGTCAATGCTAAAAAAATCCATCATCAATGGTTGCCTGACAGAACAGACATTGAACCTGATGCCCTAACGCCAGAAGCGCAACAGAAATTAGAAGCTAAGGGTTATACTTTTTATAAACGTGGCAGTATTGGAAGGGTGGATGCTATTTTGGTCACTAAGAAAGGAATCTATCAAACAGGTGCCGATCCAAGAGGAGATGACACCGCCGGTGGATGGTAAAATATTATTTTAATGTGTAGTATATAAGCGAGGTTGACGGAGGTTAATCTCGCTTTTTTTTTGGGGGGGGAGATTAGTGTCAAACAAAAATAAGTCACTTCATCCAAACCTCGTGGGTTTTTAAACGGTGTAGTCCTCAACTCCAACATTGAATAATACATTAACAAACGAAAGTTAAGCCTGCGAGGTTTTCCTGTACACCTGTCTTCGCGTTCTTCGCGGTTCCTTCCTAAATCTTCGCGGTAAAATAGCTACTATCAAATGAAAAACAATTAAGCCAACCACCTATGGTTTTTTTTGAAACATCCTCCTTCGCGTTCTTCGCGGTTCCTTCCTAAATCTTCGCGGTAAAATAGCTACTATCAAATGAAAAACAATTAAGCCAACCACCTATGGTTTTTTTTGAAACATCCTCCTTTGCGTTCTTCGCGATTGCTTCCTAAATCTTTGCGGTAAAGTATCTACTATGAAAAGAAAAACAATTAAGCTAACCATACAATTTGTTTTTGAAACATCCTCCTTTGCGTTCTTCGCGATTGCTTCCTAAATCTTTGTGGTAAAATATTTACTATGAAAAGAAAGATAATAAAGTTAACCACCTATGGTTTGTTTTTGAAACATATTCCTTTGCGTTCTTCGCAGTTCCTTCCTAAATCTTCGCGGTAAAATAGCTACTATCAAATGAAAAACAATAAAGCTAACCATACGGTTTGTTTTGAAACATCTTCCTTTGCGTTCTTCGCGATTGCTTCCTAAATCTTTGCGGTAAAGTATTTACTATGAAAAGAAAAACAATAAAGCTAACCAACTATGGTTTGTTTTTGAAACATCCTCCTTTGCGTTCTTCGCGATTGCTTCCTAAATCTTTGCGTTAAAATATTTACTATAAAATGAAAAACAATAAAGCTAAACATCTGCGGTTGATTTAATGTGCTTAAAACTAGCTGTGTAATAGGTTATTATCCCCCGATAGGTTCTTGAATAAACGTTTGTACAAAACCAAACCATTTCCGTACAAAAACGAACCCTCTGGATACCCGACACCTTTAGTTTTGTGATAACCATTATAAAACCAAACGTGTATGAAAACTAACCCTCTCAAAGAACCAAGCAGAATCTAATATTCAGTTTATTTCTTAAGGCAAAATCCTTTGCTAGGAGATACGATTTGGCGCAGGCCATAACTTGTTGTGCGCTGATACGCTTTAGGGTAGTCTCTCTAAAATCACAATAAATAACCAAAATTATAGATCACCACTAACCATTAAATGTATGAATAAACTTTACTTTAAAACTTTGGGCGTACTATGCTTAAGCTTATTTGCTTTTAAGATGAACGCACAAACAACCTATTATGTTAAAACTGATGGAGCGGGCGCAGCCGTTAATGCTACTAGTTGGGCAACAGCCTCAAACGACTTGCAGAGCGTTATCAATGCGGCCCAATCTGGAGACAAAATTTTTGTGGCAAAGGGCACTTATACTCCAAACAGCCTTGTAAATACAGCTGATGCGATAACAAGTAAGGATTATGCCTTTGTGCTTAAAAACGGCGTAAATGTTTACGGAGGCTTTGCAGGAACTGAATCAAGCGAAACTCAGCGCGTAGCTGGCAATGAAACCATTTTAAGTGGCGATTTGAGTGGAAATGATGTGGACGAGACTGGTGCTAATACAAATACTTACATGACACTCAATAAAACCGATAATATATATCATGTAGTTTTGGCAATAGGTTTAACGAACGTGACGGTTTTTGATGGATTTACTGTAACTAAAGGAGATGCCTCTGCGAGTGCTGCATCAACCGTTACCGTCAATTCAAAAAGTATAGATAGAAGGCTTGGAGGTGGTATTTATATCTTGGAATCAAACGCTAGTCTTAAAATTTCGAACGTTAAGGTCACTATCAATAGAGCCAATGGAGATGGAGATACTTCTGGCGGCTGTGGATCTGGAATGTATATCAACAATAGTAGCCCAACCATTGAAAACTGTGAGATTACCAAATCATTTAACATGAATGCTGCGCCTAAAACAGCAGGGAGTAACTATGGCTCTGGCATGTCGTTGGTGGTATCAAGCCATGCAACCATCACAAATACTGTTTTTTCTGAGAATTTTGGTAGTTATGGCGGAGCGGTGGCGATAAACGGAAGTAATCCAACTTTCACTAACTGTACGTTTAAAGGTAACCGTGGTGGCGGAAGAGGTGGGGCTATAGATATACGTGGAGCTTTTCCAACCTTTACCAGTTGCTTGTTTTCCGAAAATACGGCGACAGGAAGTGGAGGTGGTGCCGTTTATAACTATACCGGAAGAGCATCTTTTTTAAATTGTATTTTTTATAAAAATAGTGCAGCAACTACCAATGGTGCGGCATATGGTTCGCAGAACAATAATTATGGAGCTATTTTTATTAACAACACTTTTTACGAAAACAGAAATAACTATGGTGGAGCTGCGACTAATTTCTCCGCAGGGATATATGTTTCTGCCGTAGGTACCAGCGCAAGCTATCCAGATAAAAAGACTTATTTATATAACAATATATTCTTTAGTAATACGACGGCCAATACCACCAATACTCCAGATATATATGCTGCTGATGCCGCATTGCTTGGAGCAGTAAATAATAACATTGTTCAGCAAACGCCATATATCACCGCAAACCAAGGCAATCTTACCAATGTAAACCCTCTTTTTATTAGTGTTACGCCAGGGCACATCGCTTTTTTAGCACCACAACTTACCAGTCCAGCTAAAGACGCAGGGAGCAATGGAGATAATAGTACTACCGTTGATTTTAATGGCAGAGCTCGTAAAAATGGTACGATTGATATTGGCGCTGTGGAATATCACGACGTGTTGCCCGTATCATTTATCGGTTTCACGGCAAAAGCTACACTAAGAGGTACCCAATTGAGTTGGAAAGTAGCTTCTGAAACCAATAATAAGCAATACATTGTGAGTCGTAGTACCGATGGTAAGGACTATCAATTGGTTGCAAAGGTGAAAGGTGCAGGGACTAGCAATAATTCTTTGAACTATAGTTATACCGATCAAACTGCTATTAACGGTACCTATTACTATCAATTAGAACAAGAAGACTTAGATGGTACAATCAATTATTTGGCTACACAAGTGGTAAAGAACAGCTTAACTGAAAATAATGTAAATGTTTATCCCAATCCAACCAAGGGCATTGCGACCATAGCTTTAACTGATGGGCTATATAATAGGTATAGTGTAATTGGTTTGCAAGGCACTACTGTGCTTAGCGGTAATATCAATAGTGCCGATAAACTGTTAGAACTTAATTTATCTGAATTATCTACAGGAACCTATATCATTAAGCTAGCAGGAGCCAATGGTAATAAGTCTGTAAGGATAATTAAATTGTAATCAATTAGCCCAAAAGCCCTTGTAAGTTTTACCCACTTGCAAGGGCTATATCCTTTGCATTCCTTTACAATTACTTCATCTCGTATGTACGGGATCGCCGTAAAAGTCCACCTACACGATTGCGA
This sequence comes from Pedobacter sp. ASV17, assembly GCF_016429065.1. GTDB lineage: Bacteria > Bacteroidota > Bacteroidia > Sphingobacteriales > Sphingobacteriaceae > Pedobacter. The sequence continues at coordinate 7,991 of NZ_JAELTX010000011.1, forward strand.
TAAAACAACTTATTTAATTAATATTTTTAACATTGGCATAAAATAAATGCCTAGTTTTCTCGTTTATTTGTTTGTCTTTTCTTGAAAGTGTATAGCAAACCACACACTTTTTCCTTTTTCTTAACTTTTTTGTTACCATATTTAACTATCTGTATTTTAGTTATTTACGTGTGTTTTTTGTGTTAAAGAATAGGATTTGGTACAGCTATTGACCAAAGTTTGGCATCTAACAGATACTTATAAAGTCAATATTATGAAACAAAATTTCTTAAAAATTTTCCCGATCGCATTAGCTGGTCTAATCATCGGTAGCAGCGCCCAAGCACAAGAAACTTCGGGCCAAAAACCTTCACTTAGAACCTGGTCGATTGGTGTAAATGCTGGTGGCTTAACAGGAGTATCCCCACTAGGTGGGCAAAACGACTTCTCAAACTGGAAGACTAGCTTTGGATATGGTTTATATATCAAAAAGCAAATCAGTCCTGCCTTCGCTTTACGTTTAGACGGAGTTAGAGGTAAAGTGCGTGGCGACAATTCCCAGCCTTTTAACGATGGTACAGTAAACACTAGTCCAATTGCTTCTTACAGCACCGACCTTAGGTATTCGGCTAGTTTAAGTGCGCAAGTTAACATGGTAAACTGGAGCATGTTCAATCAGCACAACAACGCAACGCTTTATGCCATGGCAGGTGGTGGTTTTGTAAACTACGAGCCAACTACTGTTGCTACAGGTTCAAGTACCGAAGTTACTGGACCAGCAGTTAACAAAATGATCGTTCCTGTAGGTGTTGGTGCAAAATTCCGTTTATCGGAAGGAATTAACTTCGACTTAGGTTGGACAATCAACTTTGTTGATGGCGATAAGTTTGATGGTTATGCTAGAGGTAGCAACGACAAGTATAACTACGGTTATGCAGGTTTAGAATTTGCCCTAGGTAAAGGAAAACAATTAGCTTTCTTTAGCCCAACAGCTGCAACTTATGAAGAAGCATTGGCTGCTAAAAACACTGCAAATTCACTTAAATCTGATTTAGATGCTCAAAAAGCTGAAAATGCAAAATTACGTTCGGAAATGAACGACTTGTTAAAAGACAGTGATGGTGACGGTGTAGCTGATAAATTGGATAAATGTCCTAACACCCCTGCAGGTACTGTAGTTGATGGTTCAGGTTGTCCTATTAAAATTCCTGCTCCGGTAGTTACTGAGAAAGTAATTGTTACAGAAGCAGACCGTAAAGTAGTAAGAGATGCTATTTCTAACCTTGAGTTTGATTTAGGTAAAGCAACTATCCGTTCTAAATCTTATACAACTTTAAACAGAGTAGCTGCATTATTAGTAGAGAAAAACTTTAGCTTAAAATTAGCTGGTCACACTGATAACACTGGTTCAAGAGAATTGAATATGCGTTTATCAAAAGAAAGAGCAGAATCAGTAAAAGCTTACTTGGTTTCTCAAGGTGCAAATGCTTCACGTATTGAAGCTACTGGTTATGGTCCAGACCAACCAATTGCAACTAACAAAACTGCTGCAGGTCGTCAGCAAAACAGAAGGGTAGAGTTTACACTTTACTAGAAAGTACAAATACTGCTTATGAAACAAAAGAGTCCCGTACATACGGGACTCTTTTTTATTTTTAATCGATGTAAGACTATTTGCATTCAGCAGGAACAAATTCAAATTTTCCTCTTTCAAAATTAATTGGTTTGTCTTTTGCAAAGTAAGACCTGCCCATCGTAGTTTCTATAACACCAACACCCATTTTCAAGTTGCCACTTTGTTTAAGGAATACCAAAGGGTTTGAAAATTCGGTAGGGTTTTGGCCAGTTTTAAAAGTATAATCTACAAACAAGGTATCTCCTCTAAACTCACCTCTTACCAACCCATCGTTGTGAGGTTTTTCTTTGTAGTGGATCATTAACTTACCTTCTACTTTTGTACTGTCGATAATGTTGATGTTCATCGTTGCGCTATCGCCTTCAAAAACTGAGGTATAACATTGTTTCACCGTATCGGCTACAGCTTTGCTCGCATGATCATCAGTTTGTTTGTTGCCACCTTGGGTACAACTGTAAGCCATTGGCAATGCCAAAATAGCCCATGCAAAGTTTCTAAGTTTCATTTTCATCATTTTATATTATTTACGTTAATAAACTCTTTTTTCAATAGAAATGTTTATTTCTATTGATTGATGATAGCGAAAAGCGCTTTCCATAAAAATCCATAAACCTTTTTTTGCTACCAATAAATGGTGTATAAAATTGTAACGATGGCAATCACCAGTAAAGCCCCTATGGTAAAAGCTTTATTGGTTTTAAACATACTTGGATCTATCTCTAAACCACTAGTCACTGGTTTTTTCTTGTTCTCTATCACAGAAATAAAATACATGCCTATCACACAAAGTAAAAATACAATAGTCATTCTGTCTATAAATGGAATCTCATAAATCCCTTTGGCATTAGGCACTGAAAAGTGAATGCTCGATAAGAAAGAAAGGTCCATAAAATCAGGAGAGAATTTAAGGATTACCGAGAATACAAAACCACCGATGGTGGCAAATAGTGCCGCATTTGAAGTGGTTTTTTTCCAAAAGAAGCCCAATATGAACATGGCAAAAATACCAGGCGATACAAAGCCTGTATATTCTTGGATGTATTGGAAACCTTGTTTTCCCTCTCCCATTAATGCATCGCCAACCACTAAGGCTAAACCTGTACCTAAGATCATAGATACTAAAACAGCAATTTTTCCGATGCCCACCAATTTCTTCTCTGATGCCTCTTTATTAATGGCTTTTTGGTAAATATCCAAAGTGAAAATAGTGGCAATACTATTTGCTTTGCCTGCTAAAGAAGCCACAATGGCCGCGGTAAGTGCAGCAAATGAAAGTCCTTTAAGGCCTACAGGAAGTAAAGTTAGCAGTGCGGGATAAGCCTTGTTCGGGTCTTGTGCTCCAGAGGAAGTTAGCAAAGCATCGGCACTAATATCGCCCATGTTATTTTTAATAATGTAGTACACCGCAATACCGGGAATGACTACAATGATAGGCATCAGCAGTTTGAGGAATGCGGCAAATAAAAGTCCATTTCTGGCAGTTGGCAACGAAGCGCCTAAAGCACGTTGAGTGATGTATTGGTTACAGCCCCAGTAGCTCAAATTGGCAATCCACATCCCACCAATTAACACACTAATGCCAGGCAAGTCCATGTAATTAGGATTGTCGGGCTTAAAGATGAGATGGAAATGTTCCGAAGCGCCGTGATGTAAGTTGGTGAAACCATTTAAAACGCCTTTGCCTTCCGAGATAATGTCTAAAGCTAAATAAGTAGCAACTAACCCGCCCAACACCAGAACAAACACTTGGATAACATCGGTGTAACCAATCACTTTCATACCACCAAGGGTAATGATAATAGCAAAAGCAGCAAGTAATACAATACAAAGGGTAATGTTAAGCCCAGAAATACCACTAATGGCCACAGCTCCTAAATATAGGATAGACATGAGATTAACCACAATGTAGAGCATTAACCAAAAGATGGCCATAATCATTCCCACCGTGCCATTATAGCGCTGGTTGAGGAATTGCGGCATGGTGAAAATCTTATTTTTAAGGTATACAGGCATGAAAAAGACAGCTACTACAATAAGGGTTACAGCAGCCATCCATTCATAAGCAGCAATGGCCAAGCCCATTTTAAAGCCTGAGCCGCTCATGCCGATAAATTGCTCGGCAGAAATGTTGGAAGCAATGAGTGAAGCACCAATTGCCCACCAAGTGAGGGAACCTTCTGCAAGAAAATAGTCTTTGGAATCGGTGGTTGCGGATTTCTTTTTGTAATAGATGTACAATCCGTAACCGGCTACTACTACAAAGTAAATGAGGAATACAATGTAATCCTTGATATCGAGTAAACTGCTATTCATTTAGCATAAGGTTTAATTGGTTTTATGCTAAGCAATTTACAAAATCAATGTGGCAACGTTAAAAAAAAATGTCAGTTATTCTAAAAAGAGATCTTCGTCGTCTGTTAAGCTCAGTTGTATATTATCACTCCCGGCAATGCCTTCAATAGAACCTTTTACGTGAGCGGCATTCAATAGTACTTTGTCCAATTGTTTTTCCCTTGCCTTCCAAAGTTTTTCCATCGCATCTCTTTCCTTTTGAATGGATAACTTCATGCTCAAAAATCCTTCCCTGATTGCTTTCCACTGTTCTGAAAATTCGTTGCTGGTTAAATAATCATAAAGCATGTGCATTTTATCGCCTTTGTTTTCTTGAGATTTAGCGGCGTTGAATAAACGTAAAATGCCATCACGTAAAACCGCTGCCAGTGCTTGTACTTCATTAAAGGTACAAATCCAAATTCCATCTTTTAAGCCAAAGCAGTTCATATCTTTTGGCATGTTTTGCGTAACCAGTACCGCAATTTCGGCTCCTTGACTACGCATGTCTGCTTTTAGCTTTTCTATCCAATCATTCGCAAAAGCTACGGTACGCTTACTTTCATAAATGATATGTCCACATTCCTGTCCAAAATTATTTCTCACCGTTTGAATACAATCTGCACCACGTACGCCTTTACCTACTTCTTGTACCAGATCAAAAGGGAAGGAACTGCGCAAAAGTTCTTCCAGTGCCAATTCCTGGATTTCTCCCTGTAGCTGCATTGAACCTTGTTCCGCTTTACGTTTCATTTCTTCCGCCAGCTTTTTTTGGTCTTCAAGCTGTTTTTCTTTTTCCGCCAGTTTCATCTTAAACTCGTGTTCTGCATTTTGCAAACGCTGGTTTTCGATGGCACGAATATCAACCGCCATTTTCTCACGCTCCTCTGCCATTTTCTTTTGGATGTTGAGTTCCATCTCCTCTTCCTTACGTTTCATTTCGTTGGCAAGTTGGAGGTATTCCAATTCTTTTTGGCGGGCAGTTTTTAATTTTTCTTCGTTTTCCTTATTGGCATTATCCAATACTTTCAGCTGATTTTCGAAATCGGCACTGATCGATTTACGTAAGTTTTCGCTCACGGAGGCTTGTAGCGTTTCCTTTTCTTTAATTAAGCGCTGCTCAAAAGCAAGTTCCTGCTGCTTTTTTTGTGCCTCGAATAACTCTTCCTGTTGCTTTTTTTGCAGTTCAAGGGATTGGGCCTTTTTGTCAAATTCTTCCTGTTGTTTCTTCTTGAAAGAAGCCATCTGCTCACGAAGTTCTTTTTTATATTCTTCGGCCATCACTTCTTCGATTGGAAAAGCATGATTACAATTAGGACATTTGATTTCTGTTGACATAATAGGATTTATTGTTTCGGAAAAAGAGTATCAAAATTAAGCATTGTTAGCCACAGATGCACGGATAATATTTTTGAAAGCGAATAATGATGTTGAAATTATCAAATTGCTTTACACCAAATGATTTTATTTATCTGTGCAGCTGTGGCTAATTACTGGCCGAATACGTAATTTTGCGCACCAACCAAATCCGAATGTTCAGCCGTATTTTAAATGCTTATAAAACCTCGTTTTCTGGCTTAAGCCGACAAACGTGGATCCTTAGTCTCGTTATCTTAGTCAATCGTTGCGGCTTTATGGCCGTGCCTTTTATGGGTTTATATGTGACCCAAGCCTTACACCGTTCAGAATCAGATGCGGGAATTATTATTTCGTTGTTCGGATTTGGCTCCATTGCAGGTGCAGCTGTTGGGGGTAAGCTTACCGATGTTATTGGTTTTAGACCCGTACAAATCATTGCCGCTTTGCTGGGCGGAACATTTTTTCTGTTTTTTGCAATGGTAGAAGATTTCACTTGGCTTTGTGTATTGGCGGTAGTCATTAGTTTTTTTTCGGAAGCCTTTAGGCCAGCCAACTATGCTGCCATCGCTTCATATGCGGCAGCGGGTACAGAAACACGATCATATTCCTTAAACCGATTGGCAACCAATATAGGTTGGGCGGTTGGAGTGAGTATGGGTGGTATTATTGCGTCATTTAATTATAAATTACTTTTTGTGGTTGATGGTGGGGTAAGCGTAATGGTAGCGATAGCGATATTCTTTTTACTTCCTGCTAAAAAACTCCATCATAAAACGGCACAGGAAAAAAAAGAAATGAATGTGAGAAAACCTTGGAAAGATGTGCTTTTTATAAAATTTCTCATCTTATCGGCCATGTTTACCACCTGTTTCTTTTTAATGTTTAGGGTGGTGCCTGTTTTTTATAAAGAAGTTTGGCATTTAAATGAAGCGTTGATAGGATTTATACTTGGTATTAACGGTGTAGTCATTGCTTTGACCGAAATGGTCATGATTAGCAAAATTGAAAATAAGAGGTCACCCATTTATTATATTGTAATGGGTGTGATTATCGTATCTCTCTCTTTTGCTGTTTTGCTATTGCCTAAATTTATTCCTTTGGTACTGGCGGTGCTTAGCATTTTGCTTTTTACCTTCGGGGAAATGTTCTCCCTGCCTTTCTTCAATACCTTTGTGGTGAAACGCAGTAATGAGTATAATCGAGGACTTTACGCTGCAGGGTATACGCTCAGCTGGTCGGTAGCACAAGTAGTTGGTCCCACTAGTGGTTTCTACATTGCCGAAAAATTTGGTTATAACACACTTTGGGTGTCAGTAACCGTTTTACTTGTCATTTGTGCTTATTTTTTCAGTAGACTGAAATTAACCCATGAATAAAAATGATTTTTTCTAAAACATTTTAAACGGTAGCTTGTTTAATCCTTAACAAATTATTGTTAAACCGCAGTATAGACTATTTAAAAGCCACATGAAAAAACGTATACATGTTTTAGAAGACGACAAAGACATTGCTTTCATTATTGAATTTTTATTGAAAGATGAAGGTTACGAAATCCAAGTATCATCTACTTTTAGTGAATTAAAAACAAAACTTACAGACTCTATTCCCGATTTATTTATCCTAGATGTAATGTTGCCAGATGGAAATGGGATTGATATCTGTAGAGATTTAAAAACCGACGTGTTTACCAAACATATTCCAGTAATCGTGATGTCGGCAAATATCCACAGCAAAGAATTGAGCGAAGCGGTAAGTCCTGATGACTATATCAGCAAGCCTTTTGACCTTGACTATATTGAAAATAGAATTAAAAGGCTAATCGGCGAGAAGAAGGTAGCCTAAAAATTTTAATCAAACCTCATACTCAAAACCTGTCAGATGATTTCTAGGCAGGTTTTTTTGTTTTTTGATATTTCTGACAAATGGATGATATGATAAATTAAATGTGTTTATACCTTTGCCTAACAGTGTTAAATAATTTTATAGCACTAGAATCATGGGAAGCAAAGAAAGAATACAGCGTCAAAAGGAAGATACTCGAAAAAGTATCTTGGCCGCTGCTTTGCAGATTGTGAAACAAGAAGGTTGGGCCGCATTAAGTATGAGAAAAATTGCGGATGTGATTGAATATACGGCACCAATTATCTACGAATATTTTCCAAACAAGGAAGGAATTCTACTGGAATTGACTAGACAAGGTTATATTAACTTGGGTTTAAAAGTTAAAGAAGCCAGAGATAGTAAGACAAGTGCAGAAGACCAATTAGAAGCCATGTGGCTAGCCTACTGGGATTTTGCATTTGAAGAAAAAGAATTTTATCAGTTGATGTATGGTGTTCAGGTAAACTGTTGTGAGTTGTACAAGAAAATGCCAGAAGCAGAATACACCACTGATTTATTTTATGATGCTATCGAAGTATTGCTGACCAAACAGCCCGTATCAGAAGACACTTCTTGCTTAAAATATTACACTTTTTGGTCATTAATCCATGGTCTAATATCTATCAACCTTGTTCAAAAAGGTGCAAATGATGAGATTAATCAAGAGATTTTAAGAAGCGCTATCAAGGCAATTATTAAAACCATCAACGACTAATTTTTTTTTCGCCACCTATTTAACAGTGTTAAATTAATTATTAACGTAAAATATAGTAAGTAAAAATCCCCAATAAGATGAATCATATATACAAACACCGCCCACAATTTAACAGTGTTAAATTATTTAACGAATGGATAATTCTGTTTATCATTGCAGTCGTTTTATTTCTTGCCAGCTGTACAGCTAAGCCTGATCAAATGGCTGCAGCTGCACCACCACCAGTATTGCCGGTAACTACGGTATCTACAGGTGAGCAAGAAACCTTTGTAGATTACCCAGCTGCCATACAAGGCACCACAGATGTTGAAATAAGACCACAAATTTCTGGTACTATTGATCGAATCTTAGTAAACGAAGGTCAATTGGTAAGTAAAGGACAATTATTATTGCAAATTTCTGAACTGCCTTTTAAAGCACAATTGAACAACGCCAAAGCGGCATTACAAGCAGCACAATCAGCAGTTTTAAATGCTCAATTAGAAGTTGATAAATTAACACCTTTAGTACAAAGTAAAGTCGTTTCAGATTTTCAACTGAAAACGGCAAAAACCACTTATCAAATTGCATTGGCTAATGTTGAACAAGCTAAAGCAAACGTAAACAGTGCGCAAATTAATTTAGGCTACACTCAAATTAAAGCACCAAGCAGTGGTTATATCGGACGTTTACCTAAAAAACAAGGTAGTTTAGTTGCGCCGTCAGATCCTGAAGCACTTACCCAACTTTCAGATGTAAATCAAGTGTATGCCTATTTCTCTTTGGCAGAAACCGATTTCATCAATTTCAATGCTAAATACGAAGGAAATTCTGTAGCAGATAGGATTAAACATTTGCCTGCAGTATCATTGGTTTTGGCAGATCAAAGTGTATACCCTGTGAAGGGAAAAATAGATATGATCAATGGTCAGTTCGATAAAACTACAGGTTCAATTACTTTAAGAGCAGTTTTTGCCAACTCAAAAGGCTTATTGAGATCAGGTAACACTGGAAAAATAAGATTAGGCCTATCTCACGATAACACGATGTTAATTCCTCAATCTGCAACAGTAGAAATGCAGGATAAGATTTTTGTGTTTGCCGTTGGAAAAGACAACAAAGTAAACAAGGTAGCGATTGCTATAGATGGAAAATCGGGTACCAACTATTTAATTAAAGACGGTTTAAAATCGGGAGATCAAATCGTTTTAAGCGGTTTAGACAAACTTCAAGACGGGCAACTTATTCAACCAGATAAAAAAGGTGAAAAAATGGCCCAATTAATTTCTAAAAATTAACAACAACAACGTAATGTTTAAAATATTTATACAAAGACCGGTACTCGCCACGGTGATCTCCATTTTATTGGTAATCCTTGGGGTACTTGGTTTAACTAAATTACCACTTCAACAGTTTCCAGATATCGCTCCACCGTCGGTTTTGGTTACTGCGGTATATCCAGGAGCTAATGCCGAAACCGTTTTGCGTTCGGTGGCGCCATCTATCGAAGAATCGATCAACGGGGTAGAGAACATGACCTACATGAGCTCAACCGCCAGTAATGACGGCTCGCTGGCCATCACCGTTTTCTTTAAATTGGGTACCAATGCAGATCAGGCAGCGGTAAACGTTCAAAATAGGGTAGCTCAAGCAACCAGTCAGTTGCCAGCAGAGGTAGTACAACAAGGGATTACCACCGCAAAACAACAAAATAGCTTTATCATGGCTATTGGGATGTTCACGGAAGATGAGGCTAAATATGACCAAACTTTTGTGGCCAACTATGCACAAATCAATATCATTCCAGAGATCAAAAGGATTCCTGGAGTAGGTGCTGCCAGTATTTTTGGTGGGGTAAAAGATTACTCTATGCGTGTTTGGTTAAATCCAACGCAAATGGCTACTTATAAAGTGACGCCTAATGAAGTAATGGCCGCCATCCAAGATAAAAGTTTGGAAGCTGCTCCAGGTAAATTTGGAGAACGCAGTAAAGAGGTTTTTGAGTATGTAATTAAATACAAAGGCAAACTAACTAAGCCAGAAGAATATGAAAATATTGCAGTAAGAACAAATGCAGATGGCTCTATCCTTTACCTAAAAGATGTGGCTAGGATTGAACTTGGGGCTTATTCTTACAACAGTTTAACGCGTTTAAATGGACAAAAAGGGGTAGTAATTGGGGTAATTCAGTTAGCTGGATCTAACTCTAACGAAATCCAGATTGCCATTAACAAGCTGATGGAAAAGGCTTCAAAAGATTTTCCAAAAGGAATTAAACACAACATCTTTTATAGTACAAAAGTTGCCTTGGATCAATCTATCGATCAGGTGATCCATACTTTAATTGAGGCGTTTATTTTGGTGTTTATCGTTGTATTTATCTTCCTTCAAGATTTTAGGTCAACGTTAATTCCTGCCATTGCGGTACCTGTAGCTATTTTGGGTACGTTTTTCTTCATGCAGTTGTTCGGTTTCTCCATCAACTTGCTCACCTTGTTCGCTTTAATTTTGGCCATTGGTATTGTGGTAGATGATGCGATTGTGGTGGTAGAAGCTGTGCATGCCAAAATGGAGCACAAACATTTGCCACCTAAAGCGGCCACTCACGAAGCCATGAGCGAAATTACAGGGGCCATCATTTCCATCACCTTGGTAATGGCTGCGGTATTTTTACCTGTTGGCTTTATGGAAGGATCAACTGGATTGTTTTACCGCCAGTTTGCTTTTACCATGGCGATCGCTATCGTCATTTCTGCGGTTAACGCTTTAACCTTAAGTCCTGCATTGGCTGCCTTATTTTTAAAGGATAACCATGCCGCGCCTAAAGAAGGTGAGGCACCAGTTAAAAAAAGTTTTAAAGAAAAGTTCTTTAGTGGTTTTAACAGCAGCTTTAATGCCATGACCAACCGTTATGTGAACAGCTTGAAATTTTTGGTTAAAAACAGATGGTTAAGCTTGGGAGGATTAGCGTTGATCACTGTAGCAACCATTTGGATGGTTAGAACTACGCGTACGGGCTTTATTCCTACAGAAGATCAAGGTTTTATCGCTATTTCGGTATCAACACCTTCAGGAACTTCATTAGATGGAACCCAAAAAGTGATGACCGAAGCAGAGAATACGCTTAGAAAGTTAGATGCTTCAAGGTTTGTAACTGCCATTTCGGGCTTTAACCTGTTAACAAACTCAACAAGTCCATCGGCAGCAGTAGTTTTCGTATTGCTTAAGCCTACAGAAGAAAGAGGGCAGGTGAAGAATATCGACGAAATCATGAACCAAGTAAGGGGACAATTAGCTGGCATATCTGGCGGCAGTTTCTTTGTGTTCAGTTTCCCAACCGTGCCTGGTTTTAGTAACGTAGAGGCCTTGGATATGGTGCTGCAAGATAAAACGGGCGGTAAACTGGATAAGTTTAGTGGAATTTCACAAAACTTTATTGGTGAGTTGATGAAACAACCAGCCATTGCTGTAGCGTTTACCAGTTTCAAGGCCGACTATCCTCAATTGGAGTTGGATATTAACCAACAAAAGGCTGATCAGTTGGGCGTGAACGTGAAAGATATATTGCAGACGATGCAAGCCTATTTTGGTAGCGCACAAGCTTCAGATTTTAACCGATTTGGTAAATACTACAGGGTAATTGTCCAAGCTGATATTGCCGATAGAGCAGACCCAGCATCTATTGATCGTGTGTTTGTAAAAAACAAAACAGGCGAAATGGTACCAATTAATACCTTGGTGACCTTACGTCGTATCTATGGCTCGGAAACCGCTTCAAGGTATAACTTATTTAACTCTATCGCTATTAATGCGATACCAAAACCTGGCTTCAGTTCTGGTGATGCCATTAAAGCCATCGAAGAAGTAGCGGCTAAACAATTACCAGCAGGTTACAGCTATGAATTTTCTGGTCAAACAAGAGAGGAGATTTCTTCTGGTGGACAGTCGGCCGTGATTTTTATCCTTTGTTTGGTATTTGTTTACTTCTTGTTGGCTGCCCAATATGAAAGTTACTTACTACCGTTAGGCGTAATTCTTTCTATTCCAGTGGGAATATTTGGAGTGTTCGTGGCCATTGGCTTTGCTGGTATTGAAAATAACATTTATGTACAGGTAGCTTTAGTCATGCTTATTGGGTTGCTAGCCAAAAACGCCATCTTAATTGTGGAGTTTGCGGCACAACGCAGAAGATCTGGTAAGCCGTTAATTGCAGCAGCTTTAGAAGCCGCTAAATTGAGATTGCGCCCTATCATCATGACTTCTCTTGCCTTTGTGGTAGGATTAATCCCGATGATGTTTGCTACAGGTCCATCAGCTCAAGGTAACCACAGTATCAGTATTGGTGCAGCAGGTGGAATGGTTTCTGGTGTAATTTTAGGCTTGTTCATCATTCCTGTACTCTTCATCATCTTCCAATATTTACAGGAAAAGGTAACAGGTGCACCATTGGCAGAAATCAATGCACATCCTCATCATCAACAGGAGGAAAATAAATAATATAAAAATCATGAGAACATTCATATATAGTTTTTTAATCACTTTCATTTTGGGAAGCTACGGTTGTAGCATCCCAAGAAATGTGATTAATCCGGTACAGGATACGCCTTCAAAATATAGGGGGATTGCCCAAGCGGATACCACCAGTATCGGAAATATTTTAGTAAAGGATTTTTTTGCGACCAAAACTATCCAACAATTGATTGATAGCGCTATTGAGCGAAATATCGATTTACAGATCGCCATTAAAAATATAGATGCGGCCAACTTGTTGTTAAAGCGTGCGAGAATGGGAAACCTTCCTCAGTTAAATTTGCAGGTAACCGCCAATTCAAACCGACCATCTGATAACAGTTTGAACGGGCTTAGCACTTCGCAGTTTTTGAAGACTACCCATGTGGAAGATTACAACGCTAATTTGGCTTTAAGCTGGGAGGCGGATATTTGGGGGAAGATCAGTAAGCAAAAAGAAGCTTCATATGCTACTTTTTTGCAGAGCGAAGAAGCAAAGAAAGCAGTACAAACTCGTGTAGTGGCTACCGTTGCCACCAGTTTTTACCGTTTGTTATTGCTAGATGAGCAGTTAAATATTGCCAAAAGGAATTTAGCCCTGAGTGATAGCACTTTGAAAATGGTAAGCAAACAGTTTGAGGTAGGCCAAGTAACGTCGTTGGCAGTACAACAAACGGAAGCGCAGTTGCTAAGGGCAAGCCAACTCATTCCGCAAATTACTCAGGAAATCAGTATTCAGGAAAATGCATTGAGCGAACTAACGGGTAGATTTCCAACAGCGATAGAACGTTCGGAAACCTTAGCACAATTGGAAATTCCAGCACAATTGGCCGTTGGCATTCCATCCATCATGTTAGGCATCAGGCCCGATGTTAAAAGTGTTGAGCTCGGGTTGAAAATTGCTAATGCCAAAGTTGGTGTAGCCAATGCCAGTTTATATCCAAGTTTAACCATTTCGGCCAGTGCAGGACTTAACTCTTTTAAGGCCAGCAATTGGTTTAATGTTCCTGCTTCATTGTTCGGGATTGTGGGTGGAGGCATTACTCAGCCCCTTTTTAATAGAAAAGAACTAAAAACCCAATTTGAATTGGCAAAAGTAGAAAGAGAGAAATCGGTACTGTTGTTCAGACAAGTGGTAATTCAAGCAGTGGTTGAGGTATCAAACGAACAATCTAAATTGGAAAATCTAAAAAAGGAATTTGGTATTGCTCAAAACAGGGTGCGTACATTGAAATCGGCAGTGCAAAATGCGGACTTGTTGTTCAAAAGTGGTATGGCCAATTATTTAGAAGTGATTACTGCGCAATCTAATCTGTTGCAGGGCGAGCTTGATTTAGCGAGCTTGAAAACAGCGCAGCTTAATGCTAGTGTTGAGTTGTATAGGGCCTTGGGTGGAGGCTGGCAATAAAGCCTAGTGTGACAACAATTAAAGATTAGTTTCGTTAAATGTTGGTTTTTAAAGCAGCGGCCTCATAGGTCGCTGCTTTTTTTTGACCCTCTCTCCCGATAAAATCGGTGTCTCTCCCTAAAAGGGAGAGAAAAGTACTTAGGAAAGGTAGTGGATTTATTGAACAGATGAAGTTAATAACAAATAAGCACTATCAATTCTCTCTCCTTTTAAAGGGGAGGGTTAAGGAGGGGTTTGAAATATGGTTTTACATACTTTTCATCTGTGCGTCATTCCCGCGTATGCGGAAATCTTAAAGCGGTAGAAAAACGTAAATAGCATTGCGATTGCCAGTCGAGCTGGCAATGACGGAACCCGTACTGGTAGTGACGAAATCATTGTACTGGCCTTGGTCAATTAAACGGGATTGCAGTGGAAATCCTTTTTGGGATGGTAGTGCCCATAAACCTTGCAGGTTTTGAAAACCTGTAAGGTTTAACAACAAAAAGATTGCAACGTAAAGCCCGACTGACAATGATTAATGTTGCTGAAATTACTTTTCAATCCCAAATAAATTGAGAATGAGGAATCAAGTTGGATATAAGCTCATTCCCTGTCCGTAGGAGCTATTTAAAAAGACCTCGCAGGTTTAACTTTCGTTTGTTAATGTGTTATTCAACGGTGAAGTTGAGGGCTGTGCCGTTTCAAAACCTGCGAAGTCTCGTATTTTGCCAGCAGTAGGTTTGTCAGGTTTGCCCCATAAATATGCTGTGGTGGGGGCGTAGCATTGATAATAATAATAAAACAAGCTATCTTGCCGTTTTTAAATTCTAAAACTTATTATTAACACAAATGAATACAAACCAAATTAAAAGACTAGTTGCCTTAGCATTATTGGCAACAGGCCCTTTTATTGCGTCTGCTCAATCGCAAAAGAAAAACTGGTACAATTTAGATCTTAAAGCGGATAGTGTTTTTGGAATCAGTACCGAAAAAGCATACAACGAACTTTTAAAGGGTAAAAAATCCACTACCGTAATTGTAGGTATTTTAGATAGTGGCGTTGATGGGGTTCACGAAGATTTGAAATCTGTAATGTGGGTGAACAAAAAAGAGAAAGCTGGTAATGGTAAAGATGATGACAAAAACGGTTACATCGATGACGTTAACGGTTGGAGCTTTTTAGGTGGAAAAAATGGAAATGTTAACCAAGAGGCTTTAGAGCTTACCCGTTTAATACGTCGTGATGCTGTACGTTTTGCTAACGTAACCGAAGAAAACGTAACGGCTAAAGATAGACCTGCTTTTGAGGCTTATTTAGCCATGAAAAAGGAGTTCGATAAAGGTTTGGCGGAGGCTAAAGCAAACCTTGCTGGTTATACAGGTTTAAAAAATGGTGTGGAGAGCATCGTTAAAAAACTAGGTAAAGAAAACCCTACTTTGGAGGACATCAAAAACTTTACTCCTGAAGGACAGGCTGAAAGTACTGCTAAAAATGCTTTGTTGAGAGCTTTAGCCAATACCGACTACAAAACTTTTTACGAAACTAGGGTAAAAGCTGGTTACGAGCATTTTTACGATCAAGTTAATTACAACTACAACTTGACTTTTGATCCACGTAATATTGTTGGTGATGATGAGAACAACAGCAACCAACGTATTTATGGTAATACTGATTCTAAAGGTCCAGATCCTTCGCATGGTACACACGTAGCAGGTATTGTTGGTGCTGATAGAAAAAATACCATTGGTATTAATGGTGTTGCCGATAATGTATTGTTAATGGCCGTACGCACCGTTCCAAATGGTGATGAACGTGACAAAGACGTTGCCAATGCAATCCGTTATGCGGTAGATAATGGTGCCAAGGTTTTGAACATGAGCTTTGGTAAGGCTTATTCGCAAGATAAAAAAGTAGTAGATGATGCCGTGAAATATGCGGTAAGCAAAGATGTATTATTGGTGCACGCAGCAGGTAACGATAACAAAAACCTTGATGTAGAGACTAATTTCCCTACCAACAAATATGAGGATGGTACTTTGGCTGATAGTTGGATTACGGTTGGTGCCTCAACTCCTTATAATGATCGTAGACTTAAAGCTAGTTTTTCTAACTATGGAAAAACTACGGTAGATGTATTTGCACCTGGTTTCGGTATTTATTCTACTTATCCAGATCAAAAATATCAAGATAACAATGGTACGAGTATGGCTGCGCCAGTGGTAGCTGGTTTGGCGGCATTAATCCGTTCGTACTATCCAAAATTATCCGCTAAGCAAGTAAAAGAAATCATCATGAACTCTGTGGAGAAAGCAGATGCCTTGAAAGATATTTCGGTTACTGGTGGTGTAGTAAATGCTTACAACGCATTGAAATTAGCTGCAACTTACTAGTTGAGTAGGAATTAAAAAGACAAGAGTAAAAAGTACAAATTGTCTAATAAAAAAGCCCCGTCCCGCATTTGCGGGACGGGGCTTTTTGTTTTTATCGTCATTTCGACCTTGTGGAGAATTGTAAATCAGCGAAGCTAAATCTTTGGGCTTTGCTTTTTTTGTTGACGAAAAATGAGGGAAACCAAATAATGTTGAAATAATCATTCTTCATAACAAAGTTTAAAGATTTCTCCACTTGCTACACTGCGGTCGAAATAAGGGACGATTTGCATTACTGTACGCAACTACGAGCTATTGCGTTGCTGCATTCACCATGACGTACCGTTTGGGTTTTCCGCAACTTACGCCATCACTGCTTTTTTCATACTGCCCGTTTCTCTTAACGAAACATGCCAGCTAAAGGCTTCTTCCAAAAGGTGTGGTGTTTGTCCGCCACGTTCGGCAGCGGCCCTGTCAAAATAACTTTGCAATTCTGGTCTGTATTCAGGATGTACACACTTGTCGATAATCACTTGTGCTCGTTGTCGTGGTGCCAAGCCTCTTAAATCTGCCAAGCCTTGTTCGGTGACAATAATGTCCACATCGTGTTCGCAGTGATCCACATGTGATACCATAGGTACGATACAGGAAATGTTATTGCCTTTGGCTACCGAAGTGGTTACAAAAATGCTGAGGTACGAATTACGGGCAAAGTCGCCCGAGCCGCCTATGCCATTCATCATGTGGGTACCGCTGACGTGAGTAGAATTTACATTGCCATAAATATCACATTCTAAGGCGGTATTCATCGCGATAATGCCTAACCTTCTGATGACTTCTGCTGCATTGCTGATGTCTTGCGGACGCAGCATTACTTTGTCTTTGTAAGTGTCGAAATCGGAGAATATTTTGTCGTAATATTCTTGAGAAACGGTGATGGAAGAACCCGAAGCAAACAATAATTTCCCTGAGTCGAGTAAATCGAAAGTGCTGTCTTGAAGTACTTCCGAATACATGGTTAAATCTTCAAAATCACTATGCACAAAACCCGTTAATACTGCATTGGCTACTTTTCCGATACCTGCTTGCAGCGGCAATAAGGATTTGGTTAAGTTTCCCTTCGCTACTTCTTGGTTAAAGAAGCGGATTAAATGGTTGGCAATGGCTTTGGTAGAGGCATCGGGGGCTTCAATTTCGGCAGGACTATCCGTTTTTTGGGTAATTACGATACCTGCAATTTTATCTGGATTAATGGCAATGACCGAAGAACCTACTTTGGTATTGGCTTTGGTGATGGGAATTTCTCTACGGTTAGGATATTCGCCAGTAGAAAAAATATCATGAATGCCTTTAATGGACAGGGGAACTGAAAGGTTAAGTTCGATGATGATTTTTTCGGCCAATGCCGCAAACGAAGCTGAATTGCCTACAGAAGTGGTTGGCACAATGCTTCCATCTTCTTCAATTAAACAGGCTTCTAAAATGGCAATGTCAATTTTTGGAAAATTGTTAGCTCGCAATAAATTGGCCGTTTCTCCCAAATGTTGGTCGATAAAAAACACCTCGCCCTTATTAATGGCCTTACGCATAATGGGGTCAACTTGGAAGGGCAAGCGTAGGGAAAGTGCGCCTGCCTGTACAAGTGCTCCATCTGTTCCTTGTCCAAGGGATGCGCCAGTCATTAAAGTTACTTTTAAAGGGTCGGTATGTGCTCTTTCGGCCAAGGCCATTAGCACGGCCTTGCTGTCGCCTGCCTTCGTAAAGCCACTGGATGCTACTACCATCTTATCTTTAAACATCATTGCTGCTTCCTGCGCCGTAATGATCAGTTCTTCTAGTTCTGGTTTAAGTATTCTGTTCTCGTACATACTATTTGGCGTGATTAACAAATGTATGGGCTGTGTTTCTTGGCTTGTTATCAATTAATGACATAATTTTATTTATTTAGGCCATTTGTGGATTAATGCCCAAATCCGTCGCCTAATTTGATATAGGCTGAAGGACTTATTCCCACTATTTTACGAAAAGTAGCGCTAAATGTAGGGATGCTATTGTATCCCACTAGTGCAACGGTTTCCTTCACTGATATTTGATTGGTAAGCAATAATTCTAGTGCTTTTAACATCCGTTGTATGGTATGATATTGTATAAAAGACATGCCTACATCATTTTTAAAAAGCCTTGATAAGCTTCGCTCGCTAAAGCCAAATTGTTGGGCCAATTGAGGTAGTACGATGCCGTTTTGCATGTTTTGTTCCATGTAATGGATAACTTGAATGAGGCGAGGATGGCTTGGCATGGGTAAAATTAAGGGTAACTGATACTGGCTTAACTGAGGCAATATATCTCTTAAAGAAGAAACAAAACCAAAGGCTATTTTGTTCTCTGGAACAATATCGCCATCCCATTGGTTGCTGAAAATGAGCATTTGCAATAGCAGTTCATTTACAGGGTAGATGCCTGCCTGTTTAAAAAAAGAATCATCGCTTTGCACAAAAGGAAAATAGAGGTTGCGCATGATGACGGCTGTAGAGCCTGGGTGTATGCTGTGTTCTAGTCCCGCGGGTATCCACATGTAATGTCGGGCAGGGAGAAAATACGTCACGCCTTGTACTTTTACGTGAACCAATCCACCTTCGGTATAAAGCAATTGGTTTTTGCGATGTAGATGAGCCTTGATGCCGTCTTCGCCCATGTAATCGTGCATGCAATAAATGCTGTCGGGCAGTTTATCAACTTCGGTGAGGTAATAATCTTTAGCAATTTTTCCCATATGCATCAAAAATAAAGGTAGCATAAATGATTGATGACTAATACCATCAACCTAAAAAATGACTTTTGTCAATTTGTGGCCAAGGCTTGGTAAATTTCGGCGTACAGCAGCCCACTGCCACCACCGTAGTGTTTCACTACCACACTGTTTGCCTTTAATTTTTCTAGGTGTAGTTTTAAAACGTCTTCCTGTGCTTGTGTAATGCCCGAGCCAATTAAAATTACTTCAAAAGTTTTGGCGTAACAATTTTCCATAGCTTCATTTAGAGATAAAGCAATAGCGGCGCGCCAATCGTCCATTTTGTCGATAAGGCGTGCTATGGTAGCTGCAATGGGTTCGTTAGCACAAACAATTAATATATTGGTCATCGCTTTATAGTATAGCCACAGATGCACAGATTTTTTTCTAATAACTTATTAGTAGATTTTTTATCTGTGTATCTGTGGCTGGTTTAAAATGTGATTAGAACTTCATGGGTACTTCCATGATCAAAAATTCTGCATCAGTGGAAGCGCTGATCTCAAATTGATCAGTTTCTGAAATCCCGAAACCATCTCTGGTGTTTAATTCCTGTCCTTCAACTTTAAGTGAACCACTCAATACAAAGATATAAGCGCCATTACCTTCTTTGTGTAATTGATAGGTTTTGGTAGTATTCGCATCAAATCTGCCCATGTTAAACCAAGCATCTTGGTAAATCCATACCCCAGCATCATCAGCATTTGGCGAAAGAACCTGTACAAATTCGTTTCTGGTGTCTCTGTCGATGGTGATTTGGTCGTAACGAGGCTCTACATTTCTTTTGTTAGGGAATACCCAGATCTGTAAAAACTTAGCAGGACTTTTAGCATCAGGGTTATATTCAGAGTGATATACGCCTGTTCCTGCACTCATCACTTGTATTTCTCCAGCTTTAATGGTAGCGGTATTTCCCAGGCTGTCTTTATGTTGTAGTTCTCCTTCTAATGGGATGGAAATAATTTCCATGTTGTCGTGTGGATGTTCTCCAAATCCCATTCCACCTGTTACAAAGTCATCGTTCAATACCCTTAATGCTCCAAAGTGGATGCGGTCTGGGTTGTAATATCCAGCAAAGCTGAAAGAGTGAAAGCTTTTTAACCAGCCATGGTCTGCGGCTCCGCGAGTGTTGGCTGTGTGTAATACGGTCTGTGCCATTGTTTTTTTCTCCTTTGTTGATACAAATTTACAGTACATTTTTTTGCCATTTCTTGATATAGGATAAGAAAGTAGTGTGCTGTTAATGAAGTGTTTTTTCTCTAAAATCCTGACTTTAGTTTTACAACATGGAATTGTTAACTTGATAACTTTGCGAAACCAAATAGATAACTTAGTAACATGATTAACAGGGCGACTTACCAAGCGGCGCAAATTGTTGCGGCGACCATAGAAACGCATTTTGCCGAACACTTGGCAGAAGCTAGTGCTAAGGGTGAAATTGATTTGGCGCCTCAGCCTCCAGCCCGAGTAATTGAAGCTATTTTGGACGCTGCTTTTTGGAGTAGCTTGCGTAAGGAGGAAGGCCACTCGCCTAAAATTTCCATCGCATTTTTACCGCCAGAGCAGGCCACTAAGCCTTTGTTATTTAAGCAGAATTTACCTTTAAATCCAACGGTGTTAACCAAATTAGCTCCTGGTGTTGAGCGTGGGGGTATCCATATTGGCGTATGGCATGATGGTTACGACCTTTATATTTGGGGGACTACTTTAAATATTCCGAATTATTGTTTTGTAGTTGATGTTTCGGAGCCAGCTTTGTTGGTCGTAAAACATCGCAGGATGGCAGGCTATGGCAAATTCACCAATGTTGCGGTGTTGAAAGGGGACCAGATTAAAATTGTAAATGAAAGTGCTCCTAAAATAGGCGAATGTCCTGGTATTCTATTGTCGCTGCTTGATCTTACTGCCGATAGTTATTGGAATGATTCGGCTAATATCTTGATCCAACTATCTGTTTCTATGCGGGCACACGGCAGGGGTGGCGCGGTGCTTATCGTACCTCAAGGGAATGATGATTGGAAGCAATCTGTTATACATCCCATTAGCTACTCATTAACGCCTTCATTTAAAGGGTTGTCTGATTTGGTAAAGAAGGATCGGAGCGATGCCAGTGAAATTTTTTGGCAAACCGCTTTGAAAAGGGAAATTGACCATCTGGCAGGGTTAACCGCTGTGGATGGTGCTACCATTGTTACCGATGAATACGAATTGTTGGCTTTTGGTGCTAAAACTGGAAGGGCCAACAGCAGCGAGCACATTCACCAGATTTCTTATACAGAACCGATTAATAATGCAGAAGCGGTAGTGGTGCATCCAGCGAAGATAGGTGGGACGAGACATTTGTCTGCAGCGCAATTCGTCTTCGACCAACGTAATGCTTTGGCTTTAGTCGCCTCACAAGATGGCCATTTTACCGTATTTAGTTGGTCAAAATCTTTGAATATGGTGCAGGCCCAGCGTATTGATGCACTATTGTTATAAGTCATTTGTTGTGGACTTCGGAAAAGTCAAATGAAAATAGGATAAAGGATTGGAAGAGATTCGACTCTGTAGGAGTCGCATACTTACGATATATCTTTCTATTAAATATTGAAATCCTTCGGATTTGAAAAATGGGCAGAAGATATAGGTCCTAAGGATATTTTCTAGCAACAATCCTTAACGTAATTCAAGATAGAGTTACATACCGAATACGGCAAAGGCGATGGTGCCTAGCAGCATCAAAACCATTACAATACGGTCGGCTTTTACTCTCTCTTTATAGGTAGAGGATTTAACCATTCTTTTCTCTTTAGCTTTATAAAATGCGGCATTGGCCGAATGTAGGTTTGCTATCATGACTAGTCCTCCTTATTGTAATATCATAAACAAAGACTAGGCCAATTTGTGTGGAAAAGTGGATAACTATCGTTTTTTATTTTTGCTAATTAAGCAGTGTGCCTATTCGATTGAAAAAACAAAGAAAAAATCCCCTAGAGGCATACCATAATCTATCTTATCCAAGAGGATAAATGTTCGCGAAGACCGACCTGTAGCAATAGCAAGACAAAGCATTTTGAATCATCTGCCAGAGGGGTTCTATTATGGCTATCATAAGAAAGCCCTTATCTTTAAAGAAAGATAAGGGCTTCGTATTTATGGTGTTGCGAAAACTATTTTTTGTGAAAGCGCATTACAGCAATATCACCCATAATCAGGTTCAGCGTATTATCCGTAATGTCGTAGTTGGTAATGGTTTCTAAGGTCTTAAAATAAACAGACTCACCATTTCCTTTACAAGCCATTTTTGTAGCAGCAACCACGCCGAAATTAAGATTTGCACCATTGATTTTGATGGTGGTGTTATAGTTGTTGCAACTGCCATTACCATTGGCTTTTTTGTTTGCGGTATCAAACGTAATGGTCGGTTTCTTATTTGGATAAAGT
The DNA here is from genome assembly GCF_016429065.1 of Pedobacter sp. ASV17. Classification (GTDB taxonomy): domain Bacteria; phylum Bacteroidota; class Bacteroidia; order Sphingobacteriales; family Sphingobacteriaceae; genus Pedobacter. Next base: position 30,357 of record NZ_JAELTX010000011.1, read on the forward strand.
CCGTCAAATGCAATGCGAGATCCAGAAATATAATCTAGTTCCCAGGTTCCGTTCAATGCTTTTTCTTTAGAAGAAGCCACTTCTTTTACCTCCTTGAATTTTGCCAACGGAGCCATACGTGCTTTATTTAGAGATAGGATGCCATCTTTTATGGTATAATTATCTGCAGCTGTAAATACGCTTCCTAAGCCTTGCTCTATACTCATATCTGGACAAGCCATCATGGTAGACATCCCTTGCGAAAAGTTGATGCGATTGTTAGCTGATAAGGTGAAGCTTCCGCCTATTCCATTACATCCACCACTTGCGTTATATCGTTTTTCATTAGCATCCAGTTTCAAGAATGGCTCTTTCCCATTGACCTTATCGGCAACAGATTTCCCATTTAATTCAATCAGTTTCCATCTCTTTCCTGTAATTACTTCGGAGGAAACTGTCTCTGTTTTACTTTCTTTTTGGAATATTCCACAGCTACTCAAACTCATTGTGATAGCGAGAGCGCTCATTACGATTGCATTTTTCATGTTAAGCATTTGTTATAAAAATATTTTAGTTACTTCCACCTAATACTATAGTCTTCTGTGGAATCTGTTCTCTAAGTTCAAAAAAGATGCCACAATACTCCGACGAGCGGAAATAACTTAGAAACGGTTTGAGTTTCTCTTAGAGTTTTGCTTGTCCGTCTGAGTTTATCGAAGAGCTAATGCTACTAGTTTACTATGTGTCTATGTGGTTGATTATAATACAACTACATAGATACATAGGGGTTCCATGCTCATGGTTAATAAAGACCTAACGGAAGCTGGATAAATGATGAATTTTGTATTGTGAGGAGGTGTAAGAAGCATCAGGCAGAAAGCAAGTTCCGCCTGATGTTTGTTTTAATGTTGAAGCAAATAGCTTTTAAAGCCAGTAAAGTCTGTTTTTAATTCGTCGGCTTGTTTTGCCCTGCCATTTAGGTCTTCTACCGAACTAGGAATTTCGATTTTAGCCGCTAACAATGGTGGAAAAATATCTGGGAATTTACAAGCATGTGCGGTAGATAAAAATACTGCTGCGCTTTGATCCTCAGTTTGTTGTCTAAATTTCTCTACAGCTAAGTAGGCAATTGCGGTATGTGGACAAGCAATGTAATCGTATTTTTCAGCAATGGCTTTAATGCCTTCTAGGGTTTGCTCGTCTGTAAAACGATAAGCGGTTACTACTTCTTTTAACGCTGTTGTATCTTGTTTGAATAAATCCATGATGCGTACCCAATTGCTAGGTGCGCCTACATCCATGGCATTGGCATAGGTTTGTACAGATGGTTTGGTTTCGTAAACCCCAGTTTCCAAGAAACGTGGAACGGTGTCGTTTGCATTGGTGGCCGCAATAAATTGCTTTACAGGCAAGCCCATTTTGTAGGCCAGTAAGCCAGCACCAATGTTGCCGAAGTTCCCGCTAGGCACCGAAAATATCACCTCCTTAAACCCTTTTCTTTTTAGTTGTGCATAAGCATTGAAATAATAGAAAGTTTGGGGAATAAGGCGAGAGATGTTGATGGAGTTGGCCGAGGTTAAACGGAATTTCTGGTTGAGTTCTTCATCGGCAAAGGCCTGCTTCACCAAAGCCTGGCAGTCGTCGAAAGTTCCGTCAATTTCAATGGCTCTGATGTTTTGCCCAAGGGTGGTTAATTGTTGTTCCTGTATGGGGCTAACTTTCCCCTTTGGATAAAGTATGGTTACCCGAGTATTTGGCACGCCTAAGAAACCCAGTGCTACGGCACCTCCAGTATCACCCGAGGTAGCGACCAGAACGTCTAGTAGTTGTTCGCCATCTTTCAGATAATAACTCATTACACGGCTCATGAAACGGGCACCAAAATCTTTAAATGCTAGCGAAGGGCCATGAAAAAGCTCTAAAACAAAAGTATCATTGTCCAAGGGGACAGCAGGAGCATCAAAATTGGCAGCCTCTTCTACCAGGGCTTTTAAATCATCGGCAGGAATTTCGTCTTTCAGTAAAGCAGAGGCTACTTCATAAGCAATTTCTGTAAGAGAATATTTTTCAATGTTATCGATGAAAGAAGCAGGTAGTTGAGGAATGACCTCGGGCATGTATAGTCCTTTGTCTAAGGGCATGCTGTTAAAAACAGCCTCTTTAAAAGAAACTCGTAAGTCTTTATTGTTGGTTGAATAGAATTGCATTGGTTATGGGTTGAGGGTTACGAGTTATGCGTTGCGAGTTGTTGGTCTATAGATTTAATCCTGTAACTCATCACACAAAACCCGTAACAATTTTTACAATGTTTTAGGGCCTTCGGTATTTACTTCAGACACGTAAGCTTGGCTTTGAATATTGATTTGGTGTAGGTGCATTTGCTGTGCCTTGGTAATTAGTTTAGCGCTTTCCTCATCTTTGGTTAGGGCAAACACAGATGGGCCAGAACCAGAAATGCCAAAACCTACGGCACCATTATCCATCGCTAACTTGCGCAGCACTTCAAAATCAGGGATAAGGATAGAACGCGTAGGCTCTACCAAAACATCCTTCATGCTGCGGCCAACCAAATCCAAATCGTTTAAAAATAAGCCGCTCACTAAGCCTGCCACATTTCCCCATTGGGTAACGGCATCTTTTAGTTGTACTTTTGAACGGATCATTTGGCGGGCATCTTTGGTGGGTACATCTACTTCTGGATAAACAATAGCTGCATACATCCCTTGTGGTACAGGCAGAGAAATGACATCCAAAGGTTCGTAGCTGCGGATCAGCACAAAACCACCCATAATGGCTGGAGCAACATTGTCGGCATGGCCATAACCACAGGCAATTTCTTCGCCTTTCATGGCAAATGGTACCAGCTCTTTTGCGGTGAGTAAATTGCCCATTAATTGGTTAATGGCATAAAGTCCAGCAACTGTACTGGCCGAGCTAGAACCCAAACCACTACCAATAGGCATTTTTTTGTGGAGTTCTATTTCCACCCCAACATCTTCTCTGCCGATATGTGCCAAGTAATGTTTTACCGAAGCACTTACGGTATTTTTATCACTGTTTAAAGGTAGTTTTCCGTCATCGCCAGTAATTTTCAGTAAGCGAACGCCAGGTTCTTCTACTAAGCGCATCACCACTTCGTCGCCTGGAGCATTTACGGCAAAGCCCAGTACATCAAAGCCGCATACGACGTTGGCTACCGTTGCAGGCGCAAAAACTTTGATTTCTGTTCCAAGCGTGGCAGCTGGTGGGTTATCTATTTTAAGGTCTTTTATCATTTTATTTTATCATTTTGTCATTCAGAGCGTAGCGAAGAATCTTTATGAGATTCCTCCTATCGTCGGAATGACAGGACACTTAATTAAGGAGTAGCTACGTTAATAATATCTGCAAATACGCCTGCGGCCGTTACTTCAGCACCAGCACCTGGGCCTTTTACTACCATCGGACGGAATTTATACCTGTCGGTCACGAAAGAAATGATATTGTCGGCGCCAGATAGGGCATAAAACGGATGGTCTTCACCCACCATTTGCAAGCTGATCTCTACTTTGCCATCTTCCAATTTACCAATATAACGAAGGACTTTTTTCTTGCTTTCCGCAGTGTTTTTTAGGTTCTCGAAATAAGCCGCATTGTTCTTTAGTTCCTCATAAAAGGATTCTACCGAATCAGCTTTCAAACAGGCCTCAGGTAAGATGTTGTCTATTTTAACATCCGATGCCTCTAAAGAATAGCCTGCATCTCTTGCTAAAATCAACATTTTGCGCATAAAATCTTTGCCGTTCAAATCGTCTCTTGGGTCAGGCTCGGTGTAACCCAAATCCTGTGCTTCTTTCACGATGTCGTAAAAAGCGGTATCGCCTTTAAAACTGTTAAAGATGAAAGAGATGGTTCCTGATAGGATGGCTTCAATTTTATCAATTCTATCACCACTCATCATTAGGTTTTTCAAAGTTCCTATGATCGGTAGACCAGCGCCCACGTTAGTTTCGTAGTAGAAATCTACCCCGTGTTTTTTAGCCGTGTCTTTGAAAAGCTTGTACTGTGCAAATTCGGCAGAGTTGCCTTTTTTGTTGCAGGCTACAATGGATACGCTGCTTTCGAAAACTTGTTTGTAGAAAGGAATTGGGGCCTCACTTGCCGTATTATCTACAAAAACGCTGTTAGCTAAGTTGAGCGATTGCATTTTAGCTACATATTCTGATAGGTTGGCTTGTTCGCCTTTTTCTTCCAGAGTAGCTTCCCAGTGATCTAGGTCGATACCATTGGCATCAAACACCATTTTTCGGGTGTTGGCAATGCCTACTACTTTTACTTGTAAATCGTTTTTCTCCGCTAGGAATTGGCTCTGATCTTTAATTTGCTTGAACAAAGTCTTTCCAATATTTCCTGTCCCTAGGCAATATACGTTTAAGGTACGCTTCAAATCGGTATAGAAAGCATCGTGTACCGCATTTAGAGATTTCGCCAAGTCATCTTTACTGATGATTACTGAAATGTTATATTCAGAAGAGCCTTGTGCAATAGCTCTAACGTTAATCCCATTACGGCCCAATGCATGGAACAATCTGCCGCTCATGCCTGGCGTACGCTTCATGTTTTCGCCAACAATGGCCAATACGGCCAAATCACCTTCCACTTCTGGGTAGGCCAGTTTTCCAGCAGCTAACTCCAATTCAAATTCTTTGTTGATGATGGTTACTGCTTTGGCCGCATCAGGAGGGTTAACCGCAAAGGTGATGCTGTGCTCTGATGAAGATTGGGTAATTAATATCACGTTGATTTGCTCCCTTGAAAGTAAAGAGAACAAGCGCCCGCTAAAGCCAGCTTTGCCCACCATGCCACTGCCGCTCAAATTAATGATGCTGATGTGGTTGATGGACGAAATCCCCTTGATAGGTAAATCTGAAGGTTTGATATTGCTACGGATGAAAGTGCCAGGGAAATCGGGTTCGAAAGTGTTTTTGATGACCAAAGGAATCTTCTTCGCAAAGGCAGGTACCATGGTTGGTGGATAAATGACTTTTGCGCCAAAATAGCTCAATTCCATGGCTTCGATATAGCTCAATTCATCTAATGAGAAAGCTTTTTTAACGATGCGAGGGTCGGCAGTCATCATGCCATTCACGTCAGTCCATATTTCAATTTCAGCTACATTTAAAGCTGCACCCCAAATGGCTGCGGTATAATCAGAACCACCACGGCCCAAAGTGGTTATTTTACCATCGTTGGTACTGGCAATAAATCCGGTTACAAATAAAACTTTGTCGCTGTTTTGCTGATGAAACTCGTTGATCAGTGCATCGGTTAGCGCAAAATCTACCCTGGCATTGCCAAAATTATTGTCGGTTTTAATCAGCTGAGAACCATCTACAAACAATGAATTGTCGAAATACTGTGTGGCGATGTGGCTCACCATCATGTTCGAACATCTTTCGCCAAAGCTTACGATGAAATCTTTGGTGCGTAAGCTTAATTCTTTTAAGCTGGCAACGGCTTGTAGGGCATCTTCCAATTCGTTGAAAAGAATTTTCAATTTGGTTAGAATTGGGTTTTGCGCTGCTGCCGGTAGCAAGGTTTTAACAACTTCGAAATGTTTTTTCTCGATGCCGTTAAGCTGTTCCTGATAGTTTTCGCCTTTTTCGGCTAAGTCTGCCATTTCTAGAAGAAGATTGGTTACCCCGCTCATGGCCGATAATACAACTACCGGATTGGCATGCTTTCTTTCTTCTTGTACTAGTTTTAGCAGTGTTTTAATGTTCTCGGAGGTACCTACGGATGTACCGCCAAATTTGAGGACTTTCATTCGTTTATTTTATTAGTTTTCAGTGGTTAAAAAAAAAGCGCTCCCGAATTATCGGGAGCGCTTTTTGTGTTTTATGTTTTTCCAATTTTGCACAAGATTATTGCTCCCGATAGCTTTTGCCTCCGGTAATAATAATGGTGGTAATAATTGAAGAGTTAAAATTCATTTCTATTTGTTGGTGTATTTTGTACACTGCAAATAAGGATATTATTTTTTGTAAATGCAAATGTTTTTGGTGAATTTTTTAATTTTTTTAATCGTGTGTTGTGAAATTGATTAAATAGTGGTGGTAATTTTGATATATTTCAAAAATATCTAGTGAGGTGCTAGTATTTTTTCAAAACAAACGCTATTGTCAATCCCTTCGTATTGCCCATAGTTAGGAATGAGGTGGTAGCCATTTTTTTGATAGAGCGCAATGGCGTCGGGTTGGCGTTTACCTGTTTCGAGTACACATTTAAGAAAGTTCAATTCCTGTGCCCATATTTCGAGGTGTTGTAAAAGCAGACTTGCCGCACCTTTGCCTCGATAGTTGGGTTGTGTAAACATTCGTTTTACTTCCATGGTCTCTGTAGCATATGCTTTGATGGCGCCACACGCAATGGGAGTATCATTGTCGTAAACCAGCACTACGTGATTGATTTTGTCAATTTTGTTGTACTGGGCGTAAAAGCCGTGTTCGTCGCCATCTATTTTGGCTAATTCGGCATCCAATAGCCTTACCAAGGTGATAAAATCTGGGTTGGATGAGGTGGTTCTTTTAATGGCAAAAGGCATGGCTGAGATTTAAGATTCAAATATAGCTTAAAAGGTTTTCGAAACCTACGAGGTTTTGGGGGATTGTAGTGAAGAGCTTTGTCAATCTTTACATACGTTATGTTGATAAGATTGATAAAACGGAAGTGGGCTGCTGTATAATCCTTCGACAAGCTCAGGATGACAATGAGCAGAATGGATATGGGCAAACCTCTTAGGTTTTTAAAACCTAAGAGGTTTGAGTACGTGACCCAAAAAGATAAAAACATTTAGGCTAAAACTTAGCCAGTTTCTTAGTACTTTTGGCCGTTAAAATAGCAACCAAATATATTGATGAGCTTGTTTGAAAAGGCTTATCGAAATTCAAAATAGATAAAATAACAAATGAAAAACACCGCTTTAACCGAGAAACACATTTCGTTAGGCGCCAAGATGGTTCCTTTTGCAGGTTACAACATGCCTGTGCAATATGAAGGTATTAATGCAGAGCACGCAACTGTACGTAATGCAGTAGGCGTTTTTGACGTAAGCCACATGGGCGAATTTATCCTTAAGGGAGAAAATGCTTTGGATTTAATTCAGCGTGTGACCAGCAATGATGCTTCGAAACTTTATGATGGCAAAATCCAATATTCATGTTTGCCTAACGAAAATGGCGGTATTGTAGACGATCTTTTGGTTTATCGTATTGACGAAAAAACCTACATGTTGGTGGTAAATGCTTCGAACATTGAGAAAGATTGGAACTGGATCCAAAAGTTCAACGATAAAGGTGTGGAGATGCACAATATTTCTGATCAAACTTCACTTTTAGCGGTTCAAGGACCCAAAGCTGCCGACGCTTTGCAGTCGTTAACGGACATTGATTTGGCTTCGATGGAGTATTATAGCTTCCAAAAAGGCAAATTTGCAGGTGTTGATAATGTGCTTGTTTCGGCAACGGGTTATACTGGTGCTGGCGGTTTCGAGATTTACTTTGAAAACCAATATGCAGATCAGATTTGGGATGCAATTTTCAAAGCAGGTGCCGAGTTTGGAATTAAGCCAATTGGTTTAGGTGCTCGTGATACCTTACGTTTAGAAATGGGTTTCTGCTTATACGGTAACGATATTGATGATACCACTTCACCAATTGAGGCTGGCTTAGGCTGGGTAACTAAGTTTACCAAAGAGTTTACCAATTCGGCAGCTTTACTTGCTCAAAAAGAAGCAGGAGTAACTCGTAAATTGGTAGGTTTTGAAATGATTGACAGAGGTATTCCTCGTCATGACTATGTGATTGTTGATGCGGATGGAAATCAAATTGGTAAAGTAACGTCAGGTACACAGTCGCCATCATTGCAAAAAGCAATCGGTATTGCCTATGTAGCTAAAGAGTTTGCTAAAGAAGGAACCGAGATTTTTATTGACATTAGAAACAATAAAGTAAAAGCCAAAGTAGTTAAGTTTCCTTTCTTGAAAAAATAAGATTAGCGTATGGCGTTAGGCGTTTTAATTAATGCTTAGCGCTAAACGCCTAACCCTTCGTACCATGCCCAAAATTGAAGTTTGTTTAACGCCTGCGCTGCTCGATTTATATCCAATCGAAAACAGTATTGTAGTTGTCATTGATATTTTAAGAGCCACTTCTTCTATCACCTATGGTATCGAAAATGGTGCCGAGGCGATTATTCCAGTAATGAACGTGGAAGATTGTTTGGCTTATGCTGATCAAGGTTTTTTGTTAGCGGCAGAGCGTAATGGGGAAGTGGTAGCGGGCTACGATTTCGGGAATTCGCCTTTTTCATATACTGCTGAAAAAGTAGCCGGAAAAACCATTGTACTTACCACCACTAATGGTACAAAAGCCATGCATTTGGCACAAGAAAGAGCATATCAAGTTATTGTGGGTTCTTTTCTTAATCTTTCGGCCGTTTGCGAGTATCTTAAAAAAGAAAACAAAGACGTTTTGTTATTATGTGCGGGTTGGAAAGATAATTTCAACTTAGAAGATACCCTATTTGCCGGAGCCGTTGTGGAACAGCTTCAAGGTGATTTTACTGTTGGTGATGATTCTAGTGTGGCTGCATTGGATATGTACCAACTGGCCAAAGGCGATTTACGAGCATATCTTCAAAAATCTTCTCATAACCATCGTTTAATTAAGCTGAACATAGAGGAAGATGTTCGTTTTTGCTTAAAAATTGATGTTTGTAAAGCGATACCTGTGCTGCAAGGCGAAATGCTGGTAGCGCTGGCTTAGTTTCTTTTTCTCTGCTGTTGATTTTCTTGTTTCCCTCTTTTATTTAGGATTTTGTAAAACGAATGTTACTTAACATGCGGTTAAACTTCTCTACACAATAAAGTTCTAACTTGCATAAAGGAAATAAATCGAAATCAAATAAAACTAAATGAACGGTAGAAGGGAGTTTTTGCGAAAGTCGCTGTTGCTGTCTGGGGCTGCGGGTTTGGCTAATACAATGCCATTGTCCATCCAAAAGGCGCTAGCCATAGATCCAAAAGATGGAAGCAATTTTTATGATGCAGAACATGTGGTCATTCTTATGCAGGAGAACCGTTCCTTTGACCATACCTTTGGTAGCTTGCAAGGCGTTAGGGGCTTTAACGATCCTAGAGCGGTTACTTTGCCCGACCAAAAGCCCGTGTGGTTCCAAACCGATGCGCTCGGAAAAACTTACGCTCCCTTTCGTTTGGATATTAAAGATACAAAGGTGACTTGGATGGGCTCATTGCCGCATTCCAGAGCCAGCCAAGTTGATGCCTATAACCAAGGTAAGTATGATAAATGGCTATTGGCGAAGAAATCGGGAAACAAGCAATATGCCCACATGCCATTAACCATGGGACACTACACCCGTGAGGACTTACCTTTTTATTATGCCATGGCTGATGCTTTTACGGTATGTGACCAAAACTTTTGCTCGGCCATGACCAGCACCACGCCTAATCGCTCTTTCTTTTGGACAGGTAAAATTAGTAACATAGAAAATGGATTGCCGAAAGCCAATATCAGAAATGACAACTACGCTTATGGCAAACATACTTGGAAAACATTTCCAGAGCTATTGGAGGAAAACCAGATCAACTGGAAATTTTATCAAAACGAAACCAGTTGCGGTGGTGGCTTTAAAGGTGAGGAACGCTCATGGTTGGCCAACTTTGGCTGCAACTTGCTGGAGTTCTTTAAGGCTTACAATGTGAAATTTAAAGATAAATATGTAGAGAACCTTAAGAAGCAAGTGGAAACATTACCTGCAGAAATTACCAAATTGCAGGAAGAAAGCCCTTCGAGCGAAGAAGCATCAAAAAAAATAGCAAAAAGCTTAACCGATAAGACAACGGCCTTAGAAAATGCCACCAAAGAACTCAGCCAATGGGGCGAAACTGAATTTGCAAAACTGAGTGCCCAGCAAAAGGAGCTTTTTAATAGGGCTTTTGTGGTGAATAAAGGCGATAAAAACTACCGACAAACCACTATTTTAAAACATAACGATAATGGTGTGGAGCGGGAGTTGGTGGTGCCAAAAGGTGATATTTTGTACCAGTTTAGAAAAGATGTGAACGAAGGGAAGCTGCCAACGGTATCGTGGTTAGCTGGCCCACAAAACTTTTCAGACCATCCAAGTGCGCCATGGTATGGTTCGTGGTTAATTTCAGAGATTGTAGACGTTTTAACCAAAAATCCAGAGGTTTGGAAAAAGACCATTTTTATAGTTACCTATGATGAAAATGATGGCTATTACGATCACGTCGTGCCATTTTCGATCCCAGATGAGACCAAGCCAGATACGGGAAAAGTTTCGGCGGGAATAGATACCGAAATTGAGCAGGTGCGTTTGGCGCAAGAAGTGGCGCATGGTGTTCCGCAAAAACAGGCTAGGGAAGCAGCTATAGGTTTGGGTTTTAGGGTGCCCATGTTGGTAGCTTCGCCATGGAGCAGGGGCGGGAAAGTCTGTTCTGAAGTTTTTGACCATACCTCTACCTTGCAATTTTTGGAGAATTTTCTGAATAAAAAATACAGAAAGAACATCAAGATCGATAACATCAGTGCTTGGCGTCGCACCATTTGTGGCGATTTAACCTCTGTTTTTGAGCCGTTTAGTACGGGCAAAGAAAATTTACCTTTCCAAAATAGAAATGAATTTATCTCCGTGATCCACAACGCCAAGTTTAAAAAGGAACCAGGCAATTTTATAGAGCTAGATGAGGCTGCCATTGCAAAGGTGAAAAAGGAAACGAGGTTTGATGACTTGATGGTTCCGCAGGAGAAAGGGGTGAGAAAGGCAGTTGCTTTGCCTTATCAATTGGAAGCGATGGGAAGCCTTAGCGCAGATAAGAAGTCATTTGCCATAAAGATGCAAGCGGGTAATCAAGCTTTTGCCGATCGTTCAGCAGGAGCACCCTTTAATGTGTATTCGCCCTTAAGCTATAAAGCAGATAAAGTAGCGGAAGTAGGCAGAAATTGGTCTTTTGCCGTAAGAGCAGGAGATGAAATCAACTATCAATGGCCGTTGCAAAAGTTTGGAGAAGGTAAATACGATTTGAGGTTGCATGGACCGAATGGTTTTTTCAGAAACTTTAAAGGCAATGGAAACGACCCTTTGACGGTAGAGTTTTCGGCAGAACTCAATAGGTTAACTAAAAAGCCAACAGGCAAGGTGCTCATTGCATTGACCAATATTTCAAATCAGCCATTAAGCGTGCAGGTTAACGATAAATCATACCGACAAGCCCCTGTAAAAAAAGAACTGCCTGCTGGAGCTAAAGGAACGCTGTTAGTTGACGTTGCTAAAAGTCACCATTGGTACGATATTGAGGTTAAAGTACAAGGTAACGATTCTTTTTACCAGCAGTTTGCAGGTCACATTGAAACAGGAAATACCAGCTTTACCGATCCGTTAATGGGCCGTGTTTGAGTTGCTAAAGCCTATTAAGGGATTCCTTTGCGCAGCAAGAAGTTGTTGAAAGCTTTCACTATCTCTGATGGTTTTTAGCGCTTCTTCGTGAGCGATCCAATAAATGGTTTCTGCTTTTCTGGTATCAAAAGTGTTGATTTCGCCCATCCCTTTTGGTTCAATCATGAGGTTGCAAAACCTAGATTTTCTTTCCATATCATGATTGATAGACATAATGGCCGCTCTTTGCATTAGTCGTGTAATGCCTACAATCTTGTCAACTGGTTTTAAATGGTTGCAGGTAGAACCAATGATATAATCACTGTTGTTTAAAAGGGGTTCCACAGGGAAATTGTTCAGCACGCCGCCGTCTACATGCATTTGGTTGTGGATCATGATTGGCTTAAACACTCCTGGGATGCAGCATGAAGCATGGATGGCTCTAATTAAAGGTCCTTTGCTAAAGTAAGCGACATTGCTTTCGCTAAAATTGGTAGTACAAATGGTTAAAGGTATTTTTAAATCTTCAATATGTGCAGGCAGGTACTCTTTGAAAATATCTCCCGTTCTTTCGATGTTCACTAAGCCCAAAGAACCCAATGCAGGTCTTACAAATTTAATTAAGCGGGTTCTCATGAAGATATTGAAAGCCTCTTCCGGGTCGATGCCCGCCGCATAAAAAGCACCAGCAATTGAACCTGCGCTGGTACCCACAATATGGTCAAATTTAATTCCTGTTTTCTTTAGGGCACTCAGCACGCCTAAATGGGCAATGCCTCTTATTCCGCCTCCACTTAATACAATCCCGATTTTCATGTGTGTGTTAGTGTGATAGTTGTTGATATGATCATTGAATAATGTGATAATTTACTCACTAGGCCATCATCGCATTAGCTAATTATTATTTGCTTGGTTTTGGTTTATACTTTGATTTGGTTAAAATGGTTTGTGCATCAGTATCGGCCATCAATTGTTGTAAGGTTACCTTTGGATTTTCTTTCATGTATTTCCTTACAATTTGCCAGCCTGTCCATATGCCAAGTTTCGGTGCCGATTCATTCCTTTCTCCTAACCCAGGAGTGAATGGTCCCTCGCTTAAAAATACCTGTATTTTAGTGTAGTCTGTTTCGTAAAGCAAATTGCTTTCTAAGTAATATGCCCAAAGTTCGGTTTCAAAGCTTTTGCACCAATCCAGCTGTTTTTGGGTATAGCCAATTTTAACACTGTCAGGCATATTATCGGGCATGATTTGGTCCATAAAGTACAATATTTTGCCATTGTAAACCATTTTTGCCAATAAGCTACGATCCTGATCTCTTTCCTTGAATAAATTTTCACGCACATAATATTCACTTACTCTAGGTACAATGTATTCGGGAGTGAATCGTTTTGACATGTACAGTGGAATGCTTTTCACCAATGCCCCATAAAATTTGCTATCCTTTCCTAAAAACATATCCAGTCCAATGCCCACATAATCATCCCCTATGGGGGTTTGGTAAGCAAATCCCGATAGGAAACCTATGAAACGAGGGATGGGGGCTTTTGGATAGTAGTATTTAATGTATTTGAAAGCTTGTGTTAAATCCGTTTCAACCTTGTTAAGGTTAGGGAACACGCTATCCACCTCCTTGTTAAGGTCGGTATAGGCGGTGTCTTCATAAATACCTTGCAGTACTTCCAAACTGGTAAAGCTATCATTCCCCACCATTTTGTTAATGAAGTCCTCGTAAAATGCACCGTATTTTTTGTGCAGTAGGCTGTCTGTTAATTTAATGTCTTTTCCTCGGTGTTGATATAAATCTTGGTCAAATCTTTCTACTTTTATAGCAAGATCAATTTTGCTTACATCGGGCTTGCTGCTGTTGCTGCACGAAAAAAATAGGGCAGCGCATAAAAAAAATAAATAACTTTGGCGAAGTTTCAATAGCTGTATCATTGATAACAAATATATAAACTACAGAATAGGAAACCATCATCATTTACAAAATCATGATGTAACCCTAACAATTTAAAAACAACAAAAATCTTTGTTCATGAAAAAAATACTTTTAGCATCATTACTTATCATTGCCACTATGCAAGTTTCTGCGCAAGTGAGATTGGGACTTACCGCACATCCTAACTTTGGATTTCTGAAAGTAGAAAATGGGAAAGGTAACGGCGTAAGCACTGGTTTTAGCTACGGCCTAATGAGCGACTTTGAGTTTGCCGAAAACTACAGCTTTGCTACGGGCTTAACCGTAACTACTATTAACGGCAAAGCATCAATCCTTAACTACACACCTTATCATTTACTTTCTAGCGCTGCCAATTCTGCCGAATATGATGTGAAATTTAAAATGCAGTATCTGGAGATTCCATTGTCTATCAAATTAAAGACAGATGAAAAAAATGATATGAAATGGTATGGACAATTTGGTTTAACCGCTGATATCCGCATTGGCGCTAGACAGGATGTGAAAGGCGGTAATGCCGTATATGCTGATAATACCAAAGCAACCGACCTGACTAAATTTTTAAGAGCAGGAATGATTATTGGCGGTGGAATGGAATACCGTTTAAGTGGAAAAACTAGCTTAATGACCGGTTTAACTTATAACAACGGTTTAACCAATATTGCGAAAAACAACGAATCTATTCGCAACCATTATGTTGGGTTAAATATTGGTGTGTTTTTTTAATCGCCGCTGAAACCCATTCAAATCAAACAAGCCTAAGTAAGGCTTGTTTTTTATATTTATAGTACAACGCAGACCATGAAAATAGCACTGGCACAACTCAATTACCATATTGGAAATTTCGAAAATAATACGAAAAAAATCATTGCAAATATAGCAGCAGCAAAAGCCAAAGGGGCTGACGTGGTGGTATTTGCAGAGTTAGCCATTAGCGGGTATCCGCCCCGCGATTTTTTGGAATATGAAGATTTCATATCGCTTTGCGAAAAGGCTGCGCAGGAAATAGCGGAGCATTGCACAGATATTGCCTGTATTGTAGGTTTACCTATTAAAAATCCCGTAATTGAGGGTAAGGATTTGTTTAATGCCGCTTATTTTATTGCCGATGGTAAAGTAAAACAAGTGGTTAAAAAGGCATTGCTTCCAACTTACGATGTGTTTGATGAGTACCGTTATTTTGAACCTAATACGGTATTTGACTGTGTAGAATTTAAGGGAAGGAAAATTGCCCTGACTATTTGCGAAGACCTTTGGAACATTAATGACAATCCCTTGTACGTTTCGTGCCCAATGGACGAATTGATTAAGCAGCAACCTGATTTAATGATCAATATTGCCGCTTCGCCTTTTGATTATGGCCATGACGAAGACCGCATTAAAATTTTGGCAGATAATGCCAAGAAATATGAATTGCCTTTGTTTTACGTGAACCAAGTGGGGGCGCAAACAGAAATCATTTTTGATGGTGGCTCCCTGGTGTTTGACCAAGAAGGAGCACTAAAAGCCGAAATGAAATATTTTGAGGAAGATCTCCAGCTATTTGATTTGGACGAGGTACAGAATGTTAAAAATAAATATCCTGCTGCAGAACGTGTTTCGGACATTGAGCAAATACATGATGCACTGATCTTGGGCATCAAAGATTATTTTGCTAAATCTGGTTTTAAGAAAGCCATTTTAGGATTGTCTGGTGGCATTGACTCGGCCGTAGTGTGTGCTTTGGCCTGCAAGGCCTTGGGTGCCGAAAATGTAATGGCGGTATTGATGCCTTCCAAATATTCTACCGACCACTCTGTTAAAGACGCTTTGGATTTGGTGAATAACATTGGTTGCCAACACGAAATTATCCCGATTGCAGCAGCTGCCGATGCTTTTGATCACATGCTGGCCAAACCTTTTGAGGGCTTGCCTTTTAACCTAGCCGAAGAAAATATCCAAGCTCGTTCTCGTGGCATTGTAGTGATGGCCATGTCCAATAAATTTGGCTATATTTTACTGAATACCTCTAACAAAAGTGAGTGCGCTGTAGGTTACGGTACCTTGTACGGTGATATGTGTGGTGCCATCAGTGTCATTGGTGATGTGTACAAAACGCAGGTGTTTAACTTGGCCAGATATATCAATAAAGACCAAGAAATTATTCCTGTGAATACCATTGTAAAACCACCTTCTGCAGAGTTACGTCCAGATCAAAAGGATTCGGATTCGTTACCAGAGTATGATGTTTTAGACGACATTCTATACCAGCATATTGAGCGTAAAAAAGGCTCCCGTGAGATCATTGCACAAGGTTTTGAGGAGGCTTTGGTGAAACGTATTTTACGTATGGTTAATCTCGCTGAATTTAAGCGCTACCAAACACCACCAATTTTAAGGGTTTCGCCAAAGGCCTTCGGAATGGGCCGCCGTATGCCAATTGTGGGCAAGTACATGGATTAGGTTGTAGCAACCCTCTCTGCCTATCGGCATCTCTCCCTCATAGGGAGAGAGAAGCATAGAGTGTGACAAGACTTACGAAGTTTAACTTTAGTATGTTGTTTTTTTCAATGGTAAAGTTGAGGGCTACGCCGTTCCAAAACTTCGTAAGTCTGTAGGAAACCACCGTCGAAATTTTTCTTTTAGAAGCGCAATTGAAGTACTGCTATTAAGCTGTAAGTCCCGCTATCCGCTATACTTCGCCCTTCGTAAACTTGGGCTACGTGTTCGCTCCTATCGGGGCTATTTAACCTAAGCCAATTGCTATATCAAAGTTTCCAGTTGTAGAAGTAAGCTGAAGAGGGTTCTTTAACGGAGAGGGATGTTAGCTTGTTAGAAGACTTACGAAGTTTTCGAAACTTCGTAAGTCTATCTCAAACTTTTAAAACTAATCTATTGACTGTTCAGGGCTAGCGATTTGCTTTTCTTCTTTTTTGGCCAATAAAGTTTGCAGTAGGAGTAATCCAATACCAGTCATGATAGAAACATCGGCCATGTTGAAAATGCCCGTTTTGAAAAGTACGAAATCCATATGCAGAAAATCGGTAACGGAACCGTACACAATTCTATCGTAGATGTTTCCAATACCGCCTCCAATTAAAAAGCACACACCAATTTGCATTAATCGAGGTAAGTTTCGGTTGCTATAAAGAAACCATAAGCCATAACCCAATACTAAAATGGGCATTACCGTTAATAAGATTACCCTTACAAAATCGGGTAGGTTGCTACCTGCACTTAAGAAAGCGCCCGTGTTTTCAACCTTGGTTAAGGTAAAACGGTCTTTAATAATGCTAATTTGCTCGTAAGGTTCGATGCTTTTGCGTGCAATTACTTTCGAAACTTGGTCGCAGCCCAAATTGAGAGCAACTATCACTAAAAGGAAAGCAAATTTGATAGACTTCTTTTGGTTAATCATTTCTTATTTGATAGGGCTAACCACAGATGCACAAATGATTTTCAATTTTATCTGTGGTTATAATATTATTTCAAAAACCATTTTTTCAGGATGATAAATCCTGCTGCTAATAACGCTAAAATAGTACTAACTATTGCCACTACA
The DNA here is from genome assembly GCF_016429065.1 of Pedobacter sp. ASV17. Lineage (GTDB taxonomy): Bacteria > Bacteroidota > Bacteroidia > Sphingobacteriales > Sphingobacteriaceae > Pedobacter. The sequence continues at coordinate 47,292 of NZ_JAELTX010000011.1, forward strand.
TCGCCATGTTTTACATAGAAGGTAATATGGTCGTTGAGGTTAATGTCTGCTTTTAGTGCGGTGCGTGTCCACCATTTCGATTGTTGCACTACGTCACCACGTTGGTTGATAAAGCCTGAGATGCCCGTATTTGCCGACCTTACTACATATCGTCTAGTTTCGATAGAGCGTAGTTTGGCATACAATAAATGTTGGTCTTTGCCAGAAGTATTGCCCCACCAGCCGTCGTTGGTAATGATGGCAATAAACTGCGCACCCTGTTTCACCGAGCCCGCAATCCAGTCACCCCAAATAGACTCGTAACAAATTACAGGCGCAACCCCAATGCCGCTATAGGCATAAAAAACACCTGGTTCTTCTTGCCATCCCCAGCCCGAAACACTGCCGCCAAGTTTGCTAAAAACGGGACCTAAAAACGAAAATATTTTAGGGAAAGGCATTTTTTCTACGCCAGGAACCAGTTTAGATTTATGGTAAAAAGCTACCGATGCAGAGTTTTCTACTTGCATAGCGGCATTGTAATTATCGTAATAGCCTCCATTAGGATTTACCTTGGCGGATAGCGTTTTTTTATCGTTGTAAAACCTCACACTTTCAATACCCGTAATCAACGTTCCGTTTTTGTATTTCGACAGAAATTGCTGTGTCCTTAAAAAGTCGGGATTGGTTCTGATACGCTCTTCATCTGCATAATTTGGAATAGCTGTTTCTGGCCATATGAAATACTCGGTATTGGTTTGTCCAACAGAATCCGATAGGTGGGTCAATATGTTCAATTGTTCGTTGGCCGATATAGAACCAAATTTTTCATAAGGGTCAATATTGGGTTGTACCGTCACCACATTTACTGGAACACTTTTCTCTTCGTAGTTTTTGTATCGGTAAAGGGAATATCCGATAGGTAAAAGTAAAAGCAAAACCCAAATTCCTGCCAATTTATATTGCTTTTGGTTTTTGATTTTTTGGTAGGCCTCAAATGCTAAAATGTTGCTCAATAAAATCCATAGTGAACCTCCGTAAACACCTGTCACTTCATACCATTGCACAATTTGGTGCATGCCTGCAAAGCCGTTCCCTAAAGTCATCCATGGGAAAGCCAAGTCCCAAGTTTGGTGCAGGTATTCCATGCTGATGTAAAATGCAATAAGGCCTGCATAAGCAATAGGTTTGTTAGTGTAGGTGCTCAATCGGTAGTACATCCAAACGGCGAAAGTCATGAGCAGTGCACCAAGTCCGTAGGGAATTAGCGACACCAACAGCGAAATAATAGTGCCTAAAAAACCAGTATTTACCGCATTAATGGAGTTAAATACCCAGTAAATGGAAGCGGTGTTCCAAATTAAAAAGCAAAGTCCTGCGGTGAGGAATATTTTTTTGCCAGTTTTCTTTTCGGAGTTTGTTTTGATGTTGTTGATCGCCATCAACAGAGGTACAAGCCCAATAAAAAGTAATGGCGCTAACCAGTTATGTGGCGGCCACGCCAACCACATAACAAATGCGCTCAATAATGCGAGCAGTGTTGTTTTTTTTGTCATTTTTGGTTTTCGTCATTGCGAGGCACGAAGTAATCTTAAAGCGGTTCGTCTTACATTAGTTGTAGGATTGCTTCGTGCTTCGCAATGACGTTAAAGTTGTCTACATGCTATCTAAAATAGCTGCTTTTTTATGTTCGTACTCCTCACGGGTAATCAGCTGCTTGTCGTATAAAGTTTTTAGCTTAACCAGTTTTTGCTCAATTTCGTCTTCTTTGCTGGTTTCAATCACAGGGGTTTCTGGAATGATAATCGCTTCCTCAATAGGTAATTCAATAACTGGTGTAGCGGCTGGAGTAGGCATGTTGAACGAAGAAGCCGAAGCTCTGTTTTCTTCCAATTTTTGCTGTCTCAACATTTCTTTATATTCCTCTAGCTGTTGGTTTGCCGCTTGGTGTAGCTTACGTACCTGAGTTTTAGGAATAAAGTCAGTCACAATATTTTCGCCCGATTGCGGTACGCAAATAAATTTCGAGCCTAAAAGACCTTCTTTGAAAGAAACTTCTTTAATGTTTTTCCACGAAATATCCTTGAAGTTCATGGTTAGGCCCAAGTTACTTGGCGAGCAATAAAAAATCCTTTTATTGCTAATGGCAATACAATCAGGTAGAATGTTTACAGCAGGTTTTTTCTGTACAGCTAGGTACAAAATTTCTTCGCCACTGGTTAATAAATCATTTAGCTTGCCAGCTACTTTTTCAACGGCCTTTGGGTCTTGTTCATCGGCCAAAAATCTATCTATGTTAATCATTATCTTCTTTTGTTGAATATTTGTTTTTATGTTTCTCCCGTCATGCTGGACTAAATTTGCTTCGCAGCTACTTCGTGGTCAGCATGACGATTGTGCTAACTAATTGTCTAACTTTTTGTATTTGTCCTTATTTTTTGCTCCTTTATCCTTATGCTCATTTCCACCCACACAAATTACGAATTCTCCTTTTAAAATATTGTTTTCAAAATGTGATTTTACTTCCATTACCGTGCCACGTACATTTTCTTCGTACACCTTGCTTAACTCTCTACTTACCGAAGCCTGTCTGTCCTCTCCAAAAAACTCCGCAAATTCAGTCAATGTTTTCAGTAATCGGTGCGGACTTTCGTAAAAAATCATGGTCCTTTCTTCCAAGGCCAATTGCTTTAATCGGGTTTGCCTTCCTTTTTTAACAGGTAAAAAACCTTCGAAAACAAATTGGTCATTAGGTAAGCCCGAGTTCACCAAAGCAGGAACAAAGGCAGTAGCCCCAGGTAAGCAGGTTACTTCTATTTCGTTCTTTAAAGCTTCGCGAACTAAGAAAAACCCAGGGTCGGAGATGGCGGGCGTACCAGCATCAGAGATTAAGGCAATGTTTTGTCCTTCCTTTAAAAACTTGATGATTTCGGCAGTTGCCTTATGTTCGTTATGTTGGTGATGGGCAAATACCCGTTTATCAACGCCAAAGTGCTTCAATAAAGGTGCGCTGGTACGAGTATCTTCGGCCAAAATTAAATCTACCTCTTTTAAGATGCGTATCGCCCTAAAAGTCATGTCCTCTAGGTTGCCAATGGGTGTAGGTACGATGTAAAGCTTTCCTTCCATGTTGCCAGTTTCGGGTTACGGGTTGCGAGACTGAGTTAGCATTATAAAAACATACAACTCATAACAGATAACACGTAACTCTTATTATCTTTGTGAAAAATTAAAATAATGCTGCAAGTTAACTATATCCGCGAAAATAGAGAGAAAGTTTTAGAGCGATTAGGCGTTCGTCATTTTAAACAAGTTGAATTGGTAGACGAAATCATCTCCGTTGACGAAGAGCGCCGTTCCACTCAAGTTTCGCTGGATAACCTGTTGGCTGAAGCGAATACTGCCGCCAAACAAATTGGCGAGCTGATGCGCAGTGGCAAAAAAGAAGAAGCAGAAGCCATTAAAGCGAGCACGGCATCTCATAAAGAGAACATCAAAGTATTGAGCGAAAAGCTGAATGAGGTTGAAGAAAAACAACAGTCGTTGATTGTACAGTTGCCTAATTTGCCATACCATTTGGTAAAAGCAGGAAGCACAGCAGATGATAACGAAGTGGTTTTAACCCATGGTGAGCCAACGGCTTTGCCAGAAGGTGCATTGCCACATTGGGAACTGACTGCTAAATACGACATCATCGATTTTGAGTTGGGTACTAAAATAGCAGGTGCTGGTTTTCCTGTTTATAAAGGAAAAGGAGCTAGGTTACAACGTGCTTTGATCAATTTCTTTTTAGATCATGCTACTGCTGCTGGCTACAAAGAAATGCAAGTGCCTCACTTGGTAAATGCGGCTTCGGGTTTTGGTACTGGACAGTTGCCTGATAAGGAGGGACAAATGTACCATGTAGGTGTGGACGATTTGTACTTGATTCCTACGGCAGAAGTACCAGTGACCAACTTGTACCGTGATGTGATTTTGAAGGAAGAAGACCTTCCGATTAAAAATACGGGTTATACGCCTTGTTTCCGTAGAGAAGCGGGTTCTTACGGTGCCCACGTGCGTGGCTTAAACCGTTTGCACCAATTTGATAAGGTTGAGGTGGTACAAATTACCCATCCAGATAAATCTTATGAAACGCTGGAAGACATGAGCCAATATGTACAGTCGTTATTGCAACAATTGGGCTTACACTATCGCGTATTGCGTTTGTGCGGTGGCGATATGGGCTTTACTTCGGCCATGACTTACGACATGGAGGTTTGGAGTGCAGCGCAACAACGTTGGTTAGAGGTCTCTTCGGTATCAAACTTTGAAACGTATCAAAGTAACCGTTTAAAATTAAGGTTTAAAGGAAAAGAAGGAAAAACCCAATTGGCACATACCTTAAACGGAAGTGCTTTGGCCTTGCCTCGTATTGTGGCTTCCATTTTAGAAAACTATCAAACTCCTGAGGGGATTGTTATTCCAGAGGTGTTGAGGAAGTACACAGGTTTCGATATCATCGATTAATCTATTTTAAGGTAGAGAATCATTTCTACTGCCAATACATCTTTTAATGAAATAAGCCCCATCATTTTTTTGAGGGGCTTTATTTTATAATCCCTTAGCGAAAGTTGGTGTGAGCTGTTGCAGCGATAAATTTCTTTTGTTTTGCAATAGTTGAACTGTAGCGTGTCCAATCGTTTTTCACCCGCAATGCTAATGCTCGCAATGGCTTCGGCAGTGCCGTTATTTTCGTTATAGGTTTTTAAAAAGTTGATTTGATGTATCACAATGCTGATGTAGGGAAAAGTCCTGTAGTTCATCATGTTCCTATAATCGCGGTCCATCAAGTTACTGCCAGAGCTAAAGGCAATTACTTCTACATCCAGCTTCACATTTTTTAAGGTGAGCGTGCTTTTGTTTTTCTCTACGTTGATGGTACTGTTTGGTTTGAGCGGTTTCTCGTAGGTGAAGGTAAATTTATTCACGTTAGAGTTGCCTTTGATTAAGATACTGCTCTCTGGTAAAAGTTGGAGCTGGTATTCTTGTGCAAAGCTGATCTGAAAGAAAAGAAGCAAAAGAGTGCTTAATAAATGATGGGGAAATGTACTCATGTCTTTTGGGATATAGTAACTGTTAAATTGACCTCCCCCTCCCCCCTCCAAAGGGGGATATGTAAATTGCCTAGTTAAGCGTCCTGTGTCCCCCTCTTTGAGGGGGTAGGGGGAGGAAATAAATATCAGTTTGTCGTTTTACGAAAAAAGCCGCCCCTAAACCTAAAGAGCGGCTCAAACCATAACTATTCAACTATTAACTAACTAAAATCCTACACTGGCTTCAAACATCATCCCTTTAAACTTACCTCCTGATAACAGATTGGAAGTAGGGAAGTCGTTGTATTTTTGGCTTACATATTCGGCTTTAACCACCATGTTTTTGGTAACGAACCAACCTGCACTAGCCTGTATTCGGTTCATTTTTATTTCTTGGGTGGCAGTGCCAAATAACATGTCGGCAGTAACGGTGTTGTAGCGCATGCCCACAAAAAGGTTCTCGTTTTTCGCAAAGCGATAAATTCCTTCTACGGCTAACTGATTGACATCTCTTTTATTCACTTCGTTAATGGCTTTCCCTTTAGCAAATTCAAGTGTACCAAACAACTCCAAGCCTTGGTATTTAATAAAAGGGTTAATCATAAAGGCAGTTACCTGGCGGCTAAAACCAGGACGTAAATTGCCTGACCAAGCGGCATCTTTTGCGTTAGCACCTGCGGCTTCCATCACTAAATAATACCTTGAGCCACCTCTGTCGCCTGTGTATAACGTATTGGCTGCTGCACCGTTGTTATGGTAAACTGAGCCTGTTAAACGCACCCTTAAATCATTGTTCAATTGTTTATCGTATCCCAATTTTCCAATGAAAGATGGATTACGGGTTGGTGCATCAGAAATCTCCCCTTTAATTTCGCCATTGTGGACGGCTGCTACGGCTAAAAAGCCATCTTTTTGAAAATCAATCTCAGCACCAATCTCTGTGGTAAAACCGTCTAAAATGTAGTTTCCAATAAACGGGTTGTATAAAGAGTGTCCGTTGTCTGTTCTGCGGAAGTGGGCATCACCGTAGTTGTCTTCATAGTGACCAATTTTTACCGTTACATATTTGAAAACATTATCTAGCAATTCAGAGTTGATAGGCGAGGCATCAATTTGTACAAAACCACCTTTTACCCAGGTTTCTTGGTGGTGTCTGGCTGATAGGTAAGAAATCAAGTTCAATCTAATCCCTTTGGCCAGCTGTGCATCGATATTAAGGTTGGCGGTAGCCAAGTTAAAGCCGCTGCGCAAGTTGTACAGTTTAGTGGCAGATGTGGAGTTATTGCTGTGTTTCAAAGCCTGAAACTGTTGCGTAAAACCTGCGCCAATTCTCACTTTCACATCATCAAAAGGGACGGTATCGGTTTTTGGGGTTTCAAACATGTTAATGCCTGATTTATCGTAGGGCCTCATATTGGCAATTTTGCTCTGCTGTGCAAACGCAGTTCCAGCTACTGTAACAAAAACTGCAGCAAGTAAAAGTCTTTTCATCTTAATGGTTTTAGCGTGTAGTAATTAGTTGTTTTTAAAAGAGGCATTAAACTCAATGGTAATTTCATCACCAGTTTTAATGGTGCCCAATAAGGCTCTTGGAGGCGTTACACCGAAAGAAGTCATTTTGAAAGAGGTAGTGCCTTTGAAAACAATTCCGTTTGCGGTAAGCGTAGCATTTACTGGAAAGCTGATAGGCTTTTGATTGCCTGCAATGGTTAAATTACCTTTGGCAACAAAATCGGCTTTGCCTACGCTGGCTTTTACATTGCTAATGTCAATTAAGGTAAAAGTGATTTTTGGGAACTTCTCTGCATTTAATGCTTTGTACATGTTCTTGTCCATACCACTTTCGTAATAATTGCCGTTTTCTTTGATGCTCCGCATTGATTTTACGACCAATTGCAAGTCTAAAGCGGTAATGTCTTTTAAAGTAAGGGCATCGGTCTTGTAGGAAATATCTCCCGTAATTTGCTCGGTCTTGCAGCGCCAATCATGTAAAGAGGAAGTGCCTTTTACCAATATTGAGCTTTCTTTTAAATTTAATTTTGCGGTTTGCGCTTTGCCCACTAGGGCAAAAAACGGAAGGATGGCCAGGACAATCCAGAAGGTGTTAGAAGTCTTCATAGCATTCAATTTTTAATACTATAAAGGTCTGGCTAAATAGGGGGCTAGTACGTGATGTGGCTCATTTCGTAAATTGATGTGCCTTATATATGGGGGTGATTAAACGCACAAAAAAAGCCAGAACGTGAATTCCAGCTTTTCAATCAATGTTATGTGTTGTCTTATAAGATAAGAATCAATAATAAAATAATGATGATGATTGCACCAACGGATAGGTAAACACCGCCGCCTATGGCTTTGGCTTTTTTCTTCATCTCTTTAAGCTCTTTGCGCAGCTCCTTACGTTCCTCTCTGCTAAGATTTGATTTGTCCATTGCCTTAATCTCTTCTACTCTGGACGTAATCCTGCTCAGTTCTAACCGTTGTTCGGGAGTGAGTTCCGTTTTAGGTTTATCTTTTGCGGCAAGGGCTACATTTAGGTTAAATGTTAATGCCATCAATAACATTAATGGATAGATAATTTTTTTCATGCGATTTAGTTTCTAGTTACAATGCTATAAACAACTCATGTTAAAAAAAGTTCTATCGTAAATCCTAATTGCTAAAATTAAAGGATAAGAATCAACAATAATAAGATAATGATGATGGCACCTAAAGAAAGCGTGATGTTTTGACTCAGGAAATCTGAACGTCTTTTCAGCTCTTTTACTTCTTTTCTAAGCGCTTTTCTTTCCACCTTGGTTAAGGTCGATTTATCGATAGCCTTAATTTCCTCTACACGTTTGGTAATATACTCCAGCTCGGCTTTTTGTTCAATCGTTAACTCTGTTTTAGGTTTGTCATCATTAGCAGGAGCGGCATTAACGGTAGTAGTGAGCGTAACAAGAACCAGAAACAAGTAAATAAGTTTTTTCATGTATGTATTAGTTATGAATAAAAAAAAGAACCTATCAACTATTACGCTGATAGGTTCACAAAATTATTAAAAATAAATTATTTAATCTCGAAAACGGTGTTTACCGTAAAGCTCAATTTAATCTTCTTAAAGTCAATTTCTGGAGCTGAAGCTGCATCCATAGACATTTCGGCTTTCATGGCGTAGTTTCTGTATTGAGGAACCATCATGCCTCCATTGTCGCCCACATCTTGAATGTCTAATACATTACCTAATTTATCTCCCAAAGCTTCTACCATGTAAGTCGCTTTTTCTTTGGCAGCCAATAAAGCTTTTATTTTAAGCTCTTTTTTCAAGCTCTCTATCTTGCTATAATCATAGCTTTCTACGTAGGTGTTAGTGATTCCTTTGGCATCAACTCCTTCTAAAATTAAGTTGAATTTGTTCAAGTCGGTCACTTTTAAGCGATATTGTTTGCTGGCCAAAAAGTCTGGATTTTTTCTTTTTTCTGTTTGGTTGTTCCAGCTGCTTAAGTTGTTAATGGTTAAGTTCTCTTTGGCAATTCCTGCTTTTTGCACGGCGTTGAAAAGTTGTGTTTCTAAAGTAGTAATGTCTACTTTTTTCTTGCTGTTACCATCTTTCAAATATTCTTTCAAAGAAATACTGATGTAGATGATGTCTGGAGTAACTTCAGTTTCGGCAGTTCCGCTAACCGTAATTTTCTTTCTTAAATCAACTTGTTGAGCTAAGGCATTAACACTAGATAGTGTGGTGAAAGCTAATAAAGCTATTGCAAATAAACGTTTCATAATTTCAATTTTTTGTGTGTTTATAATTCAGATGTAAATATCGTATCAAATCCATAAACAATTTTCCTGCTTTGAGCTAAAATTGAGCCAAAGTTCAAAAAATGAGGGATTTATTTTTTTATTTTTTTGAAAAGCAAATTCAAAGCTCGTATGAAAAGATAGTCCCGCTTTCCGTTGCAATCTTTTTGTGAACGTGAGTGCTTATCAAACCTCGCAGGTTTAACTTCCATTTGTTATTGCTCTTCAATGGTAAAGTTGAGGGCTTCGCCGTTTAAAAACCTGCGAGGTTTGTTTTATAATTGCAACAAAAAGTATTTCCACTTCAATCGGGTTTAGATAGCAGGGTTCTGTTTAAAATTCTCATTTCAAAGAAAGTTGAGTACTGAACGTTCTGAAAATTAAGCCTCTCTAGTTTTTATTTGATAGGCTTAACTTTTGGGTGAATAGGAGTAAGGTCCAATTTTCTGAATTCTACCTCGGCTCCTTCGGCCTGTATGGCAATTTGTCCTTTGTTGGCCGTGCAGTTGGTTCCTTCGTTAACCAACACACCATTTACCCAAACTTTAACGGTATTTCCAAAGCATTCAATGCTCATGCTGTTCCATTCGCCCAAAGGTTTTTCCGAACCATCTGTCAAGTTTTTGATACGCCTTGCTTTTCCAGCACTAACGCCCCAAGTGTCTTTTGGTCCGCGTCTTTCTTCCATATTAGGTACGGTGATGTCTTCTTCAATGCACCAAAAATCACCTGCATCCTGGTGCTGCATTTGTACTTCTAACGATTTTGGAAACATTTTATATAGCACTCTAGGAGTAGAGGCATGGACCAAAACGCCACAATTTCCAGGTTTTCCCGCAAAGCGATATTCCACCTCCAATCGGTAATTAGAAAAAATAGAATCCGTGATAAGGTGTCCCCGTGGGTCGCCCATGCTCACCAGCTTTCCGTCACGCACAATGAAAGAGGCAGGGGTGTCAGGGTTTTTGTCTTTTGCGGGTACGTCGGCATGCCAACCCTTCAAATCTTTCCCATTAAATAGTTTGGTTTTTTGCGCATTGGAGACATAGCTGATACTTACTAGAAATAGGCAAATAAGAAAAGTTTGTTTGCTGAACATACGATTTGGTCTTTTATCAAATGTAAGCAAATGCTTTAAATTATTTTCGTCATTCAGTTTTGTAAAAGCTTGGGTTGATGTCGTCATTTCGACCGTGCTAGTTCCGATCCTTCGGGTGATAACTCTTTGAAAATACTATGAAAAAAGAACACTATCTAACAAAATTATGTCACCACTTCGTGGTTTATTGGCTAATCTTATATTCTAGAATAATATCAGTCCTTCGGACTTGTTTCATTACCGTTCATAGTACGTCAGTTCGACCTTGCGGAGAAATCTTTGAAAATGCTATGAAAAAAGAATTAAAAAGAACACTATCTAACAAAATTATGTCACCACTTCGTGGTTTATTGGCTAATCTTATATTCTAGAATTATATCAGTCCTTCGGGCTTGTTCCATTACCGTTGATAGTACGTCATTTCGACCTTGCGGAGAAATCTTTGAAAATGCTATGAAAAAAGAATTAAAAAGAACATTGTTTAACAAATTATATCACCACTTCGTGGTTGATTGACTAATCCTATATTTTAGAATTATATCAGTCCTTCGGACTTGTTTCATTATCGTTGATAGTACGTCATTTCGACCTTGCGGAGAAATCTTTGGGAATGCTATGAAAAAAAATAAACACTATCTAACAAAATTATGTCACCACTTCGTGGTTGATTAACTAATCCTATATTCTAGAATCATATCAGTCCTTCGGACTTGTTCCATTACCGTTGATAGTACGTCATTTCGACCTTGCGGAGAAATCTTTGAAAATGCTATGAAAAAAGAATTAAAAAGAACATTGTTTAACAAATTATATCACCACTTCTTGGTT
>NZ_JAELTX010000985.1 GCF_016429065.1 Pedobacter sp. ASV17
CCCCCCCCCCCCCCCCCCCCCCCCCCCCCCCCCCCCCCCCCCCCCCCCCCCCCCCCCCCCCCCCCCCCCCCCCCCCCCCCCCCCCCCCCCCCCCCCCCCCCGTTTTTCAAGCAGAAGACGGCATACGCGATCTTGTAATTCGTCTCGTGGGCTCGGAGATGTGTATAAGAGACAGGTATTCTACCTATAGTCTTTTTGATTTTCTATTAGATCCCCTATTTAAGGAATGGGTGTTGCGTCCCAATACGCAAAGCGATGAATATTGGAACTTGGTACTCCAACATCATCCACAGCAAAGGGAA
>NZ_JAELTX010000986.1 GCF_016429065.1 Pedobacter sp. ASV17
TTCTATTCGGCTGCTAAAATACTAAATTGTAACCTATTGCAGTTGTGGTTTAAAATTTATTCATCACATCAATTACTTTTTCAATTTCAGTTTCTGTATGGCAATAAGAAACGGGCAAACTCAAAGTCTGTCTCTTATACACATCTCCGAGCCCACGAGACGAATTACAAGATCGCGTATGCCGTCTTCTGCTTGAAATGGGGGGGGGGGGGGGGGGGGGGGGGGGGGGGGGGGGGGGGGGGGGGGGGGGGGGGGGGGGGGGGGGGGGGGGGGGGGGGGGGGGGGGGGGGGGGGGGGGGGGG
>NZ_JAELTX010000987.1 GCF_016429065.1 Pedobacter sp. ASV17
CCCCCCCCCCCCCCCCCCCCCCCCCCCCCCCCCCCCCCCCCCCCCCCCCCCCCCCCCCCCCCCCCCCCCCCCCCCCCCCCCCCCCCCCCCCCCCCCCCCCCCCTTTTCAAGCAGCAGACGGCATACGCGATCTTGTAATTCGTCTCGTGGGCTCGGAGATGTGTATAAGAGACAGACACTACACTTACCAATTAGGAGTGATTTTAATGTATAAATAACACTAAGCTGTTATATAATTCGCTGGTTTATTTTATCTTTAGGCGATTTTATCAAACCAGTCCTTTTTTGGACATTTTTATTTC
>NZ_JAELTX010000988.1 GCF_016429065.1 Pedobacter sp. ASV17
TAAGGCAGAAGGGCGTAAATTTAAACATAAAAGCGTGTTTAGTATGGTACTTGGTAAGCCCTTAAAATACCGATCACCAAACAAAACGTCAATAGCAAAATGAAAATAATTTGAAGCTGTACATGAGCTGTCTCTTATACACATCTCCGAGCCCACGAGACGAATTACAAGATCGCGTATGCCGTCGTCTGCTTGAAAAGGGGGGGGGGGGGGGGGGGGGGGGGGGGGGGGGGGGGGGGGGGGGGGGGGGGGGGGGGGGGGGGGGGGGGGGGGGGGGGGGGGGGGGGGGGGGGGGGGGGGGG
>NZ_JAELTX010000989.1 GCF_016429065.1 Pedobacter sp. ASV17
CCCCCCCCCCCCCCCCCCCCCCCCCCCCCCCCCCCCCCCCCCCCCCCCCCCCCCCCCCCCCCCCCCCCCCCCCCCCCCCCCCCCCCCCCCCCCCCCCCCCCCTCTTTCAAGCAGAAGACGGCATACGCGATCTTGTAATTCGTCTCGTGGGCTCGGAGATGTGTATAAGAGACAGCACCTTACCTACTCCACAAAAAACTAAATGCCAAACTCATTACCAAAATCAATACCAGTTCTTTGGATTTGCTGTTTGACGAAAATGATATTAAAATCAACTCCCTGCCGATCCGTTTTGTGGGCCG
>NZ_JAELTX010000990.1 GCF_016429065.1 Pedobacter sp. ASV17
CCCCCCCCCCCCCCCCCCCCCCCCCCCCCCCCCCCCCCCCCCCCCCCCCCCCCCCCCCCCCCCCCCCCCCCCCCCCCCCCCCCCCCCCCCCCCCCCCCCCCCTTTTTCAAGCCGAAGACGGCATACGCGATCTTGTAATTCGTCTCGTGGGCTCGGAGATGTGTATAAGAGACAGACACTAGATAGTGTGGTGAAAGCTAATAAAGCTATTGCAAATAAACGTTTCATAATTTCAATTTTTTGTGTGTTTATAATTCAGATGTAAATATCGTATCAAATCCATAAACAATTTTCCTGCTTTG
>NZ_JAELTX010000991.1 GCF_016429065.1 Pedobacter sp. ASV17
CCCCCCCCCCCCCCCCCCCCCCCCCCCCCCCCCCCCCCCCCCCCCCCCCCCCCCCCCCCCCCCCCCCCCCCCCCCCCCCCCCCCCCCCCCCCCCCCCCCCCCCTTTTCAAGCACAAGACGGCATACGCGATCTTGTAATTCGTCTCGTGGGCTCGGAGATGTGTATAAGAGACAGAGTTAAGATCGTAGACGGCATCAAGTTCGATAGTGGATTTATTTCTCCAAATTTCATTACTGACCATTCAAAACAAATTGCTGTTCTTGAAGATGTACAAGTATTGATATGCGCAGATAAAATCAGT
>NZ_JAELTX010000992.1 GCF_016429065.1 Pedobacter sp. ASV17
CAGCAACCATACTCATTGCTGATTCGATAGTAAATGCGTTTAAATCAGGCATTTTATCTTCAGCAATTGCCTTAACTTGATCCCAAGTCACCGATCCAACTTTTTTACGGTTAGGCTCAGCAGAACCTGTCTCTTATACACATCTCCGAGCCCACGAGACGAATTACAAGATCTCGTATGCCGTCTTCTGCGTGAAAAGGGGGGGGGGGGGGGGGGGGGGGGGGGGGGGGGGGGGGGGGGGGGGGGGGGGGGGGGGGGGGGGGGGGGGGGGGGGGGGGGGGGGGGGGGGGGGGGGGGGGGG
>NZ_JAELTX010000120.1 GCF_016429065.1 Pedobacter sp. ASV17
ATATACATACAGCTGGTAATCTTTTTCAAAAACAACAGTACTGCCATTAGCCGCCACAAAAGGACGTTTAATAGAAGTATCAAACTTAGTAAGCGCAGTTTTTTTACCGCCTACAAAAGTGTAAAGGTTGTACTCCTCATTGGCTTCATCCGAAACAAAATAGATATTCCCTTTTTGGTCAACGCTAGTCCAAAAATCCTTACCTATATAATCGGTATAACGCTTGTATGCTTTAGTTTTCGGATTATATGACTGGATGTCGGGATTGAAAGCGCCTTTGTAGCGCTTGCGGTTAGCAAAGTTCCTGCTTTCCCAAGTATCGCTAAAAAACAAACTACCATCTGGAGCCTCGGCAATATTGTGGGTAGTATTAAAATAGTTTTCAAACAAACGTACCGCGGTACCACCGTTGATGCCTACTTTATAGCTCGAAAAGTTGTTATAACGGCTAGAAGTAAAATAAATGGTTTTCGAATCCCAGCTCCAGTTATCTACTTCGTCGGTACCATCATTAAAGGTCAGTTGTCTGATTTCGCCACCAGTCATTGGCATTACATAAACGTCAAAATTACCGTACTGGTTGGACGAAAAAGCCAACCATTTGCCATCTGGCGAAATTTTCGGATTGATTTCATCGCCTTGCATGGCGGTAATTCTTGAGGCCAAACCTCCTTTAACAGGCACTTTCCAAATATCGCCATCGTAACTAAATACAACGGTTTGTGCATCTGGAGATAAGGCTGGACAGCTGGCAAAATAAGTTTGGTTTTGGGCATTTACCATTAACGGCAACGACAAAAATGCGAACGCAAGCTTGCTGAATAGGTTTTTATTCTTCATTTTTATACTGATAAGTTTAGTTAATTTGAGTAACGGTTTTACAAACCTAAACAATAAAATGTATTTTTGATTGCTTTGAAAGTAGTACACCTCAACACATATGATGGCAACGGCGGCGCTGGTAGAGCGTGTTTACGTTTAAGCGATGCACTGAACCAAGCAGGCATTGATTCGAAGGTATTGGTATATTATCAATTCGGTAACAATACAAGCATCCACAACCTAAGTAAAAGCCCCTTTGCTAAGGCCAAGGCTGTTTTTAACATCTTGGCCGAGCGATATTTGGCCAAATTATTTTCCAAAAAATCAGTAAAAACACCTTTCTCCCTACAGTGGTTTGGCAAAAGCGTGCTCAAAAACAAGTTGGTAAAGGAAGCTGATGTCATTCACATCCACTGGATTAATCACGGCTTTTTAAGTCCTAAGTTTTTAGCACAGCTTGATGAATTGGAGAAGCCTATTGTTTGGACTTTTCACGATAGCAATGCTTTTACTGGAGGCTGTCACGTTCGTTATAGTTGTGAAAATTTTCACAGGCAATGCGGCAATTGTCCTTTGCTAAAAATGAGCGGACCAAAGGACATCTCCCACCAAACGTGGAAGCGTAAACAAAAAGCTTATTCGGAAGTAAATTTCCATGTGGTAGCTCCAAGCAGATGGATGGCTCAATCGGTGAAAGAAAGCAGTTTATTGGGACTAAGGCATACTTCGGTGATTCCAAACACCATCGAGGTGGATGTTTTTAAACCTTACGTAAAGGCCGAAGCCAAAAAAATCCTCAAGATAGCACCCGAAAAATTTGTGCTGATGAGCGGTTTCATGCCTTCTAAAAATGATAAGCACAAGGGAACGCAATATCTTATCGATGCCTTGTTTGAACTGTCCCGTCGACCAGAAATCCCTAATGATCAAATAGAGCTGGTTATTTTTGGCAATAAAAATGAAGAGAACATTCCCAAATTCCCTTTCAAAACAACCTTTTTGGGAACCATTAATAAAGATGAGCACTTAGCTAAATGCTATGCGGCGGCTGATGCTTTCATTACCCCTTCTTTGGAAGACAACCTACCCAACACCGTAATGGAGAGTTTGGCCTGTGCCACACCAGTCATTGCTTTTACCACAGGCGGTATTCCCGACATGGTGAAACATCTTCAAAATGGCTATTTGGCAAAATACGAAGATGCGTCTGACTTAGCTGATGGTATCGAATGGTTGTTTCTGCACGAACAAAAGGAAGAGATCCAAAAAGAAGCTCGTAGAACAGTATTGAGCACTTTTGCTCCTTCTGTAATTGCCGAACAACATGCGTTGCTTTATTTGAAGCTACTGGATGATATGCCTAAATAAGTGAAAAGGGTAAAGTAGAAAGTTAAAAGTTAACATCTTACTACTCTAGCCTAATTTCGCCACTCCTCCGTCATTTCGATGAGTGTAACGAAGAGAAATCCAGCAACTTGAACAAGCATCAGTTCCTAAAAGCATAGTGATTAGATTTAACTTCGTTGATTTTCAATTCTCACATGCTTCGAAATGACGATTCTATTATCGGCAATGCAAAGCACAAACTCCCTAAACTTTTCTAGAAAGCAAACTATTACCCCGCCGTCATTTCGATGAGTGCAACGAAGAGAAATCTAGCGCACAGAACAAGCATCAGTTCATAAAAGCATAGTAACTAGATTTAACTTCGTTGATTTTCAATTCTCACATGCGTTCGAAATGACGGACTAAATCCTTAAACTTGTACCATGCTTCCCAAACTGTCTGTCATTACCATCGTATACAACAATGTAAAGGATATCGAACGCACCATGCTTTCCATCCTGAACCAAACCTATTCCAATATAGAATACATTTTGATCGATGGGGCCTCTAATGATGGTACTTTAGAAATCATCAAGAAATACGAAAACCGTATCACAAAGCTGATTTCTGAAAAAGACAAAGGCATTTACGATGCCATGAACAAAGGCCTAGCACTGGCCACAGGCGATTATGTGTTGTTCATGAACTCGGGCGATGAGATATATGAACTGGAAACCGTTGAAAAGATTTTCGCCACCGCTCCCAATGCCGACATCTACTACGGAGAAACCGAAATGTACGACGAAAATTGGCAAAGCTTGGGCAGACGTAGGCATCAGGCACCCGAGCATTTCAATTGGGAAAGCTTCAAATATGGAATGAGCATTAGCCATCAGGCCATTTACATCAAACGTAGCCTAACAGAACCCTACAACTTGCAATACAAGTACAGTGCAGATATTGATTGGATCATTAAAATTGCCAAAAAAGCTTCGAGCATTGTCAATACCCATTTATATGTTGCCAAATATTTGGTGGGTGGTATGAGCAAGAAAAAACATCGTGAAAGCTTAAAAGAACGCTTCCAAATTTTTAGTCATTACTATGGTTTAGTATCAAACATCATTAACCACATTGTGATTGCCTTCAATTTGACCTTCTATTTTTTAAAGCATAAACGCACGAATGATTGAGCAATACCTACGGAGCTTTGATCTTTTTTCAAATGAAGAAATCAATCAGCTCGTTCAATTATTTGAAGTCAGAAATTTAAAAAAGAATGATATTTTTATTAACGAAGGCAAAACCAGTAATGAAGTAGCGTTTGTAATTGATGGCCTATTTCGTTCCTTTTATATTTCCGAAGAAGGAAAAGATATTACCTACTGTTTTAGGTTCCCTAATCAGTTTATTGCGGCCTATTCATCATTCATCACGGGGAATCCGAGTGTAGAAAATATTCAAGCGATTACAAAGGCCCAAATACTCGTTATCAAAAAAGAGGTGATACAGGGACTTAGTATCCATAGCCTCAAATGGACTATTTTTTTGAAAATCGTTGCAGAACAACAGTACCTAGAACTTGAAAATCGGATATTTCAACTCCAGAGAGATAGTGCCTCGAAGCGTTACAAATCCTTAATGGAAAACCAGCCCACGTACATTCAAAAGTTACCACTACAATACCTCGCCTCTTTCTTGGGCATTACCCAACGCCATTTAAGCCGTATAAGAAGCGAAGTTTCTTTTTAGACATTTGTCCTAAAGTTTAATCACACGCTCGGTCTATCTTTGCTTTAAGAAAATGTTTATGAGCAAAAAAATCGTCATCATCAACGGCCATCCCAATCCAAACTCATTCAATTTTGGAATTGCTGCGGCCTATCAAGAAGGTGCAAAACTAAGTGGTGCCGAAGTACGGGAAATTACCATTGCCAATTTAAAGTTTGACCCTAACCTAAAATTTGGTTACCAAAAACGTATGGAACTGGAACCCGATTTATTGCAAGCTTGGGAGAATATCAAATGGGCCGATCACCTGGTTTGGGTTCATCCGGTTTGGTGGGGTGGTTTACCTGCCATTACAAAAGGTTTTATCGACAGGCTATTTCTGCCTGGAATGGCATTTAGCTATCGCGAAAACTCGGTTTTTTGGGATAAACTACTGAAAGGAAAAACAGCAAGAATCATCATCACCTTAGATCAGCCTGGTTGGTATTATTGGCTATTTTTTGGTAAACCGAGCGTAAATCAACTGAAAAAATCTACGCTACAATTTTGCGGTATAAGTCCCGTAAAAACCACTTATGTCGGAATCATCAAAACGTCTGATGCAAAACAAAGAGAAAAATGGCTTCAAAAAATCAATAGCTTAGGAAGAAGCCTGTCTTAATTCCTGTGCATCTCCTATCGATTTGGTTTTTATCTAAACAATCCCTCCAAATTTCTTGTATTAAATAAGATTGTTTTATTAAATACATAAAGAAAATGGGAAAGTTGAGTAATAAAAATATCGCCATCCTATCAGAAAATGGCTTCGAAGAATCTGAATTGTTTGAACCATTAAATAGGTTAAAAGAAGAAGGTGCCAGTGTACGCATTATTTCCAGCAAAAAAGGCGCTATCAAAGGCATGAAAGACCATCAATGGAGTCGAGAAATTGAGGTAGACAATACTGTGGAAGAAGTAAACGTCAATGATTTTGACGGTCTGGTATTACCTGGTGGCGTCATCAATCCAGATGCCCTGCGAACCAACAACAATGCCGTTGCCTTTGTGAAAGATTTCTTCAGAAAAGGAAAACCTGTGGCGGCAATATGCCACGGCCCACAAACACTTATCAATGCTGAAGTAGTAGAAGGCCGAAAAATGACCTCCTACAAATCCATTAAAAAGGATTTGGTAAATGCGGGAGCAAATTGGGTGGATGAAGAAGTGGTGGTGGACCAAGGTTTGGTGACCAGCCGCAGTCCACAAGACTTGCCCGCTTTTAATGATAAAATGGTAGAAGAATTTGCCGAAGGCATTCACGAGAAGCAACATGCTTAATACCTGGTTTTGGTTTTGGACTTCAATGTTCAAAACCAAATTTTACATTCGGCTGAACTCCAAAGAACAAATAATCCTAACTTTGTAAACATGGATATTCAGTTTATCTTAATGATTGCCCTTTTTGTTGCTGCCCTATTTTATGTGGGCAGGGTAATTTACCGTAGTGTTGCCCCTAAAAAAGGTTCATGCGCAACAGGCTGTGGCAAATGTGGGGCTGATTTCAGCAAAATTCCTGACACCAACACCAAGTAGATGTTAGAAAAATTTCAGTCCTATCTAAAAGAACGTCTTGCCATTACCGATGAGCAAGCGAAAGAAGCTACGAGCTGTTTGAAGACCAAGACCATTAAAAAAGGAACGGTTTTATTAAGCCCTGGTGATTTAAGGTCAGACAACTATTTCATTAACGAGGGTCTTTTACGTTATTTTTCTATTGACGAAAAAGGTAAAGAGCACATTATACAATTTGCGCCAGAAAACTGGATGGTTTCAGATCGGAACACTTCGCTATTTAACGAACCATCGGTTTTCTATATCGATGCCATAGAAAACACCGAAGTGCTCATTGTACCTAGCCATTTCTTTGCCGACATCCAAAAACTACTCCCCCATATCTTAGAGTTAAATATCATGATGTTGCACAACTCCATCAGGTTTATGCAAAAACGCATTAACATGTTATTGAGCGCAACAGCCGAAGAACGTTACCTAGATTTCATCAAGCTTTATCCCAACTTAACTTTAAGGGTTCCGCAATGGATGATCGCCTCTTATTTAGGCATCACTCCCGAATCATTGAGCCGCGTACGCAAAGACCTTGCTAAAAAACATTTCAAATAAATTAGCCAATTCACTAATTTGATCATTAGCTAATTACTTAACATACATCAATGTCCAGCTAACATTGTCGCCGTAAATTTGTTGCATAAAATTTAATCTTCTAAAAAGTAAAATATTATGGCAACAACAAAATGGGCTTTAGACCCAACCCACAGCGAACTACAGTTTAAGGTAAAACACTTAATGATTACCACAGTAACCGGTAGCATCAAATCTTTCAGCGCAGAACTAAATGCAGAAGGTGACGATTTTACCAATGCTTCAATTTCTTTCTCTGGCGACATCAGCTCAATAGATACTGGTAACACCGATAGAGATAACCATTTAAAAAGTGGTGATTTCTTCGAAGCAGAAAAATACCCAACCATCAACTTTACTTCCAATAGCGTTGAAAAAGATGGTGACGATTACATCGTAAAAGGTGACTTGACCATTAAAGATGTGACCAAAGCGGTAAAGTTGAACGCTGAATTTGGAGGTATTGCAACCGACCCATGGGGAAATACTAAAGCTGGGTTTACCCTAAGCGGAAAAATTAACCGTACAGAATTTGGTCTTACTTGGAATGCTGCCTTAGAAACTGGTGGTGTAATGGTTAGCGAAGAGGTAAAAATCTTAGGCGAACTACAGTTTGTAAAACAAGCTTAATATAGAAAGGAGGCAAACATGCCTACAACATTCAAAAAAGTTGCTGCTATTCTAAATCCGACAGCCCCACACATGGTTGGCGACGGATTTAGAGTGCACAATTTCTTCCCAAGCGGATATAAAATTAAAATGGATCCGTTTTATTTACTCGATTACAATGCTAAACTCGAGTTTTCGCCAAGCAACACCCCAAGAGGTGTAGGCGTACATCCCCACCGTGGATTTGAAACGGTAACCATTGCCTATCACGGTGCTGTAGCGCATCATGACAGTGCTGGAAATAGTGGTGTTATTTATCCAGGTGATGTACAGTGGATGACTGCTGCCAGCGGCATATTGCACAAAGAATACCATGAAGAAAACTATGGCAAAAAAGGCGGACCTTTTCAAATGGTACAGCTTTGGGTAAACCTGCCTGCTAAATACAAAATGACAGCACCCAAATATCAGTCGGTTACACATAGCGAGATGGCCAATTTTGAGCTCCCTAATCATGAAGGAAAAATTGAGGTAATTGCAGGAAACTACCATGGCGTAAAAGGAAGTGCTTCAACCTTTACAGAGATAGAGTTATATAACTTACGTCTTAAAGCGGGTGCAAAAGCTAATTTGGAAACGCCAGCTCATTTTAACACTGCACTGTTGGTGATTGAAGGGAGCATTACGGTGAACGGCACTGAAAAGGCCATGACTAATCAGATGGTGCATTTTGCTCATGAAGGCAATGCCATTACCATAGAAGCAAGCGAAGATGCGGTAGTGTTATACCTTTCTGGTGACCCAATTAATGAGCCTATTGCTCAATACGGTCCTTTCTTAATGAATAAGCCAGAAGAGTTACAACAAGCCATTGAAGACTACAACACTGGAAAATTTGGCTATTTAGAAGAGTAGATGATATGTGGTGAGTTATGGATTTAAAAGTCCCGTAACACGTACCGATTCTTCGGTGGCATAAAGATCTTTGGACTTTATCATAGCGTCTTTCAAGACCTCGAAAAGGTCTAATCTCTATAAAATAACCAACGAACATAGTTGCGACTCTGTAGGAGTCGTATACCGTTGGAATATTTGTGCTATAAAGATTGAAGTTCCGCGGATTTTGCTCAAATCCAATTGAGAGCTCCCATCTCATTATCTCGATTGAAGCACAAAAAAAAGGAGAAATCTAACACCATAGATTTCTCCTTTTTATTTATGAAGTGTTATGAGATTAGTCCCATAACATGTAACTCACAACACGTAACTCTTAAACTTTCTCAATCAAACAAACGGCGTAAGCAACTACCCCTTCTTCCCTACCAATAAAACCCATTTGTTCATTCGTAGTGGCCTTAATGGAAATATCTTCGATAGAAATACCCATTGCTTTTGCAATGTTTTCTTGCATCTGCGGAATATGTGGATTGATTTTAGGAGCTTCCAAACACAACATGGCGTCTATATTCCCCACCTCAAAATTTTTCTCTTTTAACAGCTTCACTGTTTCCTGCAACAAAATCAAGCTACTGATTCCTTTCCATCTAGGATCGGTGTTTTTAAAATGAAAGCCAATGTCTCTCAAATTTGCAGCGCCAAGCAAAGCATCGCAAATGGCATGCAAAAGTACATCTGCATCCGAGTGCCCAAACGCACCTCTGTGGTGCTCTAAGTTAACACCACCAACAATAAATGGATGATTGTCCTTCAATTGATGGACATCAAAGCCAAAGCCTACCTTAATGCGCATTATTTTCCTACTTTATCGATATTCCATGACAAGCTAAACCTTAAAGTATTAGCCAAAGGACTATTTTGAGCGTTAGCAATCAAGTAAGAGAAATCCAGATTGAACATATTATATTTCAATCCAGCACCTACAGTAAAATATCTTCTATCACCTTTTTGAGGGTTTTCGTAGAAATACCCAGCCCTTACTGCAAATTGCTGATTGTAGGTATATTCAATACCTGTAGAAATAGCCACTTCTTTAAGTTCTTCCTTAAATCCTCCTGGTGCATCACCAAAAGAACCGATAATTCCCGAAGGCACCGAACGATATGGATCTTTCCCTGAGATGATATTCCCATCAATATCCCTAATTGGATCAGTAGGAACCATTAGCTTATTGAAATCAAGTGCAAAGGTAAATTGGTTATAATCGTCGATGATAAAAGTGGAAGCTCCCCCCAATTTCATGTTAGCGGGTAAAAACCTTCTATTTTGCGTTTCAGCAAAACTCATCTTTGTTCCAATATTGGAAAGATTTAAACCTAGAGATAAGATCGCATCTTTACCGAAAAGCACTGTTGGTTTTTTAAAGAATGCCGAAACATCTACTGCCACAGCGCTTCCAGCTTTTTGCTGGCTTCCGCCTATTTGTCCTGTAGTTAGGTTTGAACGGATATAACGAGCAGTAGTTCCTAAAGAGAAATTGTCACCAAAACGGCGAGAATAAGTTGCATCAATGGCAAATTCATTAGGGCTAAAAGTTCCTTGGTTATTTCTAAATTCATCTACCAAAGTAATTTCGCCCAATGAGAAATATCTTAACGAAGCACCTATTACGGTTCTATCATCTAATTGATAATAGCCACTTAAATAGGCTAAGTTAATATCGGGAACCAAGTTTTTAAGCCAAGGGCTATAAGACAAACTCACGCCATAAGGTTTTTCTAAAAAGGCAAGCTTTGCTGGGTTAATGCTCATTGCATTACCATCAGGCATCACCGCTACACCAGCTTCCCCCATAGCACCTGCACGTGCGTCAGGCGTAATCAATAAAAATGGAACATCAGGATAAACACCGTTGGTTTGTGTTACGCTACTTCCAGTAGATTGCTGAGCAAGCGCATTTTTCCCAATTAACAACGATAAAAGCAACAAGGCGCTACTTAGGCGGTTCAATCTCATTTTATATATAAATTTGCGCAATTTAGTATAGAGTTCGTTAATTTCAAAGCTTATCGCTACGCTAATTGCATTCTCACTCCTTAACGTTTTATAACGGGCAATATTGTTCTCATTTCAATCAGCTTAAAAAACAGGAAGTCCACTTCTGGTTAACCGTGGCCAATAGTTTCTTCAAGTCCACAAAAATGAGTAAACGAGGCAATTAAAAACTCAACAATCCCCCAATTTGGGGAAAATTTTCCTTAATTTATTTTTTTGAAAAGATACTAACAATATCTTTTAATTTCTTACGTTTACTTGCTAAAAAAGAGATTGTTCCATTTGCGTTTTAACATTTTTGGCAACAATATTTTCGACAGAAAAAGGGCAAATAAAAAAGATTTTTTATTTCTCGCTCTTTTTTTGTGTATTTTTAACGACTAAAGTGCAATTTGCGATATATGAATAAAATTTACTTTTACGCAGTAGTATCCTTATTCGGTGTTGGAGCTTTAAGTTCCTGCGGTGGATCTAAAGGCGGATCTGCAGTATCTGAAAAAACTGGCTATGCTTACAACAAGCGTGAAAACGGCGGTTTCGAAGTAAAAAAGAACTATAAAAGAGGGCCTGGTCCAGGTTTAATGGAGATTGAAGGTGGTGAGTTTATCATGGGTGGTAGCGCCATTGATATCCCAGGACAGGACATGACTTCTTACAACTACAAACGTCAGGTAACGGTAAGTTCATTCTACATGGATGAGACTGAAGTTTCGAATACCGACTGGTTGGAATATCTACACTGGATCAGAACAACCTTTAGGGGTAAACCAGAACTTGCAGAATATTACTATACGGCATTGCCTGATACTTTGGTTTGGAGAAGACCATTGTCGTACAATGAACCTTACGTAAACAACTATTTAAGACACCCAGCCTATGGAGATTATCCAGTAGTGGGGGTAACTTGGCAACAAGCTGCTGATTATTGCATATGGCGTACAGATAGGGTGAACGAATTGATCTTGAGAGAAAAAGGCTTGATGACCACTTTTAAAGATCTTAACAAACCTACCGCAAAAGGCGGCACACCAGTAAAAAAATCAGACACCATCTTTAACACTGATGTTTACCTTAACGGTCAAATCAAAGATATTGGTAAAAAAGCACCATTAGATTTAAGTGCAGAAGCTGGTGCCACCACTGGTAAAAATAAAGCGCAAAGAAACGTTAGATTGGAAGATGGTGAAATTTTCCAACCATACCGTTTACCTACAGAAGCTGAATGGGAATATGCAGCATTGGGTTTAATTGGAAACACCCAATATGCGAACATCAACGAAAAGAAAGTTTACCCTTGGAACGGCCTAGGAATTACTTCTCCTAAAAAATCTACCAGAGGGATGATCTTAGCCAACTTTAAACGTGGAAAAGGTGACTATATGGGTGTGGGTGGTTCCCTGAATGACAAAGGTAGTATCACACAATCTGTACGCAGTTTTACTCCTAATGATTTTGGCTTGTACAACATGGCTGGAAACGTGAACGAATGGGTACAAGATGTTTATCGTCCGAACACTTTTGAAGCCACAGAAGGCTTAAACCCTTTTAGGGGTAACGTTTACTCTGACAAAGAAAGAGATGCACAAAACAGTGTGATTAAAATAGATGGCAAAGGCCGTCCGGTGATGAAACCTGCTGGCACTGGTGTAAAACAATCTTGGGTTCAATTGCAGGCTCAATATGTAGATTCGACTTATAAAGCAGATCAGCGTGGTTACAAGGATGCTGAGAAAGCCCTACCAAATGGTGAGTTGCTTGCTTTATACAATGATAAGTCAAGGGTTTTCAAAGGTGGTTCTTGGAACGATCAAGCGATGTGGTTAAACCCCGCCGCCAGAAGATTCTTACAAGAAGATGAATCGACTGCGGATATCGGTTTCCGTTGTGCAATGACCATGCTTGGTGCATCAGAAGTTAAATCAGCTGGCAAAGCTCAATTCAAAAACAAATCTACTAAACCATTTAAGGTAAAGTAATAAGCGTTTCGCTTCATAAAAAAAGTCCCGTAAGCAATATGCCTACGGGACTTTTTTGTTTTACATCAATTCCTTAAAGAAATGAACGCTGTATTTTCTTAGCGTAAACAAGTGTAGTTATTGATTAACTAAAAACCACCAATAGCTCATTCTTTTCCACTTTATCACCTTGTTTAACTTCTATCTTCTTAATGACCCCGTCCGTTGGCGATTTGATCATGTTTTCCATTTTCATGGCTTCAAGCACCAAAAGATTATCTCCTTTTTTAACCTCTGTACCTTCGCCCACCAATACATTCAACACCAAACCAGGCATTGGCGCCTTGATTTGAAGAATCTTGCTACTGGCAAGATTATCCATACCCAATTGTTTCAAAAGCAAATCTAATTGAGTGGTTACCTGTACTTGATAAACATTTCCATTTACTTTAATATGGGCTAATTTCTCAGCTTTATCAAAATCCACCACTTCAACGGTATAAGATTTATTGTCGTGAATGATATGGCTAGATTGTGGTCCTGTCTTCAATAAATCGAAATCAACAGGCTGATTATTGACCTGTAAAACTTCTTGGACAAAATCCATGTCAAACTGAAAATGGTTGTTTACGGTTACTTTATTCATAAGTTAGTTGGTTAAGGCGTATTGTATTAAGTTTGCGCCCATTTTCAAGGCGTTATTTCTACTTTCTTGGGTATCGGAAGGGTAAGTGCCGAAATCTTCCCAACCGTTGCCCAAATCACATTCGTACGTATAAAAGCAAACCACCCTACCTTTATAAGTAAGTGCAAATCCTTGCGGGCGCTTGTTATCATGCTCGTGGATTTTCGGCAGGCCATTGGGAAACCTAAATTTTTGGTTGTATATCTTGTGATTGGCTGGCAGCTCCACAAAATCAAGCTCAGGAAAAACCTTCTTCATTTGTGGCCTGATAAATTTATCCAAACCGTAATTATCGTCAATATGCAGGAAGCCCCCTCCTACCAGATATTTTCTCAAATTTGCAATTTCCTGTACATTAAAGGCAACATTACCGTGGCCAGTCATATACACAAAAGGATAATTGAATAACTCGGCGCTACCAACTTCTACAATGCCTTCATCGGGAGCAAAATTGGTAGAGATGGTTTTATTACAAAAAGCGATGAGATTGGGAAGTGCGGTTCTGTTGGCGTACCAATCGCCACCCCCGGCATATTTAAGTTTACCTATTTTGTAAGTTGGCGGGAAGGTAAATCCAGTGAAAAGTAAAAAGGCAAAAGATAAAAGAACAAGGACAAAGGAGTAAGGACTAAGCTTTGCTATTCCTCGAAAAGAATGTACGGTCTTTAATCTTTGTTCTTTGTTCATTACTCCCTGTTAATATAATTGATCTCAAAGCAAGCCGCCAAACCAGCAGTTTCTGTACGTAGGCGGGTGTTGCCTAAAGTTACTGGTTTATATCCATTTTGCAAAGCAAGCTCAATTTCTTTGGGCGTAAAGTCACCTTCGGGGCCAATTAAAATCAGGTATTTTTGATGAGGTTTAATCAATTCTGAAATGGCCTGCTTGCTATTTTCGTCAATGCAATGCGCAATCATTTTAAGCTCGGCATCGCTTTGTTTGATAAAATCTTTAAAGGCAATAGCTGTATTTATTTTGGGATGATATGCCGTAAGCGACTGCTTTACTGCCGAAGTCACCACTTTTTCCAAACGTTCCTCTTTCACGATTTTACGTTCCGAGCGTTCGCAAATAATAGGCGTTATTTCATCAATTCCAATTTCAGTAGCCTTTTCTAAAAACCACTCAATTCTATCAATGTTCTTAGTAGGTGCAATAGCGATGTGTAGGTAATGATTTCGCTTGCCAAAACCTTGTTGCTTGTCAATGATGTTGAGCAACACCGCCTTTTTAGCGGTTTCGGCAATTTGCGCTACATATAACCCGCCAACACCATCAATCAAGTGAACCGTATCACCTTGCTTCAGGCGTAAAACCTTATTACAATGATTGCTTTCTTCCTCGTTTAAGGTATAAGTATCCGAGGTGATATCTGGGGTGTAGAATAAATACATCTCTAAAGATAAAAGTCAAAAGCCAAAAGTAAAAATGCATGATTGGCTAAATTGCGTTTGGCGTCGAGCGTATCCACGCCAAACGTTTAACGCAGTACTATTTTATTAGTGCAAATCTACCATATCGCTTTTATTGATGACAATCTCCAGCTTTACAGTTTCAATATTTTGTTCTGTCTTTTTAAGGATGGTAAACAGGTAGCCGTAGCACTCTTCACTATCGCCCACTTCTGGGATTTTACCGAAAGCATGTGATACCAAACCTCCAACCGTATCAAAATCTTCATCCTCTGGCAAATCATGAGGTAAGTGCTCGTTCACATCGTAAACCGTTGCGTAGGCATTTACCACAAACTCCATATCACTAATTTTCTCAACAATTGGTTTCTCCTCGTCGTATTCGTCTTGAATTTCACCAACAATTTCTTCCACGATATCCTCTAAAGTCACCATACCAGCGGTACCGCCAAACTCGTCCAATACAATGGCAATTTGGATGCGCTTCTGCTGTAGCTCGCTTAAAAGATCGTTGATTTTCTTGGTCTCTGGAACGAAATAAGGCTTTCTGATAATATCGGCCAAAGTCCAGTCTTTTTTGCTCGCTAACAGCGGCAAAACGTCTTTGGCATGGATGATACCGATAATCTTATCAATGATATCATCGTAAACAGGCATACGAGAGTAGCCTTCTGAAATGATCTTCTCTACCACTTCATCCTTTGAGGTATCCAGCTCAATTCCCGATATTTTGGTACGAGGTACCATAATGTTCTTTACTACACGTTCGTTGAAATCAAACACGTTCTTGATCAGCTCGTGCTCATTATCTTCTAGCGCACCGCTTTCCTTACCTTGATCCAATAGGTATTGTAACTCTTCGTTACTATGTATCGAATCGTGGCCTCCCGAAGTATTAATGCCGAAAGGTTTTAAGATAATGCTCGCCAGTCCGTTCAGTGCCCAAATAAATGGTCTAAAAACGAGATAGAAACCTTGTAATGGGGCCGCAACAAATAAAGTTGTAGCCACTGGTCTTTGGATAGCCAACGATTTTGGCGCTAGCTCTCCAAAAACAATGTGCATCACCGTAATGATTGAAAAAGCAACCACTGTTGCTGCCGAGTGTAGGAATGCATCGCTAACAGCAATATCCAAGCTGTTAAACATGTTAAGGAAAATGGTATGCATTACCCCTTCACCTACCCAACCCAGGCCCAGTGAAGCCAAGGTAATTCCCAGCTGCGTAGCTGCTAAATATCCGTCTAAATTGTGAACAATATTTTTAGCCATTTTGCCCAATCTGCTTCCAGATTTGGCTTTGATTTCAATTTGTGAGGCCCTTACTTTTACGATTGCAAACTCGGCGGCCACAAAAAAACCATTTAAAAACACTAAAAACAAAGCAAACAATAGGCGCCACCCTATTGATCCAGCATCGGAGTCAGCGGGAGTTACCACTGCTAATATTGACGTTGGAATATTTGTTAAAAAAGCCACTAGGGGCGTACAGACGGAGTAAATCATTAAAGGATTATCTAAATGTATTATTATAGAGCTCAATACTTTCATTGATCACTTTATGAGCATATCTCACGCCCAATAAATGTTCAATGGTTACTTGTTTGTTCTCTAATGCTTTATAATCTTGAAAGAATTTTACAATTTCTTTCATGGTATGCGGAGGCAATTCCCCTAAATCATT
>NZ_JAELTX010000993.1 GCF_016429065.1 Pedobacter sp. ASV17
TTCCATTATATGGGGCGGGCTACTGATCAAATTTGTGGGAATGTGGTATGAACGTAAACAAATGGCACTCAACTCGGAACTTAATTTCCTAAAGGCTCAAATTCATCCTCATTTCCTGTTCAATACCTGTCTCTTATACACATCTCCGAGCCCACGAGACGAATTACAAGATCGCGTATGCCGTCTTCTGCTTGAAAAAAGGGGGGGGGGGGGGGGGGGGGGGGGGGGGGGGGGGGGGGGGGGGGGGGGGGGGGGGGGGGGGGGGGGGGGGGGGGGGGGGGGGGGGGGGGGGGGGGGGGGG
>NZ_JAELTX010000994.1 GCF_016429065.1 Pedobacter sp. ASV17
CCCCCCCCCCCCCCCCCCCCCCCCCCCCCCCCCCCCCCCCCCCCCCCCCCCCCCCCCCCCCCCCCCCCCCCCCCCCCCCCCCCCCCCCCCCCCCCCCCCCCCCTGTTCAAGCAGAAGACGGCATACGCGATCTTGTAATTCGTCTCGTGGGCTCGGAGATGTGTATAAGAGACAGTTGCAGGTGTTACCATCGTAGCCCATGCTGGCAATGCCAACTTGCGCTTTGTCCATGTCGGCATCAGTTAAACCAATCCCATAAAGCATGGCTTGTGCTGCTGGTTGTGTAGGATCTTGCGTAAAT
>NZ_JAELTX010000995.1 GCF_016429065.1 Pedobacter sp. ASV17
TAAAAGCGTGCAAGATTGGCTTCAGTTTGCTTTGGATTATTTGGAGAAGTAGGGTTGTGAGTTGCGAGTTATAAGTTGAAGGTTATGAGTTGTAGTTTGCGAGTTAAATGACACTTATCCTTTATCCTGTCTCTTATACACATCTCCGAGCCCACGAGACGAATTACAAGATCGCGTATGCCGTCTTCTGCTTGAAAATCGGGGGGGGGGGGGGGGGGGGGGGGGGGGGGGGGGGGGGGGGGGGGGGGGGGGGGGGGGGGGGGGGGGGGGGGGGGGGGGGGGGGGGGGGGGGGGGGGGGGG
>NZ_JAELTX010000996.1 GCF_016429065.1 Pedobacter sp. ASV17
CCCCCCCCCCCCCCCCCCCCCCCCCCCCCCCCCCCCCCCCCCCCCCCCCCCCCCCCCCCCCCCCCCCCCCCCCCCCCCCCCCCCCCCCCCCCCCCCCCCCCTCTTTTCAAGCAGAAGACGGCATACGCGATCTTGTAATTCGTCTCGTGGGCTCGGAGATGTGTATAAGAGACAGGTCTTGAGATTATTCAGCTACAAAAATGCAAAGACAGAAACATTATATTCTTATGTTTCTGTCATTTGTAAAGTCTTTACGTTAGTTTAACATTCTTTAGAGTCATACTCTTAGAGATTCCTTCC
>NZ_JAELTX010000997.1 GCF_016429065.1 Pedobacter sp. ASV17
GTCAATTCCTTTGAGTTTCACCCTTGCGGGCGTACTCCCCAGGTGGAACACTTAACGCTTTCGCTTAGCCGCTGACCGTGTATCGCCAACAGCGAGTGTTCATCGTTTAGGGCGTGGACTACCAGCTGTCTCTTATACACATCTCCGAGCCCACGAGACGAATTACAAGATCTCGTATGCCGTCTTCGGCTTGAAAAAGGGGGGGGGGGGGGGGGGGGGGGGGGGGGGGGGGGGGGGGGGGGGGGGGGGGGGGGGGGGGGGGGGGGGGGGGGGGGGGGGGGGGGGGGGGGGGGGGGGGGG
>NZ_JAELTX010000998.1 GCF_016429065.1 Pedobacter sp. ASV17
CCTCTATAGGTATAGGCAATGCCAAAATCACCATCCAGGTAGGCATCGCGGTCGTTGTAACGTTGTGCCGAAAGGTCATCGGGACGTCCCTGGATATCCTCCAGCGACAAACGTTGTTGAGAAACACCTACCGAAAGTCCGAAATGTAGCGCCTGTTCGTTTGAAAGCGGTAAATGATAGGCGTAGCTGGCCAGCGCCCTTAACTGCCGTTGTAGACCTGCCCTGTCCAGGTAGAGGTTAACGCCCCAGCCCGTGCGGTCTTTGCCGTAGCCAAGGGTTAATGCCTGTTGCTCGGGTGC
>NZ_JAELTX010000999.1 GCF_016429065.1 Pedobacter sp. ASV17
CAGGCATCAGCTTCAGCGATGGCAGTTTTGTTTACGATGGTACTGCCAAAACATTGGCCATCACAGGGGCATTGCCAACAGGCACAACGGTAAGTTATACGGGTAACGGACAGGTAAATGCAGGTACCTATACGGTAACGGCAAACATTAATGGCGGAACCAATTATCAAGACCAAAGCCTGACCGCGCAACTAACTATTGGTAAGTTAGCGATTACAGGTATCAGCTTCAGCGATGGTAGTTTTGTTTACGATGGTGCTGCCAAAACATTGGCCATCACAGGGACATTGCCAACAGG
>NZ_JAELTX010000121.1 GCF_016429065.1 Pedobacter sp. ASV17
GGTAATAGCCTGTGCCGATACTTCGGGAAGGAATTTCTTTAGAGGTATCATTTAGACTTACGAAGTTTTTAGGTGGACGATTAAAATTAAACTTCGTAAGTCTTGATATTCGTAACTTAAAAAACCTCGTAGGTTTCTAAAACCCACGAGGTTTGGTGCCTATTGTTATTTGTCATTTTGAGGGTAATAGCCTGTGCCGATACTTCGGGAAGGAATTTCTTTAGAGGTATCATTTAGACTTACGAAGTTTTTAGGTGGACGATTAAAATTAAATTTCGTAAGTCTTGATATTCGTAACTTAAAAACCTCGTAGGTTTCTAAAACCTACGAGGTTTGGTGCCTATTGTTATTTGTCATTTTGAGGGTAATAGCCTGTGCCGATACTTCGGGAAGGAATTTCTTTAGAGGTGTCATTTAGACTTACGAAGTTTTTAGGTGGACGATTAAAATTAAATTTCGTAAGTCTTGATATTCGTAACTTAAAAAACCTCGTAGGTTTCTAAAACCTACGAGGTTTAGTGATCGTTAAAGGTGTATTTTAAACTCATCCCGCCAGCACCGTTTTGATATAGGGGAGCCGCTTGAAAATTTCGTTGATTGAAACCTAGAAACTGTTTGAGGTAGGGATAAACGAGATAGCTGAGTTTGGTAGATAAAATTCCAAAACCTGCGCCAGCCACTACATCACTAAACCAATGTTTGTTATTGTACATTCGAAGCGTACCCGTGGTAGCTGCAACAGCGAAACCCGCATAGCCAATCCAAGGAGATTGGTCTTTAAATTCTTGATGTAATTGCTCGGCGGCGGCAAAAGCAGTAGCGGTGTGGCCAGAAGGGAAGGAGTTGTAGTTAGCACCATTGGGCCTCATACGTCCAGTACTGTTTTTTAACCCTTGTACAATTGCGGTGGTAAAACCCGTACTCAATAAGGCAATAAAAGTTTGATCTTGTACGCTGTTTCGTCCTTTAATGCCCATTAAATCTAAAGAGTACATTCCTGCTAGTGGTGCATATTGTAAGTAATTATCAATTTTGGCTACAAACTGCGGGTTATGCTCCAAAAGCTCTGTTTTAGTGCTCCAATCTAAACGTAGCAATGGTTTGTTGTTTAGGGAAACAATACCGTAGCTAATTAAGGTAGCGGGAAAAATATAAGGCTGATAATTTCGAAAGATAGAAGGGCTTGGAGCAATATCATTGCGGAATGACATCGTCGTATCTGCAAGTTGCGCCCAAAGCATAGATGGGAATAGGCACAGAGATAATAACAAGGTTTTCATGACTGGCATAATTTTAACCAAGCTAAATATCAAACCTGAAGTAATTCTGTAGTTAGAAAAACAAGGTGAAAATGTGTAAGTTGTTTTGGTAGACATAACTTATTTCAAATTTCTGTAAATTGACAATCTGCTTTACGATGGCAAGACCTAAACCCATTCCCTCCGAAGCTGGGTTTTTATAAAAACGTTCAAAAACCTGTTGATGGTCTAGCCCGTTTTCATTGCCTGTATTTGAAATTACTAATTTATTTTCTGATAAGTTAATATCGATACGGCCTCCCTGATAATTATGTCTGATACTGTTACTAAACAAGTTGTTTAGTAGTATGTCTAGGAGGTATTTGCTCATGTTTATTTCCTTCGGCTGCAGTTGTTGTGAGTACTGAATGCCCTTGTTTTGCATGAGCTCCTGAAAATGTAAGGCTTTTTCTTCAATCGCCTGTTTCAAGTCTAAAGTTTCGTGTTCGGTTAACAGTTTGTTTTCAATTTTTGCCAGCAGGAGCAATGAACTGCTTAGTCTGCTCAATCTGTTTACAGCATGGTAAATTTCGTGAATCAGTGCACCCTGTTTAGAATCTAATGGGCTTTCCTGTAACAGGAGGTCCAGTTTGGCATTAATTACGGCCAAGGGAGTCATCATTTCATGAGAGGCGTTATCTGTGAAAGTTTTGAGCTCCTTATAATCCTTTTTAACCCTTTCGGCCATGGTGGCAACTGCCGTATTTAGTTCATTAAATTCGTCAATTTTGGTATGGCTGCTGTGCATGTTCTCTTTTTGAGCTAGGTTAAAAGCTTTCATGCGGTTTAAGGTTTGGTAAAAAGGTTGCCAAATACGATTCAGCACTAGCCTATTGATCAGTAATAATGAAACCAGTAGTAAAATGGTTACGCCAATGGTAATCAGGAAAATAATGCGAACCAATCCTTCTGCTTCAGCTCTGGACTTGCTGATGGTAACCAAATAGTTTTTTTTGCCTACCGTGATGGTCGTAGACAAATTTCGGCCTGGTTCTAGCTCCTTTTCTTCTTCGTTATAAAATTCGCTGTAATAAAAATCCCGCTCAATACTTTGTCCATCTTTGAGCTGTTCGTAAGCAACCTTTTGATGTAGGAAGTCGCCTGGGGAAGGTAAACGACCATAATTTTTTACATAGGCCTCAATTTCCCTTTCCTCAATCACCAAGTCTTTGTCCATTTTTTCTGTAAGGATAAAATGGATCGCCACATAATAGATAATACCAGTAATGGCTAGTACAATGAGTGAAGTAAGTAGATTGGCTCTATTGTATTTTTCTGCAAGTTTCATGGCATCCCAAATTTATAGCCTACACCATACATCGATTTGATGTAGTCTTTACTCCCAGCTTCTATCATCTTTTTCCTTAGGTTTTTAATGTGTGTATAGATGAAATCAAAATCATCCGATAGGTCCATTTCATCGCCCCAAAGATGTTCGGCAATGGCATTTTTGGTAATTACTTTACCTTGGTTGGCTATAAAGTAAATTAACAGATCGTATTCCTTTTTGGTAAGGCTCAACAACTGTCCTTCAATTTTTACCTCTTTGCCCATTAGATCTATGGCAATTTCCTGAAAGCTCATCACATTGTAGCCACCAAAGTTCTTCCTGCGTACAATGGCCATAATTCTGGCTTTTAATTCCGATAGGTGAAAAGGCTTCACTAAATAGTCATCGGCACCAAGGCCTAGTCCATTCAATCTATCATCCAAGGAATTTCGGGCAGAGATGATGAGCACGCCATCCTGTTTGCCCATTTTTTTTATCTCTTCCAATATTTTCATGCCATCGCCGCCCGGCAAGCTAAGATCTAACAAGATACAATCATAGCTATACAAGCTGATTTTTTCCAGTGCGGTGGGATAATCCATGGCTTGTTCACATACATCACCTTCTACTTTCAAATAGGCGTGTATGCTTTCCCTAAGTTCTTCCTCGTCTTCTATGATTAGAATTTTCATAATAGTTTATTAACGATTATGGGGTAAGATAGTACATAAATCTGTAGCAAATCTGAGAAACTGTTTAAAAATAGCCTCCATATTTTAAGGTCATGTTTGGCGGGTACGCCAAACGTTGCCTTGATTCTAGAGAACGTTATCCTCGACGTTGTAAATCTGAGTAACTTCCAATTTCCAACAGATTTGGTTCCTAACTATGCAATATAAAAACAATGGAGGAACCATGATGTCATTTAGGAAAATACTTTTTTTATTATTGCTGCTAGCCGCGAATACTTTGTTCGCACAATCTACCAAAGTCACTGTTTCTGGTCTTGTTAAAGACGTAAAAACTGGCGTTCCACTGCCTTATGCCAACATTGTAGTGAAAGCAAAAGCTGACCAGCGCTTTGTTACAGGAACCATTAGTGATATGGAAGGTAGGTTTAAACTGGCAGATATGGTTAGCGGAGAATATCAACTTGAAATAAGCTTGGTCGGTTATCAAAAGAAAAATCAAGCCATTACTATAGGCACTTTAAACCCATTTTTAGATTTGGGCGACTTGACGTTAACGGAAGACTCGCAAACCTTAAGTACGGTAAACATTGTGGGGCAAAATAGTGATGGGCTTTCGTCCAAAATGGATAAACAGACCTATAATTTGAGCAATAATGTTGCACAGTCGGGAGGGTCGGTATTACAGGCCATGCAAAACCTACCAGGGGTAACTATTCAGGATGGAAAGATACAGTTAAGAGGAAATGATAAGGTGGCGGTATTGGTTGATGGCAAGCAAAACGCCATGACGGGATTTGGCTCGCAAACCAGTTTAGATAATATTCCTGCGTCAGCGATCGAGAGAATAGAGGTTATCAATAACCCTTCTTCTAAATATGATGCCAACGGAAATGCTGGAATCATCAATATCATCTACAAAAAGAACAAACAAGAGGGTTTTAATGGTAAGGTAGGTTTAACCACTGGACTTGGTGCGCTGTGGGAACGAAGAGAGAATTTACCTGGGATTAGGCCACAATATCAAGCTACGCCTAAAATTAATCCATCCCTTTCGCTCAACTATCGAAAAAATAAGCTCAACACTTTTTTACAGGCCGATTGGCTTTATACCCAAACGCTTAATAGGAATGAATTTGCCACAAGGACTTACGATGATGGGAATATCATTAACCAGCAGGTAAAACGTAACCGAACTACTACCTACAGTACGGTTAAAACAGGTATAGATTGGAACCCTGACGAGCAAAATTCATTAACGGTATCTACTTATTTCAACAGGGAAAAGATTTTGGATAGGGGTGATATTCCTTATTTCAATGCTGATTTGAGCAATCGTTTAAGGTTATGGCAGTTTTTGGAAGATGAAGTGAAGTATACCGTAACAGGTTCGGCGGTTTTTCAGCATAAATTTAAACAACCTGGGCACTTGCTCAATGCAGGCTTAAACTATACTTGGCACCGTGAAGATGAGCAATATTTTTTCACCAACATCATGCCTACTTTTACTGGCGAAGATGCTTTTAAGCTGTTGTCTGATGAGCATGTGATTGATTTTAACTTGGATTATGTGAAACCGTTAAAGCAAGGGAGAATTGAGCTGGGTACTAAAATCAGGAGACGTTCTATCCCGACCAATATGCAATTTTTCCCGGGGCTAAATTCTCCTTTGGATGTGAATGCAGGTGGCTGGGCCAATTACAAGGAAACCATCCCTGCAGTGTACGGAAGTTACATTTTTGAAAACAAAGCGATAGAAGTAGAGGCAGGTTTAAGGTACGAATATGTGAAGGTGCAATATGATGTAAACCCGAACCATAATACCTATAAAAGTGATGGTTATGATTATTTTCAGCCCTTCCCAAATTTACGTTTTGCGTATAAAATCAACGAGCGCAATAAGCTATCGGCCTTTTTTAACAGAAGGGTAGATAGACCAAATGAAGTGGATATCCGTATCTTCCCAAAATATGATGAGCCTGAATTGTTGAAAGTGGGAAATCCAACACTTCGTCCGCAATTTACCAATACCATGGAGCTAGGGTATCGCTTGCAATGGAATAAGGGGAATGTCTATGCGTCGTTATATCACAAAATGATCAATGCCACCATTACCAGAATTGCCACCGCGGTACCAGGGAGTACTATTCTGTACAATATCTTTCAGAATGCCGGAAAGAGCTATAATACTGGTAGCGAAGTGGTATTGCAACAAGAAGTTACGCCATGGTATTCGTTCAATACCAGTTTTGCCATTTATCAAAATAAAATCAATGCCTTTAGCATCACCAACCAATATCCTGTACCCACCACTTATAATGTTGGAGAAGAAAAAATTACTTCGGGCAATGCAAAGCTGAATAACATCTTTAAGCTTAAAGGACAAACCCAAATTCAATTATCTGGGGTTTATCTGGCAAAGGATATTATTCCGCAAGGGACTATTGGTGCTAGATTTTCGGTTGATTTAGGTGTTAAAAAACAGATACAGAAAGGAAAAGGTGAACTGTTTTTGAATGGTAATGATATCTTCAATACCTTGAGATTGGATAAGAGGATTGTAGGAAATGGCTTTGTGCTGACCAGTAAAGATTATTTGGAAACCCAAGTGTTTAGGCTAGGTTACAGCTATAAGTTTTAAGCGATGGTAAAAAGCCTTTCTTGTTTTCCGAGAAAGGCTTTTTACTTTTAGATTAATGTGGTTTTTTGAGGTTATTGGTGAAAATGTTATGATGGCCTGTTTGCAAATCCGAAGGATTTAAATCTTTATAGAAAAGAAATGCGAACAAAAACGTACGATTCCGTAGGAGTCGCCCCAAAGCCAATAGGGTATTTTATAAACATTTGACCTCTTGGAGGTCTTTAAAGAGTGCTAGCCATTTGCAAATTCAGAAAGTCAATGCTATCTTGCTGAAGACAAATGGATCGTATTTCTTTGAAATCGCCAAAAATTATACAGAACGAATAATGACCTTAATTGCCATCTTCTTCCCATTTATTTCATTTATCCTTAGGGGTAGAATTATTACTGGAATCATTTGTTTGATTTTACAAATTACCTTGATTGGGTGGATTCCTGCAGCAGTTTGGGCAGTGATTTCCTTACAAAATTCCCGAGCAGATAGAAGGAATGAAAGGTTGATCAGGGCGATGAATAGAAGGTAAGATAACGGGTTGCCGTAATTAATCGGATAACTTATCAATGCTTTCAAGTACCCGATGGTAATAATTTAGTTTGCTGGCGGCTTTGATCGAAATCACCTCTACATCATTCACTTTTAGTAGATCCAGTTTATATTGAGAGGAAGCAACATATTCTTCGGGAATGTAATAGTAAATTTTATTGGTGATGGAAATCTTGTTCTTGTAAAACTTGCTGCGGGCTCTAAAGGTCAATAGCCACCAAAGGTCAGTTTCGATAAAATCCAATGCTAAGCCAAAAATAAAGATGTCTTTGGTGAAAAATAGGTCAATCCACGACTGATTAGCTAAGGCCTTTTTAGATTGCAGCCTTTTTAATAAGGGTGCTTTGGTCACGGTTGAGCTGGCGTAATCGGTACCTGTTACCACATAGTTGCGCATGTTTTGCAGTTGACCACAGTAATGCTCAAACCCCAAATTAATAGATATCGGATGGTTCGCTTCGCCATGCAAATGCCAATAATGGGTGCCATTTAATTCATTTCTTCTGAAAACACTGTACAAACGCTCAACCACTACTCCTGTGTTTTTAACTAAATTAGTGCCTTGAAGGGTATAGTCGTAATTGGTGGTCATCACGTGCGCCGCCGAAAATGCCCTAATTTGATGGTGGATGTCGTTTTGGCCAATCTTAGCAACATTGGTGGCGATGAAAGTTTTTAAATCTTTCTCCTCGATGAGCTTGGTTTTAATGGCCGCCAAAAAAATCTCCTCATAAAGCATAGGGAAAGGTTTTTCCTTATGGATGGTCACCTTGCCTGATACTTGGCAAAAGTCGGTAATCTTTTGAAGCAAATCTGCCCAGCTAATTCCTGGAGAAATATTATTGATGTCGTTTCCAATCAACAATGCAATATCTTTCATCTTGGCGCAATTGAGTTAAGCGAATATAGGATAAATGAGTGTTTTTCCATGAAAACTCTTTTTATGTAACAATTGGCTATCGGTCATTGCATTTTTGCCTCATTTGGCTAATTTTGGGGCGTTGAAAAGAGCCTTTCACATATTGCTGCTTAGTTTATATCTGCTTTCCTCTACTGAATTACAGGAGTTGGCCAAGCTGCCTGTACTCTTTCAGCATTATTTTGAGCATAAAAGCTTGGATGGCAATATGACTTTCTTCGCCTATTTGGAGAATCACTACAACGACATTCCACATACCGATAACGACGAAGCAAGAGACAATCAGCTTCCCTTTAAAGCACAGGGCATTTCAGCTGCTAACGGCTTAAGTCCTGCTTTGCCCCCTTCGTTTGGATTAAGTCTTAAAAAAGTCTATCAAATACTGCCTAAACAAAAGATCTTGATCAATAATGATCATGTTCCAAATTCGGCCTATGCCGGAAAAATTTGGCAACCGCCGAAATCTGTAATCCTTTCTTAATACTTGAACGGCCTTTTTAAGGTCGTAATGATTAATTAGAAACGATTATCCCCATTTTTCATGCTGAATAGAATTATTGAGTTTTCTATCAAGAATAAACTCATTATTGGGCTATTTACCATTAGCCTTATCATATACGGAAGCTTTGAGCTGACCAAATTACCCATTGATGCTGTGCCCGATATTACCAATAATCAGGTGCAGATCATCACTACCGCACCTTCCTATGGTGCTACCGATATCGAAAGATTGGTGACTTTTCCTGTAGAACAGGCCAATAGCAACATTGCTGGAATTAAGGAGATAAGGAGCTACAGCCGTTTTGGACTTTCTCTGGTTACCCTTGTTTTTAATGATGACGTTGATGTTTACTGGGCCCGACAACAAGTAGCCGAACGCTTATTGGTAGTGCAGGAACAAATTCCGCAAGGGATTGGAAAACCAGAGATGGGACCTATCTCCACGGGTTTGGGTGAGATTTACCAATACGCGGTAAAACCCAAAAAAGGTTACGAAAAACGATACGATATTACCGAGCTGCGTACCATTCAAGATTGGATCATTAGGCGACAGCTACTGGGCGTTAAGGGCGTAGCCGAAGTAAGTAGTTTTGGTGGTAAGCTGAAGCAATACCAAGTGACCATTGATCCTAATAAACTCGTGGCACACAAAGTAACTATCAGTGATATTTTTGATGCGCTGGAAAGTAATAACCAAAACACGGGCGGTGCCTATATCGAGAAGCAATCTACGGTGCTTTACATCAGGAGCGAGGGTTTGATTGGTGGTAAAGAGGATATCGAGAACATTGTGGTAAGAAACAACCAAGGTTCAACACCTTTACTGATCAGAGATGTAGCGAATATCGAAATCGGCTATGCCACTAGGTATGGTGCATTAACCTTTAACAATGAAGGCGAAGTTTCGGGTGCCATTGTGATGATGCTAAAGGGCGCCAACAGCAATGTGGTGATTGACGATATCAAGGCCAAAATTAAACAAATAGAGCAAACCCTGCCAGAGGGGGTAGAGATTGTGCCTTTCTTGGACCGTACCAGTATGGTGAACAACGCCATTAAAACGGTGGAGACCAATTTGCTGGAAGGTGCATTGATTGTGGTGTTCGTACTGGTAATTTTTCTGGGCAATTTCAGGGCAGGCTTTATTGTCGCTTCGGTGATTCCACTGTCCATGTTGTTTGCCATCATCATGATGAACATATTTGGGGTGAGTGGTAACCTCATGAGTTTGGGAGCTTTGGATTTTGGGTTGATTGTAGATGGGGCCGTGATTATTGTGGAAGCGGTAATGCATCAGCTCAGTCATAGTAAGAAGTTTGCGGGGCTATCCATTTTGAAACAAAATGAGATGGATCTGGAAGTGAAAAGTGCTTCATCTAAAATGATGAATAGTGCTGTGTTTGGCCAAATCATTATCCTTATTGTGTACTTGCCTATTTTTAGTTTGCAGGGCATTGAAGGGAAGATGTTTAAACCTATGGCGCAAACCGTTGCTTTTGCTTTGTTGGGTGCCTTTATCCTTTCGTTAACCTACATTCCAATGGTGTCTAGCTTGTTTTTGAGTAAGAAAATCAAAACTGCACCTAACATTTCTGATAAGGTAATGGCTAAGGTGGAGAACAGCTACTCCAAAATGCTCCGTAAAGTATTGGGCATTCCAAAAATGGTAATTGGCGTGGTGTTGGCCTTATTTGTGGCTGCGGTAGTGATCTTGTCTAATTTAGGTGGAGAGTTTATTCCATCCATTGAAGAGGGAGATTACGCGGTGGAAACGAGGGTGCTTTCGGGCAGTAATTTGAATACCACTATTGAAAATGTGCAAAAAGTGGCGGGTATCCTTAAAGCCAGGTTTCCAGAAGTAAAGAACATTGTAGCCAAAATAGGGAGTAGCGAGGTACCCACGGAACCATTGCCTATGGATATGGGGGATATGATCATTAATCTGAAACCTAAAAGTGAGTGGACTTCGGCCAAGAATTTTGAAGAATTATCAGAGAAGATGGGCGAAGCTGCCAGCGAGATCCCAGGGGTAACCACCAGTTTCCAGTTTCCGGTACAAATGCGTTTTAATGAGCTGATGACGGGGGCTAGGCAGGATGTGGTGTGTAAGATTTTTGGAGAGGATTTTGATACCTTGGCACTGTACTCCAAAAAACTGGGCAACTTGGTGAAAAAGGTACAGGGTGCAACCGAGATTTATGTAGAACAGATTTCTGGAACACCCCAAATTGTGATCCAATATAACCGAGCAGCCATTGCCCAATATGGCCTAAACATTGCCGATATCAATAAGAATATCAACACCGCATTTGCTGGTCAAAGTACAGGATTGGTTTTTGAAGGTGAGAAACGCTTTGATTTGGTAGTTCGCTTACAGAACGATAAACGGAAAAGCATCAAAGATGTACAAAACCTACTTATTCCAACCCCATACGGTAAGCAAATTCCTTTAGCGCAAGTGGCTTCGGTAGCCTTGGTGAATAGTCCTAGTCAAATCCAGCGGGAAGATACGAAGCGACGTATTTTGGTAGGTTTCAATGTCAACGGTCGCGATGTGGAAAGCATTGTGAATGAACTGCAGGAAAAGGTAAATGCCGAAATTAAATTGCCTACGGGTTATATGATTACCTATGGTGGTTCTTTCGAAAATCTTAACGAAGCCAAAGCAAGGTTGATGATTGCCGTGCCCGTATCGCTTATCCTAATTTTCCTATTACTATACTTCGCCTTTGGATCGATCAAATATGGTTTGCTCATTTATACGGCTATTCCATTATCTGCCATTGGCGGCATATTCTTGTTGGCCTTGCGTGGCTTGCCTTTCAGTATCAGTGCAGGAGTTGGTTTTATTGCCCTGTTTGGTATTGCGGTATTAAATGGGATTGTACTGGTTGCTGAGTTTAACAACATTAAAAAAACTGGAGAACAGGATATGAAAAAAGTAGTGTTAGAGGGAACCAAAACCCGTTTAAGACCAGTGCTCATGACTGCTTTTGTGGCTTCTTTAGGTTTCTTGCCCATGGCCATTAGTAATGGTGCTGGCGCTTCGGTGCAAAGGCCTTTAGCAACCGTAGTGATTGGCGGGTTAATGATTGCCACTTTGCTGACCCTATTTGTACTTCCTATTTTATATGTAAGTTTTGAAAAGGGATTGAGAAGAAAAAAGAAGCATCTTAAAGCATTGACTATACTATTGGTTTGTTTTGGATTTTCTTCTGCCAATGCCCAACAAAGCATTACGTTAAAGGCCACTTTGGATAGCTTGTACAAAAACAACATTAGTTTAAAGAGTAGCCAGTTGAAGGCAGATTATAATCAGCAGTTGAGCAAAACCGCTACCACGATTGCTCCCTTGAACATTAGTGGCGAATATGGGAAGTTCAACAGTAATTTGGTAGATAATAAGTTGAGCGTTAATCAAAGTTTTAGTCTGCCAAATGTGTACGCCCGACAAAAGGATAAGTTATTGGAAGAGTGGAAGACAGCTTTGTTGCAAAAGGAGCTGAGTAAAGCAGAACTTACTAAAATTACCACGCAGGTGTTTTATGATTTGCTAGTGGTAGCGCAGCAACAAAAACTTTATTTACAAGCCGACAGTTCTTACAGGAAGTTAAAGCAGTTAGCGGAATTGAGGTTAAAGAGTGGGGAAAGTAATTTGTTGGAAAGGGCCAGTGCCGAAAACCAATTGTTGCAGGTAAATACCAAACTGAAGAACCTACACATACAGGAGCTGACTTTACAACAGCAATTGGCCTTTTTGATCAATACGTCGATGTTATTGAAGCCTCAGGCAGCACATTTGAGGGCCGACATTACTTTTGCCGATACCCTAAATTGGACAAGCCATCCTTTAATTAAACTTCAGCAACAAGAGGAAAAAGCAGCATTGGCGAGTATCAAAGCAGAACAGGCCAAGCTATTGCCCGAATTTAATGTAGGTTATAACAATACCACCCTGCGGGATGATATCAGATTTGATCAAAGCGACCGTTTCCAGTCCTTCCAACTAGGTTTAAGTATTCCTTTGTTTGGCGGTTCGCAGCGTAACAAGGTTAAATCGGCCAAAGTTTATCAGGAATATCGAAAATCGGAAACGGAAAATGCCAGCAGGCAGGTGAATACCAATTTAAAAGCGGTTTATGTACAATATCAGCAACAGTTGGATATTGTAGGTGGACTTGAAAAAGACGGTCTGAAAACGGCCAAGGAAATTACCACGACCTTAAATAAACAATTACAGAACGGAGAAATCAATTACTTGGAATGGACGATGTTGAACAATCAGGCCATTGCCATTAAGGAGAGCTATTTTGAAGCGATCCAACAGTTGAACAAAAGCATTACAGAACTTAATTACCTTTTAGCGCAATAACATGAAGTACCCATTATATTTAGGAGCCTTGGCCATCAGCATGATGTTTGCCTGTAGCAGTAGCAGCGAAACCAAAGAAGAAGCTAAAGCTCCAATGAACGAAAATGAAGTAAGCTTGACGCCAGAGCAGGCAAAGCACATTAACCTGCAAACTGGTGCGGTGGCTTACGGAGAAATCAATGAAACCTTAAAGCTACAAGGTAAGATAGATGTACCGCCACAAAACTTGGTGTCGGTGAGTATTCCATTAGGGGGCTACCTTAAAACCACCAAAATGCTGCCAGGTACACATGTGAGCAAAGGGCAGGTAATTGCAGTGATGGAAGATCCGCAGTATATCCAAATGCAACAGGATTATCTGAATATCAGCAACCGGTTAAGTTATGCCCATAAGGAGCTTGCCCGCCAAAAGGAGCTTAACATAAGCAAAGCGAATAGCGATAAAACGCTACAGCAAGCAGAAACAGAATATAAAAGTCTGAAAGTGGAGCAAATGGCGCTGATAGAAAAGCTAAAGCTGATCAATATCAATGCCGCGCAGCTTAATGAAGGTAAGATATCTAAATCAATCAATATCTATTCGCCAATTAATGGCTATGTAAGTAAGGTGAATGTGAATATTGGCAAGTATGTGACCCCATCAGACGTGATTTTCGAACTGATTAATCCGAGTGATATCCATTTGAACCTCACCATTTTTGAGAAAGATCTGCACCAGATTAATATTGGTCAGCGAGTGATTGCTTTTACCAATGTGAAGCCTGATGTGAAATATGAAACGAAGGTGATTTTAGTGAGTCATAATGTAGGTGAAGGCGGGAATAGCGAAGTGCATTGCCATTTCGAAAAATATGATAAGAACTTGGTGCCAGGCATGTACATGAATGCAGAACTACAGTTTAAAAATCAAAAAGTTCAGTTCTTACCAGAAGATGCGGTAGTAAGTTTCGAAAACAAGGATTATGTGTTCGTAGAAACAGCTCCTCGTAAATTCATGATGAATGAAGTACAGGTAGGGGAAAACTCGGAAGGTAAAACCGCCATTACTACTGATTTGAAAGGCAAACAAGTGGTCGTAAAAGGAGCTTACTCGTTATTAATGAAATTGAAAAACACCAGTGACGAGGAGTAGGTAGTGTATTAGCATTGCACAATTCCCTCTCCTTTTTAAGGATAATGGATAGTCGAGTTTACAAACCTCGTAGGTTTCTAAAACCTACGAGGTTGAAAAAGCAGTACCCTCTCTCCGCTGTGCGGTTTCTCTCCCTTGGAGGGAGAGAGGAATGCTTGGGAAAGTTTGTGCTTACTCATTCCTTGCTACTTTTAAGGAGTTCAATACCACTGTCTGTTCTCTCCCTACGCTTCGGGAGAGTTAGAGTGAGGTTTGTTGCATTTTGCAGTCCCTTTAACCCATGCGTCATTCCTGAGTAGGCGGGAACCTTAAAGCGCATAAAGGAAACATAAACCTTACGATCCCGAAATAAATTACCTTCGGTGAGCTCGCCAAGGTTCGGTTTGCTTTACAACTACTGTGTGGTCGGGATGACGGCAAGAGGCTAAGGATAGCGGATAGTGGGATATACAAACCTCGTAGGTTTCTAAAACCTACGAGGTTTAAAAGCAGTACCCTCTCTCTCCCGAAAAGATCGGGATCTCTCCCTTGGAGGGAGAGAGGAATGTTTGGGAAAGTTTGTGCTGTTCGTTTCTTGCCACTTTTAAGGAGTTTAATACCACTGCCTGTTCTCTCCCGACGCTTCGGGAGAGTTAGAGTGAGGTTTGTTGCATTTTGCAGTTCCTTTCATCCGTACGTCATTCCTGCGTAGGCGGGAACCTTAAAGCGCATAAAGGAAACATAAACCTTACGATCCCGAAATAAATTATTTTCGGTGAGCTCGCCAAGGCTCGGGTTGCTTCGCAGCT
Organism: Pedobacter sp. ASV17; assembly: GCF_016429065.1. Taxonomy (GTDB): domain Bacteria; phylum Bacteroidota; class Bacteroidia; order Sphingobacteriales; family Sphingobacteriaceae; genus Pedobacter. The sequence goes on from NZ_JAELTX010000121.1 coordinate 14,155, forward strand.
ACTGTGTGGTCGGGATGACGGCAAGAGGCTAAGGATTACGGATAGTCGAGTTTACAAACCTCGTAGGTTTCTAAAACCTACGAGGTTTAAAAAGCAGTACCCTCTCTCTCCCGAAAAGATCGGGATCTCTCCCTGAGAGGGAGAGAGTAGCATTTAGCTAAGTTTGTGCGTTTTGGCTAGCCTAGTATAAAAACAAAAAAGCTTCGACCATCATACAAGACGGTCGAAGCTTTTTATTGACAACGGAATTTTGTTAGTTCTTCAACGAAGCCATATCAATTACAAAGCGATATTTGATATCACCTTTTAACAAGCGGTCATAAGCTTCATTGATTTGGTTCATATCGATCATTTCGATGTCGGCAGTAATGTTGTGCTTACCGCAGAAATCAAGCATCTCTTGAGTTTCGGCAATACCACCAATCATAGAACCTGCAAAACTTTTGCGCCCTAAAATAACGCTGAAAGCTGCTACTGGTAGGGGTTGTTCAGGAGCGCCAACTAAAGCTAACGAACCATCTACACGAAGTAGGCCTAAGTAAGCATTGATATCGTGCTCAGCAGATACTGCATCTAAAATGAAGTGCAATTTACCTCTGAATTTATTCATTTGCTCTGGGTCGGTAGAAAGTACTACCTCATCAGCACCTAAACGTTGTGCTTCTTTAAATTTGCTTTCCGAAGTGGTGAAAGCAACTACATGAGCACCCATGGCTTTGGCAATTTTGATACCCATGTGGCCCAAGCCGCCAATACCTACAATCCCTACGTTTTTACCAGGACCTACGTTCCAGTGTTTCAAAGGCGAGTAAGTGGTAATTCCAGCACACAATAAAGGTGCGGTAGCCGCTAGGTCAAGGTTTTCTGGAATGCTCAATACATAGTTTTCATCTACGACAATACTTTCCGAATAACCACCATAAGTTTGAACATTTGGTAAATACTTATCAGGAGAATTGTAAGTGCCTGTCATACCAGGCTCGCAAAACTGCTCCAAGCCTTCATTACAATATTGGCACTCGCGGCATGAATCAACGATACAACCGATACCTACGGTATCACCCACTTTGAATTTTTTAACGTGGTCACCTACGCTCACTACCTTTCCAACCACTTCGTGTCCAGGTACATTTGGATAAATGGTATTGTGCCATTCGTTTCTGGCAGTGTGTAAATCAGAGTGACATAC
>NZ_JAELTX010001000.1 GCF_016429065.1 Pedobacter sp. ASV17
CCTTCGGACTTGTTCCATTACCGTTGATAGTACGTCATTTCGACCTTGCGGAGAAATCTTTGAAAATGCTATGAAAAAAGAATTAAAAAGAACATTGTTTAACAAATTATATCACCACTTCTTGGTTGATTAACTAATCCTATATTCTAGAATCATATCAGCCCTTCGGACTTGTTCCATTACCGTTGATAGTACGTCATTTCGACCTTGCGGAGAAATCTTTGAAAATGCTATGAAAAAAGAATTAAAAAGAACATTGTTTAACAAATTATATCACCACTTCTTGGTT
>NZ_JAELTX010001001.1 GCF_016429065.1 Pedobacter sp. ASV17
GGTCATTTAAGTTTTATTTCTTCTATTTTAGTCTTTCAGCTTTGGTCTTTCCATCCCAACTAATCTGGGTTTCACTATACTCAACTTTTACTTTATTTTTTTCTTCGGTTGATTACACAGATTTTGCAATTTCACCGATTGTTTCTCTTGTTTTTCACCACCTAAGACACCTTAGGTCATTTAAGTTTTATTTCTTCTATTTTAGTCTTTCAGCTTTGGTCTTTCCATCCCAACTAATCTGGGTTTCACTATACTCAACTTTTACTTTATTTTTTTCTTCGGT
>NZ_JAELTX010001002.1 GCF_016429065.1 Pedobacter sp. ASV17
AATAAAAATCTTCAGGTGCCTATATCGGCGGTGTCCACCTCTTCCCATTCCGAACAGAGAAGTTAAGCCCGCCAGAGCCGATGGTACTGCGGTAACACGTGGGAGAGTAGGTCGGTGCCTATCCTTAAATGCCCCCTTCAGAAATGTCGGGGGCTTTTTTGTGCCTGATATTTTACAGAATGGGATAAAGAAATACCAGTGGGATACGTACAGAGTCCAATCTGTTACTTCAAAGCTCCCCAGACTGTAAAGCCCTCCCAAATCCCTGGTATTCGGTAAAT
>NZ_JAELTX010000122.1 GCF_016429065.1 Pedobacter sp. ASV17
AAGAAAGGAAGAGTTACGCTAAGAACGCTAAGAATTTAATATAGTTGCTTAGTTTGGTTATTTGATGATTTTGCTTTCGCTCGGGTATCTTTGCGTCCCTTTGCGATGTCTTAATAAACCTTTGCGGTAAAAAAAAACGCGAAGAAAGGAAGAGTTACGCTAAGAACGCTAAGAATTTAATATAGTTGCTTAGTTTGGTTATTTGATGATTTTGCTTTCGCTCGGGTATCTTTGCGTCCCTTTGCGATGTCTTAATAAACCTTTGCGGAAAAAAAACGCTAAGAAAAGAAGAGTTACGCTAAGAACGCAAAGGAAATATTTACTCTTTTTCCTGCTTTTTCTGATGTTCTTCCCAGCGTTTAGCGAAAGATTTAGGAGCTACTTCTGGCATTTCACGATATTTACCCCAGCCTTTTTTAAAGAACGTTTTGAGGAAGAAATTCTTCATCTTGCCACTGAAAAAGTCCATTAACGAACGTTTTTTCATGCCCTTTTTCCAAATATTCCAGCCAATGTTTTCAGTAGTAGTATTTTCGTTAGAGGATGCTGCATCTCTGCGGTTCAGCAGTAACATTTTGTGGATGTCGATTTTTGCAGGACAAACTTCAGAGCACTTGCCGCACAAGCTGGAAGCATAACTTAAATGTTTAAACTCCTTCATGCCTTTAAAATGTGGCGTAATAATAGACCCAATGGGTCCACTATAAGTAGTGTTATAAGTATGGCCACCAATATTTTTATAAACAGGGCAAGCATTTAAACAAGCACCGCAACGAATACAATATAAAGCTTGACGTTGGTCTTTTTGGGCCAATAAGTTGGTACGTCCATTATCGAGCAAAATCACGTACATTTCTTCTGGGCCATCAGTTTCGTTGGCTTGTCTTGGGCCACTTAAAATGGTATTGTAAACCGTCAAATTCTGTCCAGTACCGTGACTAGAAAGTAAAGGCCAAAATAAATCTAGATCTGCTAGAGAAGGCACTAGTTTTTCGATGCCTACAATAGCGATATGTATTTTAGGAAAGGTGGTGGTTAACCTGGCGTTGCCTTCATTTTCCGTAAGGGCAATACTTCCTGTATCAGCAATGAGGAAATTTCCTCCGGTAATGCCAATATCAGCTGTTAAATATTTTTCCCGCAGTAATTCGCGGGCTTTTTGGGTGAGTTGCTCAGGGGTGGCATCAATGGGAGTTCCAAATTTTTCGTGGAATAACTTGGCAATATCTTCCTTACTCAAATGCATAGCGGGCGTTACAATGTGGTAGGGTGTTTGTCCCAACAATTGTACAATATATTCACCCAAATCACTCTCTAAAGACTCAATGTCGTGCTTTTCCAAAAACTCATTTAAATGAATTTCCTCGGTAGTCATCGACTTGGATTTGATGACACTTTTACCGCCAACACGTTGAATAATCTGCAGAATTTCCTTTTGCGCCTCGGCAGCATCATTGGCCCAAATTACCTTTCCGCCACGTTTTTGGAAGTTCGATTCAAACTCAGGTAAAAGTTTGTCCAAATTTTCCATTACACGCCATTTAATCACGTGTGCCCTGCGTTTTGAGACCTCTAAATTTTCAAATTTCGATAACCCACGAGCTACCGCCACATTATACTTACCAATATTGTTGTTAATGGTATTACGGTGCGGGACATCGAAGGCCTTTTCATCGGCTTTTACTAAAAATTCTTCGGCAATATTCATCAGTGGTCAAATATAGGCAAATAGGCTAGGGCTTTAAAATTTAACGAGTGGATGTTGATATAATTATACCATCTGGTCCATCTTGTGAGATTTAGGTGTTTTAATTTTTGAAAAACAATAGCCCTGAACTTCGAATAAGTGTGGTTTTTCCTCTATGTTCAGGTCAAACCTCGTAGGTTTTCAAAACCTACGAGGTTTCTGTCCTTATTCTATTTAAGGTTGTCAATTTCCTTCATATACGCCAGGTATGCCTGTTTGTAGTTCATTTCTTTGTTTTCAGTTTTGGAAATAAACAAAAGGAAATCATCAAGGTCGGCTTCGGTGAAACCCAATTTCCTAAAAAGTACTTGGTCGTTGCTCCAGTTTTGAGGGTTCACTTTGATAGAGGCCATTTGCTTATAAAGTACAATTCCCTTTCTAAACTCGGCATATCCAATACCGTTTTTAAAAGTTTGAATGGCATTAATTAATGTGCTATACGTTACTGCCGAATCAACTTTGGCTTCAATGAGCATCGCATACAAAATTTGAGGCTTTAAAATTTCAATGTCAACACTATCTAGTTGAACATATTTTTTGATGACGTTGATGTCTTGCAAAAAAAGTGAATCGGTAGATTTTAAGCGGCTTTGCAGGAAATGGGGTTCCTTGGAAAGTAGCTGCTGGTTGGCTATATTTTCCTGTGCATAACCAAAGGAGGTGATCAAAGGCAGTAGGAAAGTAGCAAATAAGTGGAGATATTTTTTGTTTTTCATTACCTGTAAAGATAAGGTTTTGATAATCAGACTTACGAAGTTTTTAAACGGCGAAGCCCTCAACTTTACTATTAAGACAACAACTTAACAAAGGTTAAACTTCGTAGGTTATTGTTCCTTGCAAATCTGATAACAGATTGCAGTCGTTTAGCCCTCTCTGTCCTGTGGACATCTCTCCCTAGAAGGGTGAGAGCGGTTCTAAGGTAGATTGGTAGGGATTTGAGGTATATTCCCTAAAAACAAAAAATCCCGTCAGTTGCCTAACGGGATTGAATATGCTTTAAAAAAATTAGTTCGATTTTAACGTACCATCAGCATTTTTGTTTACCACTGGACGATTCTCACCATTGGCAAGTTCCCAAGCCGTATAGTAAACTAATTGAGCTCTTTTTGCCAACATAGGGAAGTCAATTTTGCTCACCTCGTCACCTGGTTGGTGATAATCTTTATGCACCCCGTTGAAATAGAAAATTACAGGGATATCATGTTTAGCAAAGTTATAGTGGTCTGAACGGTAGTAGAAGCGGTTAGGGTCTGTACGGTTGTTATATTTCTCATCTAAAACGATGTTCACATAATCCGTGTTTGCCTTTTTACCAATTCTGTCCAAATCATCACTTAGCATGTTTGAACCAATGATATAAACAAAGTTGTTATCGCCAGGACGGTTATCATCGCCACGACCAATCATATCAATATTTAGGTTGGTGATGGTGTTGGCCAAAGGAAATACTGGATGTTCAGAATACCATTCAGAACCCCAAAGACCTTTTTCTTCACCGCAAACCGTCATGAATAAAATGCTGCGTTTAGGGCCATGACCTTCTTTTTTAGCTTTAGCAAAAGCCTCAGCAAGCATTAAAACGCCGGTAGTTCCTGAACCATCATCGTCAGCACCATTGTTTACTTTATCGGTAGCATTAGGATCAGTTACTAAACCGATATGGTCATAGTGACCTGTAACTACTACCACTTCGTTTTTCAACTTAGGATCTGATCCTTCTAAAAATCCTAATACATTATCTGCTTTAATGTCCTCTTCTACCAATTTCGCGGTAAATGAAACAGGGATATTAATTACTGTAGTAGCAGGTTTTAAGGTTTCAGCAATTTTTTTCTTTACCTCCTCTAGGTTGGTGTTCGCACCAGCCAAAATTTGGTTAGCTACCGTTGTACCTATGGTTACTACTGGTAAGGTATTTTTGTTTTTGCCATCTTCTCTTTTTAAATCGGCAGCGCCTTCGGCCAAATATGCCTTTTGGGCATCGCTAAGTGATTCAACTCTTTCATTGATCACTAAAACGCCTGCTGCTTTATTGTCTTGAAGATATTTGATTTTTGCTTGTTGGCTACCTACACTGCTTTGTCCTCTACGGCCTTGTGCTGGCTGCGCAGGAGCTTTAGCGGTTGGGTCACCAGTGGCAAATATCACGACCACTTTGCCTGCTACATTTTGACCGGCATATTCGTTAAAGTCTTCCTTGTTTAAGCCATATCCGGCAAAAATAACAGAAGATGCTTTTACGTTGAAACCAGCAGCAGGAACAGATTGGGCCAGGATGTAAAAATCTTTAAAATTTTCTTTGGCTTGAGAACCTACTTTTAGGGAGATACCAGAAAGCTTTTTAGCAGAAATACCTACCGCTTGTAGATACGGGTCTTTGCCACCTTTTACAGGGCCTACCAAGCCAAAGCTTTGGAATTGTTTCTTGATGTACTCTGCAGCCATCCATCCACCTTTTGTACCCGTCTCGCGACCTTCGTACTCATCTGATGCTAAAATAGACAGGTGTTGATAAGCCCTATCCTTGTTTACTGGCGCACTAAATTTGATGGCATTTTGATCTTGTGCCATCGCACCAAAACTGAGCGCCAGCGCCAGCGAGGTGTATACAAACTTTTTATTCATTGTTGTTAGTTAAGGTTGTTCGTCTATTGTTGGTCACCTATGATGTATTTAGCCACAGATGCACAGATTTTGTTGTCTTTAAATCAAATTGGACCACTATATTTTTGTTCAATTTGGGTTTTGGAGCAAAAAATATTGTTTATAACCTTTATCTGTGTATTTGTGGTTGTATTTTACAAATACACCATGGGTTTAGCACGATATTTTGTTCACTCTGTTGGCATGCCTACCGCCTTCAAAAGGAGTTTCCAAAAATGCCGTAACCATTTCTTTGGCTAGTTCAGGCGAAACAAACCTAGCAGGAATGCAAATGACATTAGCATTGTTGTGCTGTCTTGAAAGTTTGGCAATATCAGTTAGCCAAGTAACGGCAGCTCTTATGCCCTGATGCTTATTTGCCGTAATGGCTACACCTTGCGCACTTCCACATACTAAAATTCCAAAATCGGCTTCGCCCTTTTCAACACTGCTTGCTACGGGGTGTGCAAAATCAGGATAATCCACCGATTCCAGTGAATGAGTGCCAAAATCTGTCACTTGGTAATCCGCTAAAAAAGCTTTTAAGATTTCCTTGTACTCAAAGCCAGCGTGGTCTGCACCGATGGCTAATTTGATTGAATTTGTTGTAGACATATCCAAATGTATATAGAATTAATAAATATGGCAGGTAAATATTTTGTTGTAGAACTTGCTAGGGGATAGTCTCCTAGTTTTTGTTCCTTACACTAAATTACTTGTTATTATAAAACGCTAGTTCTGCCTTTTTCTTTTTCTTCTCAATATTGGCCGAGATTAAAATACTTAGTTCGTACAATAGGAAAAGAGGGAAAGCCACAATCAGCATGGTATATGGATCGGCAGTTGGCGTAACTACGGCAGCAACAATCAAGATCAATACGGCTGCGTACCTTCTGGTAGAGCGCATAAACTTAGGTGTCATAATGCCAAGTTTCGACAGGATGTAGATAACGACAGGTAACTGGAAAATGATGCCCGATCCTAAAGTAAGCGTTAAAACGGTAGATAAATAAGACGAAATGGTAAACGTATTTTCAATGCTCGTATCTACGGTGTAGTTGATTAAAAAGTTGATAGATAAAGGACAGATCAGATAATAACCAAACAATAAACCAAGGGCGAACAAAAATGAAGCAAAAGCCACAAAGCCGCTTGCCGATTTACGTTCAGCTTCTAAAAGCGCTGGTTTAATGAACAACCAAATTTCAAATAACAGGTAAGGAACGCCTAAAATTACCCCAGCCATTACGCATGAGTTCATTTGTAGGGTAAATTGTCCCGACATTTCGGTGTTGATGATTTTAGCGTGGATTTCTTTGATACAGAATTCCTGTCCAATAGAAGGAAAAGCCTCTACCAATTTACACATCATGCGATAGGTCCAAAAATCAGCATTTTTTGGTGCCATGATCACGTCATGCCAAATAAAATCAGTAAAGTAAAAAGCCAAACATACAAAAACGGTAACGACAGCTAAGGCCCTTAACAAATGTTTGCGCAATATATCTAAATGATCAAAAAAAGACATTTCTGCCTCTAGATTTTTCCCTTTGTTCTTTATCGAATCGATTAAGTCTTTGGCCTTATTATTACTCATTTCAACTATTTGAAAACAAAAATACCATTCTATTTGATTAGAATGGTATCGATATTACAATTAACTTTTGAATTAACAATTATTCTACAAAGAAGTTTTTGCTGAGCGGTCCAATTTTTACCTGAAACTCTCCTGGTTCTACCACCGAACGATTGTTTAAATGGGTGAAAGAAAAATCTTTTTGGTTCAGTTTAAAAGTGATGGTTTGCTTTTCGCCTGGTTTAAGATTAATTTTCTCGAAGCCACGTAATTTTCTCGAATCAGGGGTAAGTGTGGCGAATAAATCACTCAAATAGAGTTCAACCACTTCTTTTCCCTCTCGGCTGCCAATGTTGCTCACTTCTACAGATACGGTTAACTCTTGGTTAGCCTTGATTTTTTCGGCACTTAATTTCAAGTTTTCAAGTTTGAAAGTAGTATAACTTAAACCAAAGCCAAATTCATATTGAGGGTTGTATTCTGCAGCATAGTTGTAAACACCTTCCATTACGGTCCTGTTTTCTGATGGCTTATGGTTGTAACCTACCAAAGAGTTTGGATATCTAGGGTAGTTGTAAGGCAGTTTACCCGAAGGATTAACTTCGCCAAAAAGGATATCGGCTAAAGCATCACCACCAAAATTTCCTGGCAAATAAGTTTGTAAAATGCCAGCCATTTTAGGCTCAAACTTGCTGATCAATCTAGGTCGGCCCTCGTTAAGTACCAAAATAATTGGTTTTCCTGTTGCACCGAGTTTTAATGCCAATTCTGTCTGTAGGTCAGAGATATACAAATCACTCAAATTACCAGGGCTTTCGGTATAGGAGTTTTCTCCCAAGCAAAGCACAATGGCATCAGCATCCTGAGCAGCTTTGACAGCTTTTTCTATGCCATTCTCAAATTCTTCGTAGTATTTACCGTCCATTTTATAGCTTACACCTTCCACAAAAGCAACATTCTCTTTTCCTACTTTTTGGGTAAGCGCTTCTAAAATAGTATTGTATTTGCCCGCAAATTCTTCCACTTTTTCTCCTTGCCATGAGTAGGTCCAACCGCCATTTAGTGTACGCATAGAATTGGCATTAGGTCCTGTTACCAATAGTTTAGCACCTTTCTTTAGTGGCAATAGGTTGTTGGTATTCTTTAACAAAGTGATGGATTCGGCTGCGGTTTGGTAAGCTGCTTGTTCAAATTCTTTGCTCCCAAATTTTGGATATTGTTTAAGATCGTAAACGGCTTTATCAAATAAACCTAACTTGTATTTTAAAGTAAGAATATGGCTTACTGCATCGTTAATTCTGGTTTCTTTTACCTTTCCTTCTTTGACCAGTGCAAGGAGGTTATCGCAAAAACGCTCATAATCATAAGCAATCATCGACATGTCGATACCCGCATTAATGGCCAACATAATGGCTTCTTTGTGGTCTTTTGCGACACGATCTCTGGTATGTAGGTTTTCAATATCGCCCCAATCGGTAACAATTAATCCTTTAAACCCTAGTTCTTCTCTTAAAAGTTTGGTTAAAAGCTGATAGTTAGCATGTACAGGAACGCCATTGATAATACCCGAATTGATCATGATGCTATGTGCGCCAGCTTCAATGGCCGCTTTAAACGGTGGAAGATGGTAATCTCTCAGCACATGATCTGGGATATAGGCAGGTGTTCTATCTTTTCCGGAAACGGATACTTGATAGCCCACAAAATGTTTCAAACATGAAGCCACTCGATACGGATCGGCAACATTATTTCCTTCAAAACCTTTAACCATTTGAAGCCCCAGCTCCGTAATTAAATACGGGTCTTCTCCAAAGGTTTCCCACTGACGAGGAAAGCGAGGATCTGGTGCCAAATCCAACACTGGCGAAAAATTCCAAGGAATGGCACTCGCTCTGGTTTCGTAGGCTGTAATTTCTGCTCCTTTGTAAACTAAGGAGCGATTACGGGTAGCTGCCTGGCCAATTTGCTGTGGAAACATGGTGGCATCTGCAGTGTAAGTGGTACCGTGAACGGCGTCGATACCGTATAGTACCGGGATATTAAGACGTCCTTTGCCCGTTTCCTGTATTTTATTGATGATTTGATGCCAAACTTCACGAGTTCGAGCTCTATTGTTGGCCGTGTTCAGTACCGAACCTACTTTGTATTTTACCAAAGCATGTTCCAATTGTTGTTGGTTAAGGGCCACAGGTTCGTAGCTGCTGTATCTGTCCTTTCCATTGGTAATTACGTCCATGGTAATTTGTGCCATTTGACCAACTTTTTCTTCCAAGGTCATTTTGGATATTAAGTTTTTTACCTTTTGGTCAATGGCGGCATCGGTTTGTTTTTGTGCGGCAGAACATAGCGAAAATGCTAGTAGCGGAATAGTGAGAAGTGTTTTTTTCATTGTTAATTCCTACAGTAATTAGTGGTTTTTATTGATGTGTTAAATGATGGGCAACAAATAAAGCGCATGAATATGCCTTTGATGAGTTCATGGTTATACTTGGTTGCTTTGATCCCAAAGATCAATTAAATTACTCCGAAAGCCGAAAAAGGGACTTTCTCAAAACCACTACAAGGGTTAAAAAAGATCAATAACCATCAAATGTAGGAGCATAAACCAAAAAAGAAGTTGTAAGAACTTCTTTTTGAAGAGGGATAATGATTTTTTACATTAAAAGTTGTGGTAAAATGAATTGTTGCTAAAGCTGGTTGTGCTTGATCGCATACCGAAGAGATACCAGTCCTGTTTCGTAGGTTTTACTTTCGAGCAAGGTTAATTGCGTGTGGTAATCTTGTTCTTGAAAAAGCAACTTTCCGCTTCCTAATAGGATGGGGTGTACCGATAGCCATAATTCATCTACCAAACCTTCTTTCATGAAAGATTGGGTAAGGGATGCACCCCCATAAAGCCAAATATCTTTACCTGATAATTCTTTAATGCTACGGGCCTGGGTAATGGTATGCTCAGAAATAAGCACGGCATTTTCTTTCACCGTTTTTAAGGTAGACGAGAATATATATTCCGTAAGCTTGGGCATTCCAGGAATCGTTTCTCCGTTGTTTTGTTCGGCATATTGCTGTGCTATTTCGTAGCTCTTTCGCCCAATGAACAGCGCATCTATACGGCCAAAGAAATCATTCAATCCATAATCTTGATCGGTAAAGCACCAATCATATTCGCCATTGGGTCCTTCAATGTAGCCATCCAAGGTGATCGCTAAACCTAAAATTAATTTTCGCATGTCTTTTAAATTTTAATCTGCAAAAATGAGGTGGTTTCAAAGGTCTTAATTGTACAGAACGGACATCAATATAAAAAATGTGATGAACGAGCAATTTCTTTTGGAGTATGCCGAGCATATATTTTACAATCATGTATAAAATGTGCTTGGTCGAAATAACCGCTTTGGTAGGCAATTTGCGTTAGGGAAAGCTTTGGATAATTTTTTAAATGCCTTAACGAGTAAATAAATCGGTTCACTTTCAAATATTCTTTGGGCGACAGGCCAACATGTTGATTGAATTTTCTGGCTAAATGGCGTTGACTATAACCCGTTATTTCATGAAGTTTGGTTAAGCTTATTTCAGCAGGTTTTTTATGGATAAGGTAAATGCAATTCCCTATTTGTAAGTCTGGTTTCGCGTGCTGTAGTAGTTGTAGCAGATAGGCCTGGATAATGTCTATTCTAACTTTGTGATCCTTTGCCGAAGCTAGTTTTTCTTCTATTTCTGTAATGACTTTGCCCCAAATATCATTTAATGAGATGCTATTGTTATTGAGCGTGCTCATTGGGTGCGAGAAAAAAGGGTAGGCCATCCCTGGCTGAAAGCAAATGGCGATACAGCCAGATCCTTTGCGCATTTGTACAGAAGTAGGTACGTTCATGCGGGAGTTTACCATGCTGTTCTTGTGTAGCTGTTGGTCAATAATGGCTACAGGAGCTTCGGTATAACTGATAAACAATTCTACACAGGCATCAGGTAATACATGCACCTGCTCAGTATCCTTGGCTTCGTTACATTCCATGGTGCAAATGAGCTTAACATAAGGCTGCAAGTTGGGATGGATGGGATACAGTTGTAGAAGCATGTTGCCTTTTTTGGATAACAGGTAATGCAAAGGTATGGTTTTAAAAGCTTTAGTGCTTTGTCATATAAAGGCCGAAAAAATTACAGACCACGCTTATTAAGGAGTGTCTTCTTGCCTTACAATTGGGAATAAAATTAAGCGCATCAATATTATGCCCAGCGCAATGCCAATTAATATGATTAGATAGAGGATTAAAAATGGCATATCGATACACTTGTTGTCTACACCAAACCAGGGGATGTCGGCATCCAAATAAATCCAGGCAAAACCACAGGTGATGAAAATAAACAGCATAAACCCCGTAATGACCAGTAGTGGTTTTTTGTAAGCCCAATCATTTCCTTCAGATCGGAGTTTAGCGCAGCAATAAAACCCCAAAATGGTACAAATGGCAATTAAGATGATATTGATATAGCTTAATAAGGTACGGTCCACAATGTCGTGTGTATAATGACAGGGGTTGCCCAGCACAAAATAATAGGTCTTAAGATTTCTAACGATGTAATCCCAGCCAAATTTTTGATTCTTATAAGTCAAATCTATTTCTGCAACCGTATTGGTATCGGGAACAAGAAATTTATAGGCCAGTTCGTCGCTGAGTTCGCCGTAGCCCACATCGGCAGTGAGGTTGGATATGGCAACACCTCCCAGCCCGTCATTCAATGCAAAATCAAATTTCTGGCCAAGCGTATTTTCGTCATCAAACCATATTTTGGTATGGGGTTTCCCTGTAGAATCAGTCAATTCAATGAGGGCGTTTGCTGTTTGTTGGTCATAAGTAACTGGTACGAATTGATATCCAGATCTTATTCTGGAGTAAGAAAGGATGTCGGGGTTATTGGCTTTACCCATTTCATTGATGTCCCATTTTATGCCATAAAAAGGTAATAGGATCATGAATTTGGCAGGGTTCTGCTCTCCGTCACTTAAATAACGAGATACGCAGGTTTCTATACTATAATCGCTTTGTTGTTTTAATGGCGCCAATGGTTGGCCATTTTCTGGCAGTTTTTGGGTAAAGTCAATCAAAAACTTATCTATAAAAGGAGACAATGCACTAATGGAATAGCCTTTGTATACATCGAAAGCTGGTACGGTAATGCTAAGACTAATTTTTTTGCTTGTTTTTTTACACGCTTTAGATAGGTTGCTGATGAATTTTACCAATGGTTTAGAAAGCAACTGATTTACCCCTGAAAACTGAATGTTAAGGCCTCCCATGTAATTGGCCGCAAGTGTTGTGGCAATTTTAGCAGTAAATTGTTCTTGTGCAAAGCTACTCTGTAAAAAGGCATTTGTTTCCTTGCTCGATGCATTTATGTTTAATATCAGGGTATTCCCCATGGCTTTTGTACGATGATACAACTCGCTGTTATCAAGCTGTAAGTTGTTCATGTTCCTGCCTGTTGCACCATTGAGCATAAAACCATCTACTACAATAGCGCTGTACAAACGATAATTGAGCTCAATTTCGCTGCTATTGGATGGAAGAAAGCCCCAAACTTCTGCGGCATGTTTTAGTTTAACCGTTCGTTGCCTCTCAAACAGATGGATCAGCTTACCAGTTTTATCCTCATGTTTGAGGGTATCTTTATACGAAGCGGGCTCAATCAGCAATTTTTTAATGAGGGCTAGTTGCTGTTGCCTTTTCGTTGCTTTTGTGGGATCTGGAACTTTTTCTTTATCTAAGATGGCACTGATGAGTGATTCTATGTATTGGTCGTTATTTACTTTCTCGTCTTCTTCTTTCGTTTCTTTGGCAGGTGTTTCGCCGCCCGAAGGAATAATCGGTTTGTCTTTTTGCTTTTCCTGTTCGGCCTTTATTTTTTCAATGGCCAATTGGAGGTTACCTAGTTTGGCCCACAAACTATCTTTCAGTATTTTTTGAGATTGACTGTATTCCTTTCCAGATAAGAAAAGAGAATCCTTAAGCATAGTGTCAATAATGGCGATGATTCTGACACGTTCTTTTTGGCGAGCATTTTTGGTGAATTTTAGCGCATCCGAAAGCCGCTTTAATAAGCTTTTCTTTTCTTTAGTGACCTGTTCGGTAACTTTAGGGACATTTTTGGGATTCACCTGTGCGTGGCTAGCCAAACCAATACCCATAAAGATGATGATAATAATTGAGAGACGTTTGATCATCAGATTGTTAAAAAGTTTCCTTCAAATGTTAGAAAAAAAAAAGACTAAAAAATATTATTCATATTTTTTTTTCCTAACGTTACAAAACACTAACCAAATCAATTGTCCAATAACCTTACTGAGGTAACATATAAATTAAATTTAGCCGATCCAGAAACAATGTAAGTATAAATTATCAGAACACTAAATTAATGATCTTCGAAGCGCTCAACTTTATATCCGAAGAAATTAACGAGTATTTTAGGAATAAACTTAAAGTCAAGGAAGACAAGGTCGTATTATCGGCAATTGTTGACCACAAAGGCGACACCGCTGTAGACGGTACCAATAAGATTATCCTTACACTCATTAATATCGAAAAGGAAAATTCTTTTATCCGTACTCAGGGTATCACCAAAATACCTGTAGTAGCTTCTGACCCTTTACAGCTAAATCTTTATTTAATGTTCTCCGCCTATTTTAGTCGCGGAAACTATGAAGAATCACTTCGATTTATTTCATTCATACTTGCTTTTTTTCAAGGGAAAAATGTTTTTAACCAGCAAAATTCCCCTGCACTGGATCATAGGATCGAGAAATTGATTTTTGACCTACAAAGCTATTCCCAAGATCAGGTAAATAACATTTGGGCCAGTTTAGGGGCTAAATACATGCCCAGTGTGGTATATAAAATGCGGATGCTGAATATCGATGACTCCATCATCAGGGAGTACCGCCCAACCATTAGCAATATTGATCACGACTCTTCTACTGGCGGATGAAAATGAATTATCAAATATTGACCGAGGTTCGTTTTGAACATGAATTCTATGATGGAGTTTTCTCGGCTTTTGATATTTATCCAACAGGGGAAACCACATTTATACTAAAAAATTTCGGTCTCGAATTCCGCAAATGGCCTGGCGGTTTTATGATTTTGTTTGATAAGGAACATGGTGGTAGCGACAGATCAAAAGCTAGTTTATTAACGAAGGAACTTTCCCTTCATTTTGTATTAAAGCTTGAAGATAAGGAACTGTTCAACTATACCAATACATTTAACACCGACATTAGCAAGCATGTTTTTTATTTCAGCAATAGTCATGTTGCTCGTGAAAATTTGCACTCGGGCGAAGTGGTGAGCAATAAGGCACTGTTTGCCTATCCATTAAGATTTTTTAAAAGTCAGGGACTTGCTAAGCCATTTGGTCACCTTGTGCTGAAATTAAAACCAGGCTTACGCGATATTTATACCATTAAGTTTGAAGCTTTAGCCCGCTATTGGCGTTATATCTTGGCAAGCAATGAGGCTAGATCGGTGGAGCATCCTATGATTATGGACAACGAAACGCAGACCATTTTTGATGGACCGAACTACCTCATTTTGCCTTCGGGACAACAGGCTGCATTTTTTGTGTCGCCAGCACCCATTAAACTAACCAATAAAACAACAATACGTTACCAGCTGCTCGAAAGAGATGTAGAGGGAGCCAAGAGAAATAAGATAGTGATTAGAGCGCTCCAATATCCTAACCATGCCTATATTTCTTCTTTACCTCAATCAGAGGACGAAGAGGGAGATCATAAGTATTCAGAAATCATTATTTAATTATCTAAAATTCAATCGCTTCTATGGCAAATTACAGATCACCAGGCGTTTACATTGAGGAAAAAAACGCTTTTCCAAATTCCGCGGTAGCAGTAGAAACTGCAATACCAGCGTTTATTGGCTACACCTACAAGGCCGAAAGAAATGGCAAGTCCCTTTTACGCGTACCCACAAAGATTAATTCTTTTGCAGAGTATGTAGAAAGTTTTGGCGGTGCATTTAGGCCCAAGTTTGAGGTAGCAGCCAAGGCAGCAGATTACGTTGGCCCTACCTTTAGGCTTAGCAATGCCGACTGGGTCATAAAATATGCCGCAAACAATGAGCTTTACTTTTTTAACAGTATCCGCTTGTTTTATGCCAATGGCGGAGGTCCCTGTGTAATTCTATCTGTAGGACTTTACGGTAACGAAGCATCCAAAGAAGTTAAAACTTCGGACTTTATGGCTACGGAAGAAAATCCGGAAGGACCATTTGAAATTTTAGGCAACGAACAGGAACCAACACTAGTGTTAATGCCAGATGTTGTAAGCTTGGGAGCTGGGGCCTATTCTTTTTATAAAAATGTGTTGTTGCACTGCGGAAAAATGCAAAGCCGATTTGGAGTATTTGATCTTAAAAAGCATCGTAGCGATGAAAAGCCAGATGAGGTGGTGGAAGAATTCCGTAATGGCATTGGAGAAAACTGGTTAAATTATGGGGCGGCCTACTATCCCTGGTTAAACACAAGTATTGTCCCTTCTGATGAAATCACTTTTGAGAATTTCGCAGATACCTTAAAAACTATTTTGGAGCCAGAAATGGCCGATATTTTTGCCAAATATGATACCAATTATACTAAGCTTAAAACGGAAGCTGATAAGTTAAACCCCGTAAAGAAAAGTACAGATACAACAAAAGAAGAAAAGCCTGCACCTAAACCAGAACCAAAGGCTGAGGACAAAAAAGATGCCGCCAAAGGTGATGGCGCAATTGTTATTGTAGAAACCTATCAAGACAAGCTTGACCAAATAGCCAGCTTAAAAAAGAAACATCACTTAGCACTTAAATCATCAAGCGCCATTTATCGTGTTTTATTGGAGCAAGCTACTATTTTAATTAATGAGATGCCTCCAAGTGCAGCAATGGCAGGTTTGTATACCATGGTTGATAATAATCGTGGCGTATGGAAAGCACCAGCAAACTACTCGTTAAATGAAGTAAATAGCCCAATGGTCAACATTTCTTCGCAGGCGCAAGAAAATTTCAACGTAGATCCTTATACCGGAAAATCGGTGAATGTAATTCGTCCCTTCAAGGGACAAGGTACTTTGGTTTGGGGAGGCAGAACTTTAGATGGAAATAGTGAAGATTGGAAATACATCAATGTGAGAAGGACACTGATTATGATTGAGCAATCGATCAAGGCTGCAGCGAGGTCGTATATATTTGAACCCAATGATGCCAACACTTGGATTACCGTTAAGGCCATGATTTCTAATTTCCTTTCCAACTTATGGAAACAGGGTGCATTAGCAGGAGCAGTTCCCGAACAGGCATTTG
>NZ_JAELTX010001003.1 GCF_016429065.1 Pedobacter sp. ASV17
CGATGTCCTTCTCAAAGAAATCCAATTCTTCTTGCGTGTATGGCTGTGGATCACCAAATAAAAGTACCTGTCTCTTATACACATCTGACGCTGCCGACGACTGAGCCGGTGTGTAGATCTCGGTGGTGGGCGGATCATTAGAAAGGGGGGGGGGGGGGGGGGGGGGGGGGGGGGGGGGGGGGGGGGGGGGGGGGGGGGGGGGGGGGGGGGGGGGGGGGGGGGGGGGGGGGGGGGGGGGGGGGGGGGGGGGGGGGGGGGGGGGGGGGG
>NZ_JAELTX010001004.1 GCF_016429065.1 Pedobacter sp. ASV17
AATGATAGGCGTAGCTGGCCAGCGCCCTTAACTGCCGTTGTAGACCTGCCCTGTCCAGGTAGAGGTTAACGCCCCAGCCCGTGCGGTCTTTGCCGTAGCCAAGGGTTAATGCCTGTTGCTCGGGTGCTCCTGGAATCCTGCTCCATTGACTTCTATAGCCTAGCGAAACCTCCAATCCCTGATTGACTCCCGCCATGGCGGGATTGGCCAGATAGGGGTTCTGGAAATACTGTGCCGACAATGGCCCTAATTGTGCTTTAA
>NZ_JAELTX010001005.1 GCF_016429065.1 Pedobacter sp. ASV17
AATGATAGGCGTAGCTGGCCAGCGCCCTTAACTGCCGTTGTAGACCTGCCCTGTCCAGGTAGAGGTTAACGCCCCAGCCCGTGCGGTCTTTGCCGTAGCCAAGGGTTAATGCCTGTTGCTCGGGTGCGCCGGGGATCCTGCTCCATTGACTTCTATAGCCTAGCGAAACCTCCAATCCCTGATTGACTCCCGCCATGGCGGGATTGGCCAGATAGGGGTTCTGGAAATACTGTGCCGACAATGGCCCTAATTGTGCTTTAA
>NZ_JAELTX010001006.1 GCF_016429065.1 Pedobacter sp. ASV17
TTTTTTTTTTTTTTTTTTTTTTTTTTTTTTTTTTTTTTTTTTTTTTTTTTTTTTTTTTTTTTTTTTTTTTTTTTTTTTTTTTTTTTTTTTTTTTTTTTTTTTTTTTTTTTTTTTTTTTTTTTTTTTTTTTTTTTTTTTTTTTTTTTTTTTTTTTTTTTTTTTTTTTTTTTTTTTTTTTTTTTTTTTTTTTTTTTTTTTTTTTTTTTTTTTTTTTTTTTTTTTTTTTTTTTTTTTTTTTTTTTTTTTTTTTTTTTT
>NZ_JAELTX010000123.1 GCF_016429065.1 Pedobacter sp. ASV17
GTGTGCTTGTTGCTTTTGCAATGGCGATGTCGCAAGATTTTACGGTAATCGTCATATCGGAAGTGCTATTGGTACAGCTACCATTACTGCTTGTCCAACGTAAAGTATAAGTACCTGCTATAAATCCGTTTACTGCCGAAGTTGGCGAATTAGGATTTGCAAAAACTGGATTAACTGCTCCACTAGGTTTGCTCACTACAGACCAAGTTCCGATACCCGAAGTAATGGTGTTGGCGGCCAAAGTTACTGGCTCAGAAAGACAGATCTCTTGATTTGCTCCCGCGATAGCTGTAGTAGGTTGGTTAGCCACCGTGATGGTTAAGTTTGCAGATGACTGACAGTCTGCAGAGGTTTGATTTGAAGTAGGTACAATGGTCCAACGAAGGATGTAAGTCCCTTGCGCTAAACCTGTCACCGTAGCAACAGGCGAATTGATATCGTTGAAGTTGGCTGCGGTAAGCGTAGTTGGTCCACTTACAAAAGTCCAAGTTCCTGTTTCTGTGCCAGATGGGGCATTGCCCGTTAAAGCTGTGCCGGTAGTAGGCGTTCCAGGAAAACCTACATTACAAACTTGTTGGTTAGCACCAACGCTAGCAATGGTAGTAGGCACACTGGTTACTTCTACTGTAACATCATCTGTTTTAGGAGTACAGGTAGGAGAGCCATTTGAAACGGTCCAACGGAAAACATAAGTACCAGTAATGGTATTGTTCACTGCTGTTGCTGGCGAATTGATGGCACTAAAGCTGGCATTTGAACCAACGGGTTGTGAAACAATGCTCCAAGTACCTATGCCTCTACCTAAAGCTGGTGTCCTTGCAGAAAGTTCAACTTTACTGGTACAAGCCGCATTTTGGTCTATGCCCGCATCGGCATTATCAGGTTCAGTATAAATAGTGATCTTTACAATATCTCTGTTAGAGTTGGCCCCTGTGCAACTACCGCTAGATACAATCCATTCTAGCATGTAAGTTCCAGCTCTCAAATTGCCGAAGGTAGAAGTAGCACTATTAACGTTCGAAAATGTTGGTGTTGGACTGCCAGTAGGTTTTTCAATCACATTCCATGAGCCAGTACCCGAAACTGGGACAATGGCAGCCAAGGTAACCGAGGTAACTGGAGCAGCAATTAAGCTACAGTGATTTTGATCTGGTCCTGCATCAGCAGCAGATGGTAGTGCCGAAATGTTTACTATCATGTCATCACTGGTTTGAGGACATGAACCTGTTGCCGCAATGGTGTAAGTAAATTGATAACTTGCTCCAGGGGTTAAATCACTTGCAATGGCGGTATTTGCAGAAGTAGTGGTAATGGTAGCTGCAGGACCTCCCGTTTGGGTCCATGTACCCGTACTTTGATTGGTTCCAGTTAAGGTTGCAGAAGTCAGGGCGCAAAGATTTTGGTCTGCTCCAGCATTTGCATTGCTGGTTACCATCACTACTACATCATCTGTAGAAGGGGTACAATAAATTCCTCCACGTATGGTCCATCTAAAAGTATATTGGCCAAATATCAAACCTGATATAGTGGTGTTTGCACTGTTGGTGTTAGAGAAAGTAGGGATATTTGGACCACCTACAACCGACCAGTAACCTGTTCCTACCGTTGCTGGAACGGCATTCAGGGTTGTTGTGGTTAAATTACAAACTTCAAAGTCTGTTCCTGCATCGGCTACCGATGGCGGTTGAGAAACATTGATGGTCACTTCAGCAACGCTAGACGTACAGGTACCATTACTGATGGTCCACCTGAAAATATAACGCCCCTCGTTTAAACCAGTTACCGTGGTATTGCGCAAAGATGCATTTGTGATTACAGCGCCACCAGGACCTGCAACTTGTGTCCACGTACCCGTACCTACACTTGGTTGATTGCCATTCAGGGTCACTGATGTACCGCAGATATTTTGTCCAGTCCCCGCGTTAGCAGTAGTTACCGGAGCCGATATGGTAATTTTGATACGGGCAGTTGTTGCTGTACATCCGTTGCGTGATAATTGCCATTGGAATTCGTAGGTTCCATCGATCAATCCTGTTACGGTAGTATTATATAATGATGCATTAGTGATATTTGGTGTGTTGGGGCCGCTAATTAACGACCAAGCACCTGCTTCGCCATTCGTAGGCTGGTTACCAGCCATAGTGATACTACTTGTGCCGCTGGCAAGACAAGTAGTGCCGGTAGAGATGGCTGCTGTTGCTTGTTTGGCACCAGCTGTTCCCGAAGTTTCAATGATCACATCGCTAGAAGAACTACCACAAGCATTGTTAATGGTCCATTTAAATGTATAAGAAGTACTGGCAAGCAAGCCGTTTATAACTGCTTTCGGTGAATTGGCATTAGGAGAAAAGGTCACTTCTGGAGCTGCGGCATTTCCTATGGTTCTTACCACCGTCCATGTGCCCACTTCGTTTAATACAGGTTCGTTTCCATCTAGCAATACTGGCGTACTGTTACATACGGTTTGTGGGAGGCCTGCAGCCGAAGTAGTTGGTGCAGGTGCTGCCACTACCACCTCAACATCTGCTTGAGTATTGGTACAAGCACCCTCTCCACCAGAAACAATCCAGCGGAATAAGTAGGTGCCGTTAATCATGCTGGTTACAGCAGTAGTATTTGATAAAGGATTTACAATATTAGCGTTATTTGGACCGCTCACTTGACTCCATTTACCTGTACCCGAAGTAGGTAAGTTACCTGCTAAATTGGTATTGAATACATTACAAGCCAAAACCTGTTTAGTACCTCCATTAGAAGCCGTAGGTGAGGCAGAAACAACTACAGTAATCTCGGCATAAGCATCCTCACATCCGCCCAAGCCGTTATCGGTATTTCTACGGTAGCGTAATATGTAAGTACCTATTTTATCGAAACCTGTTAAGTTGGTGCCTGAGTTAGGGGCTGTAGTCCAATTGTTCAATCCGCCCATGGTTGTTTGGCGTGTTGATCCTGCAGGAGCGCTAATCAATGCATATTGAGTTGCTGTTCCATTGGCGGTAGTGTAATTAACTGTTAAAGAAGTTGTGTTACATGCCAAAAAGTGAGGGTTGGTATTAGGAGTGGTGATGGTTATGGCAGGAGCTCCACGGAATTGCACATTATAAGTGCCACTATTGGTACAGTTAGTTGTCGAATTGGAAATGGTGTATCTGAATACATAATTAGCACCAGGGGCGCCACTTAGTCCACTTACGGTGGTGCTGTTCGAATTTGTAGTGCTAAAAGTTTGCGTACCAGGTCCACTTACTTTCTCCCAAAGTACAACCTCATTGGCATATAATGCCTTAGGGCCTGTAAGCACTACTGATGTGCGCCCATCACAAAAAGTTTGGGTAGAGCCTCCTGGAGCTGTTAAACTTTGCGATGCTGGTGCCACAATAACAGCTACGTCATCAGATCCGCTATAGCAGGGACCTGTTACCGTATAACGAAAGATGTAGGTGCCTTCCACCAAATTAGAAACAGTAGGGTTGTATACGTTGGTATTGCTAATGGTTGGAGTGGATGGTCCACTTACCAAAGTCCATTGAGCCAACTGGCCATAAGTGGTATTGGAACCTGCAAAAGATCCTGATAATGGTGTACTCGTTGTTATATTATAGCAATCTTTAATAATATCAGCACCCGCATTTACTGGCTGGGTGCCTAAGTTTGTGATGACCACATCATCAAAAGCACTACAGGTATTTCCTCCAGTAGTTTTAGAAACGGTCCATCTGTAAGTAGCTGATTGAACGCTCGAATTAGCGGTAAACGTAATTGTAGCATTAGGGCTGTTGATCGTAGCTGGATTGGGATCTGGTCCCGTTCCCGATATTTTTGTCCAAATACCAGTTTCGCCTGTTCCTAGTGGGGAACCTTGCAATACATACGTACCAGGGCAAGCATAATTATCTGGCCCTGCATTAACCGTACCCAAGCTGGAAACTACATACGTTACATCTTGGTAAACCAATGACCCATCGGTACATTTGGCTGTTAAACGGAATACATAGTTTACATCGGTGGTAAATCCTGATACTGTAGCGGTAACTGCAGTGCCTGAAATTGTACTTGGGCTGATGGTGACAGAGGGACCCGACACCTGCGACCAAACTGCCGTTCCGCCTGAGGCGAAAAGACCGCTGGCCTGACCATTAAGTACAAAGGGACTTCCAGGACAAACCGTCGTATTGATTCCCGCATTGACCGTACAGTTTTGGGCCTGGGCGTTGATGTAAAAGCCAAGCCATAACGATACTAATAAAACGTAACGTAGTAGTTTACTCATATGTGATTAATCTGAAAAGTGTGCGATTTATAATGAAGATACTTTTGCCAGCATAGGGCTGGATTTTTGGGATTGAGAGTCATAAAAGAGAGTTAGAGCTGAGATATGTGATGTATTTTTTATTCCAAAAAGTTTTATACTCGTGACCAATTCTGTGCCAGATTATAAGAGATGTGGGGTGTGTTTGTCCATGAAATTTCTTCAAAACTTAATTCGTTGGACAGAAATGTATTAAAGTTGCATTTTGAAAGAATTAAAATTTTAATTCTTAACGATGCATTATCCAATCGAAAAATCGCTTTTATTGTGGAGTTTATTTTTTTTCCCAAAATTCCCCAAAATTCCCTCCGCAGTTCTGGTTTACGGTCAAGATTTTTCGGCATCACTTGATGCATGTAATCAAAAATATGATACAGCTCATCTTGATGAAAAAGGTGATTGGTATATCTAATCATCACCGTTGTCGAGATAGGTTGGTAGCATAGTTGAAAGTCTGGCACGATGGCCGTTCTGTTAAAGTCAACTGAAGTTTTCTGTTCTTTTGCCATGAGTAACGAAGCAATTATCTGATGTTGATGTCATATTTGTTTATCTAGGCATGATGTTTATGTAAGATGTGTTGGCGACGGAATTTATGCGCTACTATTTGAAGCCAATTGAATTCAATCTTATTGTTTTTTTTCACAGCTACATGGCTCTTCCGAATCCATAAGGTGAGATCTGATTTCGTGATCACCTATAAAATCAAGTAATTCTGTGATGCCATAGTAGTTTATAATGTGGTTAATATCTATTTGGAATAGTACATCATCAGGCTCTATTCCCGAAACGTGTACATTTACTCGGCTCGATTCAGCAGCAGGACCGATGTAAGCATCCTCCACATTCTTAATGATTAGTCGCATCTTAAATTATATGTTATTCGCTAGGCTAACAGTGTTGGTACCAAAGCTAATACAGATGAAACCAAAGCGAAGTAGGTCATTAGAATTAAGGCAATAACATGTTGCCTTTTTTGAATAAATAGCAAATTATTGCTATTTTGAGATGAGAATAATAATTGCATTTTTGAGCGAATTTCTCTTTCTGAAAAAAATTCAATAAGATGCAAATAGCAGAGAATCATCACCATTGTTAATTATATAAAGCCTAGCATATGATATTCAAAATCAAACATTATCCTTATGTTTTTGCCGTTTCAGTTGTATATAGAAGATGCATATGAACAGGAAAGATGCGATAGCAATTGTATTTGATGATCACCTTTTATTTGCCGATTCCTTTGCTGCACTAATTGAACGTTTAGAACTTTTTTGTGCAGTACATACACTCAGTGAGGAAAGAGAATTAACACAGTTCTTAATCAAAAATTCCAAAACCCGCGTTTATCTATTTATAGATTACTATTTGAAAAATAAGAATGGGCTTCCGTTAATTAATGAGGCTAAGCGGTTAAATAAAAATATAGTTATTATTGTAATGAGCTCAGTCGTTAGTCCAGTAGCCATTGCAAATATTCTTAGCTATAAACCCAATGGTTTTGTAAGTAAGTCATCGGGGTTCGACTCGATATTGGAATGCCTGAATACCATAGATAATGGTCAGCAGTACATCAGTCCATTGATCCACGAAATCAATTCGGTTTCAACCGTCATCCCTTTTTCAGCAAGAGAACTGGATATTTTACAGTATTTTGCAGGCGGATTGTCTATTGCCCAAACTGCCGAACGAACCTATTTAAGCAAACATACTATTGTAGCGCATAGGCGCAAAATGATGGCCAAAGCCAATGTAAATTCCATTACAGAGTTACTGTCGTATGCACGCAAGCAGGAACTGATCTAAACTAGCCCATTAATACAACTTCATGAACCACAAATTTAACTTCTCACTAAAAAGCCAACCTTTCTTTTTATTGTTATTTCTATTTTTTTTCGCTCAGGTTAACAAGGCCAGCAGCCAAATGGCAGATCAGGCCCAAAAAGAATTCGACAAACTGGGTAGGGCTTACAAAACGGGTAGTTTACCAGCAGATCAATATCTTATTAAGGCCGATTCGTTGACACATCAATTGCTTTCTGAAGGACGGCATTTTGAAACCAAGGAATTGGTCAATCTCTTAAGTCTTTATGAAGCAATTGCCTGGGATATTCCTAAATATAGTTATGCCCGCAAAAGTTACTTCATGCTTTTTTTTAATAATGCCCGCATGTTCAAAAAAAAGGGAGCATCTATGTATTATGCTGAAAAAATTACCGAAGAATATAAAAGAGAAGGCGAACAGAACCCACTTTTAGAGCAATTGCAAAAGTGTAAGATCTATCAGGAACAGCGACTTTATGACAAGGTAATCGCCGTGTTTGAAAAGGAAAGGAACTACCTGGAAAGCCTGCCAAAACTCGTCGAAAAAAATAAAATTGACCATTCCATCGCACTAAATGCAATGTATATCCTATCGCCAACCTTAATGGGCTATATTAAGAAGAACGATACTGCGGAAGTGTTTAAAACAGCAAATTTAGCAAAGCAAATAGGTAAGGCCATTCAAAGCAAATATCCAATGGCGAGAAGCCGTATGCTTTATAATGATCTTTTGATGATTGACATGGAACATTCTCTGGCCAATTTCCAACAACGGTATGATGTTGCCGCAAAATTACTACATCGTATGGAGGGGTTAAAAACAACCTACAAAGATCAAGCGACGAATTTTATTGATATCAACTTGGTACGTATGCGGATTGAGAACTTTTTAAACTTGAAAAAGCCCGATAGCCTTCTCGCTTATATCAACAGATATGAAGCTTCGCCAAATTTTGGAAAAAGCCAAAGTGCGGACCTTGAGGAATTCAAAGCAAAGTTGCAAGCATTAAACGGTAATTATAAAGATGCTTACCAATATATTAGCGATGCCTTGCAACACGAAAGGAATTTACAGGGAACTTTGATGGCCGAAACGAGCGACCTGCTCTACGCCTACACGCAAGCAGAGCACAGCAGTATCGAACTTCAAAAAACAGAGAAAATAAAGCAGGATAGAACCAACTGGCTGATTATCATTTCAATTTCCGCTTCCGTTCTTATCCTCATCATCTATTTAACAATGGTATATCGAAGTAGAAAGGCCAAAGTACAAATAGAAGCGCTTAATAATGTTGCAAACATGCAGATCATTGCCATGGAAGAAGCGAAGCACCAGGCGGTGCGGGACGAACAACGAAGGCTGGGGCAGGACCTTCATGATGGGCTTTCCGCATCTATAGCGGCTTTTACACATCAATTAGAAGCATTATCAATGGACGTTGCTGACGTAACATTGAGAAATAAATTTATTTCTTTGCGTGAAAACATGGCAAAAACCTATGAAAAGGTTAGAAATAAAAGCCATGATTGGTTTAATGCGTCTGACAAATCGCAGGAACTTTCTTTTGAAAAGCAGGTGAAGCTATTAACAGACCATGCTTTGCCAAACAATCGTTACCATAAAACGATCCATATTGACGATCATTCATTGGTTAATGTGGATACCGACACAAGAATTGCCTTGCTCCGTATCATTCAGGAAGCCATTACCAATATCATTAAGCATGCTAAGGCTAAACATGTCGACATCCTCATTTATAGTGAAGAAGATCATTTAATGTTGACCATTAGCGATGATGGCATTGGATTGGATGAAAAAAAATCAAGTGGTAACACGATAGGATTGGAATCAATTCGAAGGAGGATACAATATCTAAATGGGGAAACGAACATCAATTCAAATGCTGAGGGCACTGAAATTATCATATCTCTGCCACTAGCATCATCTTATGTTGGTCTTTATTAACGTAGCTGTTGTACCAGTATCCGCAACGGTAATTTTTTTAGCGTTTATGATGTAGCTCTATAGTACTTTTCACGATCAGAGCTAGTAACCAAAAAGACTGCTCATTTTGATAATGAACAGTCTTCTTTTTAATTCATTGGAGAATTTCACACCTTGGCTACGCGATAACCATTTTGAGATCCAATTTTAATTTTTTCAAGATAAATTCCTGAGGGTGTTACCCAATATTTCTTGCCATCAATTTTTACTTTTTTAGCTGTTTGAGGTAGGTTGGCGGTCACATCTCCAACTACTGCAACAAGGTGTTGTGTAATGTCTAACGCTTTGGTGTCTAGTGTGCCGTCTCTACCAACAACCATATAGGTTATGATGCCGTCGGTTTTATTCAGTTGGATATAATACACCCCTCCATATTCAAGATAGGACTGACCATTGATAACCAATGGATTGGCGTCATTAGGAAGACTTGGCACTTCGGCTCCTATTGGAGCTGACGCAACTTGATAGCCATTGCGTGTAGAGGGTTCATAAAAAACACCTCCGAAATAATAATAGGGATTTACTCCGTAAAAAAAAGGATAATTTCCATAAGGCAGGCTGCCCAACCACATGGCACGATTGTAACGCAAACCTGCATTAAAATACACTCTAGGAACTACCCTGATATGGCTGTTGTATATAGGTCGGCCAAAACTTGGTCTACCTCCATAACTTCTGTGAAAACCACTCCTTGAAATACCTCTTTGTGCATTTGCAATCCCCACCGATCCGATAACCAGTAAACCTATCACTGTTAGGTTTACGATTGATTTACTCAACGTTTTCATGAATTGAAATTTAGTATGCTTTTTATTTGAAAAGCTACCATTTAGAGTACGAGAAAAGGCTTAAGGATTAATGAATATAATGTTAATTAATGTTAAATGAAGCCCGAATATGACGCGGTAATTGGGTCAGCTTAAAACTTAAAAATTATAAGTTACCCCGCCTTGAGAAAAGCTATTTCCACTAGGCTTGGAAAGATCTCGTCCTACAGTGAGGTCTAACTGTAGTTTCTTATTCAATTGATAGGTTACGCCAATATCCATCACGTAGTTGTTGCTGTTGGTTTGCGAAGGAAAAAAGCCATAAAATTCGGTAAAGGCAGCAAATTTTTTATTAAATTGACGCTGATATCCCAGTAGGACACTATAGGCGCTCTTAGAGGAAATGTTTATCTGATCATAGCCGAAATTATAATACAAACTATTTGAACCCCAATTGTTGGCGAAACACAGTTCCAGCGCTAAGCCTGATCCTTGTTGTTGACTGGAAAAAGGCGGCGGGTAAAACTCAACAATTATTGCTGTTTTAGGGATAATCCCTTTGGCAGGTAACAATAGTCCTTTTATGCCAAAAGACGGGCCTACCGTTCCGTAGATGTGCTGGTTCCGATCATATTGTATACCGAAATCCATTCTAGCTTCTAAACGTTTTGAAATACCAAACTTTAAGGTGTTGGTAGATAGCTGCCATAGTTGATAGTGATTATATTGAGAAAGGTCAAAACCTGAAGCGATTTGCCATTGGTTTTTGCCAATCAAATCTGGAGCATCGCTTAGTCCCGGACGGTCTGAAGCAAAATTTTCGTTTTGGGCAAAGCCTTGGATCGACCATATCAATAGAAATAGGAAAAAGATGAATTTGATATATTCCTTATGTTTAAGCATATCACATCTGTAGTCTTTTATTAAAAGTACAAATTAAAAAAGATGGATGATCAATCTTGAGCAAGGTAGGTTTCATTTTTTCTACGATGATGTGCCGGTAATTGAAAATTCCTATTTTTACTAGGCCATTGGCAGAGTACTAAAAACGATTAAACCATGGATAAAACGAACGAAGAGCCCACTCTAAACAACTTAGTGCATCATCCATTTCAGCAAACTTTTTTTCACGGTACAAAGGCAGACCTGAAAGTTGGCGATCTTATTTCAGTAGGCTTCCAGTGTAATTATGCGGATAGGAAACTGAGCCATGTGTATGTTGCGGCTACCATCACTGCGGCAATTTGGGGCGCTGAACTGGCCTTGGGCAGCAGACGTCAAAGAATTTATCTGGTGGAAGCCACAGGCGAGGTAGAAGATGATCCTAACGTAACGGATAAGAAATTTCCAGGAAATCCAACCATGTCCTATCGGTCCGTTCATCCTTTTAGGGTGATTGGCGAAGTAGCGATTTGGCACCCACATTCCTCTGAACAAATCCAAACGATGAAGGACGGACTTAAAAAATTGACTGAGCAAGGCGTGAATGTGATTATTGATTGATTTGTAGTTGAGTCTACAAATTGAGGGCATAGTCTTAATTTAAACTGGCATGTTATCAAAAGAAACGGGGACTTAGCATACCGCCTTGTCCCCGCCATCTAAATTAACGCTCTCAGTAATATAAACACCAATAATTCCCATTTATTGTGCTTGTATTAAAAATTGATTAGAAATATAATATCAACTAATGGGAAGGCAATGTATTAATGCTAACTTTATACCATGCCAGAACAAACACCATTCACCGTTTGCGGAGAGTTGCTTTCAACTCCAATGCACATTTGTGGTTTCTTTGATTCAAAAGAAGAACAATATGAGGTCATCATTCCCTATATCAAGGAAGGATTGGACAACAATGAAAAGGTCATTAACATTCTTGAAGGTGATCGTCATCGTGAACATTGTAGCCATCTGTCGGCTACGGGAATTTCTTTGGCTGGGAAATTGGCAACAGGACAGTTGGAAGTTTTGGCATCAGAAAACACCTACATTAAAGGCGGAAGTTTTGCCGCTAAAAAAATGTATAAGATGCTTGAACAAACACTTTTGGCAGCAAAGAGGGCAGGGTATGATAGCGTAAGGGCCTGTGGCGACATGGTGTGGGCATTAAAGAACTTGCCAGGAACAGATGAACTGATGGAATACGAAGCTAGCCTAAATCTACTCACCCCACAACATTCTTGTTCGCTAATTTGTATGTATGATGTGAATAATTTTAGTGGTAAGGCCATTACGGATGTGCTACTTACGCACCCGTACGTGATTATGAATGGGAAAATCAGTAAAAACCCGCACTACGTTGAGCCACTTGAACTGTTGGCAAGTTTGGTTCACCGTCGTAATAATTCGCTAGACAGACTAATTGTCGAAGCATAATAGGTGATGTAATTTTCTAGCAATTACGCTAAGTTTAGCTGTTTTCGCTCTGCAAGTCAATTTCAAAAAGACAACAATTTGGTTCTTTTTGATAATGGTCTGGTAATTTTGTGGTGTCTGTTAATTCAACCATTCCTAAAAAATCAAATCCTGCTGAGGTATAATGTGCGATCAGTTTGGTATTGTTGCCCAGAGTATCTAAACGGATAAAACGTTTTCCCATTTGTTTTGCATATTTTTTTGACCATTTTACAATCTCTTCAATATATCTGTTTCCTCGCAACGTAGGATGGGTACAGATGCGATGAATGTAGAGCGCATCATTCTTGTCTTTTTCTCCCCAAATTTCTTTATCCTCAAAAGTAACTACCCAATTGCAGGCTATTAAATGGTCTGAAACTATTTTCCATTGTCGTCCTTCTTTTATTTCCTGTAAAATAAAGGATGCTTCAAAGGTTGGCCAGACCACCATTTTCCTTTGGATTTGTAAATTTCTTGCCGCTTCATAGAGCGATAAAATTTCTCCAACATCATTCAATAAACAATTCTCGATTTCCATATTTTCAATATCTTTTTACAACTGCAATTTAGGCTTAGTTGCTGTGTCATGAAATCCGAAACTTGCTATATATAAATTTGAAATATAACACTGGTGATTTAGAGAAGAAAGAATCATGTTTTATAGCTTTTTTGTTTTGTATCAATTAGTTAGATGTTTTAATAGTTGTGTTTTTTTGTAACTTTTTGTTTACAATTAAGAATTTATTGTATATGTTTATGAAAAAATAACTCAGATGTCTACCAAAAACAATCTTAAAAACCATTCCTATGAAAACAAATCTTTTAATCGCCTTATTGGCGTTCTGTATGCTGTCATGTAAAAAAGTATATTGCCAGAAAGTAATAATCTATCAAAAGACCAATCAAAAGTAATTTCCCAGAAAGTAAAAAGTTTCGCAGATTTTTTAGAAAAGAAAAAGGAGGTTAGTTTATTAAATCGGGCTACGAATAGCATTTCTGAGCTTCCGTTGCTTCCAATTGGTGTAGACGAATATGTAAAAACCTTGGATAATTATTCCAATGAACAATATCAACGTATATACGATATCGTAGATCGGACTCCAGTATCTCAGGAGCTAGTGCAATATAACATAGATCCAAATATGACACTAGAGCAAGCTGTATTCGAAATC
The DNA here is from genome assembly GCF_016429065.1 of Pedobacter sp. ASV17. GTDB lineage: Bacteria > Bacteroidota > Bacteroidia > Sphingobacteriales > Sphingobacteriaceae > Pedobacter. The sequence goes on from NZ_JAELTX010000123.1 coordinate 12,478, forward strand.
AAAAACTCCATAGGCTCTGTAATTAACATACGTAATTTCGTAGATGAAACGCCATTCAATAGTAACGTGGTATCCCAGAATTTAGAGGTCTTGCAAAATAACTTGGTTAGTATAGCAAAAGATGAATTGGATAAGGCTCTATTAATAGAAGAGACAGGTATTGTCGATGAAGATATTGCTTCTGAAGAAATAGAGATTAGATTGAGAAACCGTATAATGACTTCTATTAATGATCATGTTACTTATACTAATTATAATATAAATCTAACGTCTCATCAAAAAACTTCTATTGCTGTTAGTGCCTTGTATGCTATGGAAACCTTGCATACGGATAATCTGATGGATAATATTGGTGTTGTAGTGAGAAGTTCGTTGGATAATGCTGTTCAGGAACGACTTAATCAATATCAAAATAAAGCATCGGATGGATTAATCGGTAAAATTGGTAGATTTCTTAAGAAAGTTGTTAAGTCAGTTGCAGTGGTTGCATGGAGTGCGGTAGTGATTGTAGGATCTGTAATGGTAGCTACTATTATGGATAATAATAATACACCCGCGATGATAACGAATACTCGTGCTGGGTTAGGTCTTTTAGCTGGAGTGTCATACGTTGCTTCATACTCTAAGAAATGGTGGCGCTGGGCTTTAAGTTAAATAAATAGATCATGACAAAAATTAAATACTTATCATTATTGATCATCGTGTTTCTATCATCAATAGACTTTACGTCTGCGCAGGATATGAAGTGGAGTAGACCAAATTGGGGTATCGGTTATAAAATTGGTCTTACAGATGGCGCTACTGGTGATTATTTTAATAACCTACAGTTGCTAGAATTTCAGAGAAACTTCAACGTAGGAAAGCCAATAACACTTTTTGTTGTAGGTAGTTTTGTATATGCAAATTCGAAGGTTGCCTCTAATTTAAGTTCTGCAACGTTGGGTGGAGGTTTTGCGCTCTATCCAATTTATTTCACCAAGCTGATCTCAGGAAGAGATTATGAACCTCAAGAAGACAATTTTCACGTTGATTTTGGATTTCAAGCATTGCTTAATAAAGCTGATTTTGATTATCTATATGCTATCGATGTTAACCTTTATTCTTTTAGGTTTAAAAAAGGGCAAAAAATATCTGCAAAAATTGGATATAACCTGCTGCTCTCGGATGATGAAATCAACAAAAACCCGTTATATAAAGATTTAAAATATAATGTTGCTGGATTTTTCTCCGCGGGCATTCATTATGCTTTCTGATCTTATAATTGAATTACATTTTTTTTATCGTTGAGGTTATCGCTGTGGCTTGCCAGCTGTTAGCTATCAGTTCTATATGAGTTTTTGTAAAAAAAACCTTTTGACATTTGTCAAGAACTTTCGTAATTTTAAGTAGCTCATTTTAAAATTAACGTTTCATGAAAAAATCTTACTCTCTCTTCTTAAGCTTTATGCTTTTTTGTGTCTTTTCAGTTAGCGCACAAGTACTTTACACAGGAGGTTCGTGTCTTAAACAACTTGCTGGCTCCCAAACTTCTCTAACTTTTTATAACGCTGGCAATTCGCTGGTCACGTTAACTAATGGCACCAACATCAATAACGGAAACGCTAACCAATATGCTACTTTTAGCATGCCAGGAGCGCTTCCTGTATTGGCCAATCCAGCATACGTCACTATAAAAGATGCTCAGTTCTTTTATGAAGGAGGAACAAAAGCGGGCTTTATTATAGGGGTGAGTCCTAGTACGCTTACCCCCACTTGGCGAGCTGCCGTTAGTATAGAAACCTATCGTAACGGCGTAAAAAAAGATGGTTTTCAATTGAATAATACTACTAAAGTAACCATTAATTCTTTCCCATTAGAGGGGACAAATAATAGGGTCGCTGTCTATATCACTACTACCGTTGGATCTGATTACGACGAAATAAGACTAGTCTCAAATAACTCTTCTGGGGTAAATACTGGCGATATCAAAATTTACAGTGCTATTTCAGCGGGTGCTGGTTGTTCAGATGGTAGGCAAGTACTCACTTCTGACCAAACAGCACCCTATAAAGGAGCTATAGAGACAGCACGTACTGGAACATTTGGCATAGTTTGTATTGGGCAAACTGTATCGAGTACTGCGAATATAGTAGATGCAGGTTTGACCAACTTTACTACTTATACCCCTGCTATATTAAGTGTTGGCTGTGGTAATAGAATAAGTGTGCATAACAACGGAGCAACGCCCTTTCCTGCAGGCACCTTTGCAGGCTTTGAAATTTCTAGACAGGGCACCGTATTAGACATTGGTATATTAAATGCTATTACCATTAATCTTTATAAGGCAGGGGTATCGGTTCAAAACTCTTCTAGTCAAAGTATTTTAAAAGTAGGGATACTTAACCCCCTTAGCGGTAGTGCGAGCATTGGTTTCACATCTACCGTAGAATTTGACGAAATTCAAATTGTATTTGATTCAGGTCTAATTTCGGCTAGTTTAGGCGGTACCTATAATATTTATTATGCC